>JASHUY010000197.1 GCA_030039755.1 Acidimicrobiales bacterium
CTCGTCGGTTACAACGACCTCGCGGTCAGCCGGTACCTCGAGACGCCGCTCACGACCGTACGGGTCGACCACGCCCTCATGGGCAGGGAAGCCGTGCGGCTGCTGCTCCGGCGCATCGACGGCGAGGAGGCGGAGTCGGTGCGACTCGAGCCCGAGCTGGTCGTCAGGTCTTCTTCGGCGGCTGTGGCCGTATCCACGACGCGCGCCGGTCAGCGGCGCGCAAGCGCCCGCCTGGCGAAGAGCCCGAGGAGCTCGTAGACGATGTTCGCGGCGGCGAGGGCGGTGAGCTCCGCATGGTCGTAGGCGGGCGCCACCTCGACGACGTCCGCGCCCACCAGGTCCAGCCGCTCGAACCCTCGCAGGATCAGCTGCAGCTCTCTGAAGGTCAGCCCGCCGGGCTCGGGAGTCCCGGTGGCGGGAGCGTGCGCCGGGTCGAGGACGTCGATGTCGACGCTGACGTAGACGGGCCGCTCGCCCACCCGCTCGACGACACGGGCCACGGCTGCGTCGACGCCCTTGGTGGCGACGTCGACGGTGCTGATCGTGGCGAAACCGAGCCCAGCGTCCTCAGTGAGGTCCTGCGGGGTGTAGATCGGGCCGCGGATCCCCACGTGGGCGGAGGCGTCCAGCGCCAACACGCCCTCCTCCGCCGCTCTTCGAAACGGCGTTCCGTGCGTGTACGGGGCGTCGAAGTACGTGTCCCAGGTGTCGAGATGCGCGTCGAAGTGCACGAGCGCGACCGGACCGTGACGGGCGGCGGTCGCCCGCAGGAGGGGCAGCGCGATCGTGTGGTCGCCGCCGATCACGACGAGGTGGTCCGCCTTCTCCAGCACGCCGCCGGCGGACGACTCGATCGACTCGATGGCCTCCATGATCGAGAACGGGTTCGCAGCGACATCCCCGGCGTCGGCGACCTGGTGCACGTTCCACGGCTGGGTCTCGAGGAACGGATGGTACGGACGAAGGAGCTTCGAGCCGGCCCGGATGGCGGAAGGGCCGAATCGGGCCCCGGGCCGGTACGAGACGCCGGAATCGAACGGCACCCCCAAGATCGCGACGGCCGCCCTTTCGACCTCGTCGAGCCGCGGCAGTCGCGCGAACGTCTCAGGTCCTGCAAAGCGCGGGACACGTCGAGCGTCCGGCGGTCCGACGGGGTCTTGGCTCACGTGCGTTCTCCAGAGTCGAGCGACGGCAAGCTACTACAGTCGCACCGCCCGACGAGCAGGGACTCGTGCCGGCACGTCGCATCGCGACCGTCGCCAAGTCTGCCGAGCGCAGCGAGCAGCGGGCGGTCCGTGCACGCCCGCGGGACCGGCACGACCTAGGAGGACGATGAGCGATCCCATCATCTTCACCGGCGGCACGATCGAGTCGATGCTCGACGGACCGCATCCCGACGCGGTCCTCGTCGAAGGGGGCGTCGTCCGCGCGGTCGGCTCTGCGTCGGCCTGTCGCGCCGCCGCGACCGGCACGCCTCGACACGTCGACCTCGACGGCCGGACCATGGTCCCCGGCTTCGTCGACGCGCACATGCACCTGCTCCTCCACGGCTGCCGCCTCGACTGGGCCGACCTGTCCCACGCCCGCAGCATCGAGGACATCACCGGGATCCTCGGGAACTACGCGCGCGCGCACCCGCGCGCGCCTTCCGTCGACGGCTACGGCTACGACCAGGCCGTGCTTGCGGAGGGTCGGCACCCCACCGCGGCCGATCTCGACCGGGTGGACCCGTCCCGGCCGGTCACGGTCCAGCACGTGAGCGGGCACGGGTTCGTCGTGAGCTCGGTGGTCATGCGCGCGCTCGGCATCTCGGCCTCGACGCCGACGCCCATCGGCGGGCGCATCGACCGTGCCGACACAGGGGAGCCGACGGGGCTGTTCTTCGACTCCGCCTGCGACCTGCTCACCGGCGAGGGCGGCGTCAAGATCCGGAACCACGGGCCGAATTTCCACCTCCCGATGCGCGCTGAAGAGCTCCGCCGGCGGTTCGACCTCGCGCAAGAGTCCTTCCTGTCGGCCGGCATCACCACCGTCTGCGACGCCCAGGCCACCTCACGGGAGCTCACCGCGTACCTCCAGGCGCGCGACGAAGGCTCACTGCGGCTCAAGACCCACCTGCTCGTTCTGTCGAGCGGGCTCGAGCATCTCCGGCAGATCGGGTTGTCGTCGCGACTCGGCGATCGACGACTCGAGATCTCGGGTGTCAAGTTCTACGCCGACGGGTCGGTCCTCGCTCGCACCGCGTACCTCGCCGGAGAGTGCTGCGGCCACGACGCCGCCTCGGGGGACACCGGCGACGGCTACCTCTACCACGAGCCGCACGAGCTCCACGAGCTTCTCCTGGAGGCGCACCGGCTCGGGTTGGCCACCGCGACCCACTCCCAGGGCAGCGTGCCGATCGGCATCGTCCTCGACGCGATCGGCGACGCGCGATCGGAGATCGCGCGACCCCGCCTCGTCCACCGGATCGAGCATTGTGGCTTCCCCACGGACGCCCAGATCGCGCGGATGGCACGGCTTGGCGTCGTTCCCGTGTCCCAACCCGTGCAGCTGCACGAGCACGCCGACACCATCGTGGACGATCTCGGTCCGATCGGCTCCCGCTTCTACCCGTACGGCGCCTTCCAGCGCGCGGGGCTGCCGATCGTCATCAGCTCCGACGCGCCGGTGACGGACCCCGGTCCGTTGCGGGCGGCATGGGCCGCGATCACGCGCGAGAGCGTTTCGGGGGCGATCTTGGGGGCGGACTTCACGATCGACCGCAAGACGGCGCTCGCCGGCATCACGAGCGCCCCGGCAGCGCTGCTCGGGCGGAGTGACGTCGGCGTGATCGCACCCGGCGCGGCTGCGGACCTCGTGCTGCTGGACGCCAACCCCGTGACCGCGGACATCGGTGCCCTACCTCGCATCGGCGTCACCGAGACCTGGATCGACGGTGAGCTCGTCTGGACCGCCGGCACGGGCGAGGCCACGTGAGCGCGGCCGCAACGGCCGGGCGGTCACCGGCCCGCTCGCGGCGTGCCGAACCACCTGTCATCCCCCTCGTCCCGAACGACCCGGGCAGGGAGCGTGGTCAGCCGCCCGGCCTGATCGCGCGGGATGCGCACGCCTGGTAGACGACGTTGCCCGACACCGGCTCCACGCCCCTCACCAGATGGCCCAGGTGCCGGATCAAGAGAGGGGAGAGATCCGCGACCGTCCGTTTCGCGTCGTCCTCCGTCTCCCAGCAGACGCAGGAGAGGAACGTGTCCGGCCCGGTCCGGACGATCACGGTGTGCACGTGACCCGGCTGTGATTCGACTGCCGGCATCACCTCGTCCTTGTTGATGCCGAGCGCCTCCTCCCCGGACCCGGCCTTGAAGGTCCAACGCGTGGCTATCGCGTACATCGCGCGTCGCTCCGCTCGATCCCCATGCAATGCGGAGGATAGAAAGCGCGTCCCCGCGGCACGCGGATGCCCCCCCGGCGTGTGACGAGCCGCGACCGGCCGGGTCCTCCGTGCACCCCGGACGGCGCCTCTTCAGCCCGCCGCCGCGGCTCCGACGTCGATCGTGATCACCGTCCGGGTCCCGAGCGACCCCGCCGCGTCGAGCCGGAGCACGCCGGCGGCGTCTTCCGAGATCGCCAGGACGAAGTGGCCCAGCACCACCGCGAGGCCGCGGGCCCACACCCGGGAGAGCCAGGAGAACGGCAGGACCGCGACGACGCGGTCGTCCTCGCGCGAGATGCTCGGGGGGTCGCCCACGCCCGCGGTCTCGACGGTCACCTCGAGCGCCGGGTCGCCGGTCCACGCGCGCACGGCCATCAGGACCCTGCCGAAGAGCGCGGTGTCGAGCGCCGCAGCGTGCGGCGGGACCCGGTCGTCCCCGGCGAGGAGACGCTCCGCCCAGACCGCCGCGACCGCTCCGGCGAGGTAGTCGAACAGCGGTCCGGCGAGGTTCGCCAAGTCGACGAGCGGGTCGGGCTCCTCCGCTGTGCGCCGCTGCGGCGGCCCGGGGGCGACGAGGCGCGGCCCGGTCCGTGCGAGCGAACGCACCCTCGCCCTTGCGCGGGATGCCGGCGCCCCCTGGAGAGGGGCGAAGCCCACCCAGCGACTCGGAGGACCCGTCCACGCGACGAGCGGGTCACCGGGTCCACGACTCGCCGCCACGAGGACGCGCGGGTCCTCCTCGTGGCGGGACCACAGCCCGAGCAGCTCGAGGCAGGCGGGTCGGTCCCCTGCCAGCGCCGAGAGCGCCTGCTCCCCTTCGACGTCCGGATGCGCGAGCGCGCAGAGACGGCCGTGCTCCCACCTCACAGAGTGCGCTGCGCCGGAGCATTCGACGGTCACCTCCGCCGGCGCGAGACCGTGCCACCACGGGCCGGAGCTCACGGGTCCTGCGCGGCGGAGGGCGCGTCCGCCCACGGGAGCACGACGGACACGACGGCCCGCTCGGTCCTGCCGGTCGGCATGATGTGCAGCATCCGCGCCTCGGCATCGAGCCCGGGCGTGAACTCGACCGTGCCGCGCATCTTCCCACGGGAGCCGCCGGAGTCGCCGACGTGCCCGAGGCGCAGGACCCCGAGATCGTCCTTCGCCCACCATTCGATCGCGCGGCCGCTCACGCCCTCGAAGCGTGCGCGCAACGCTGTGCCCGGCGACACGACGACCTCCACGGAGAAGCCGTGCGGCTGCGCTTCGATCGCGTCGATCCCGACGTAGGCCCCGTCGACCGGTCCCGCGACCACACCGGCTGACGCGACCCCTGTGACGCCGTCGGCACCCGAGGCGGCCGGGGAACCCTGTCCCAAGAACGCGGCCCACGGCTCGGGCAACCCCGGCGGCGCGTTGATCCGGGCACCTGTACCGCCCTGCAGGGCGGCACCCACCTGGACCAGCGCCTTCACCTCCGGGTCGTCGGCGTCGACCGCGCCCACGGCGACGAGCGCGTCCAGGGCCGCGGACGTCTCACCTCCCGGCCGATGGAACCGCGAGTCCGAGACGGCGAGCTCGTGCCAGAGGTACCCGAGGCCCGCAGGCCTGGCGGGCAGCGGCTCGACCCTCACCTCCGCTCGTGGCGTGCTCGCCACCGGGAGCTCCACACGCTGCCCCGAGACGTCGAGCCACGCCGTGTCGGCAGAGAGCGGCGTCGCCGTCGCGAAGGTGCCCGAGAAGTCGCCGTCGCCATGGCCCCCGCTGAAGTGGCATGTCGCCGACGTGCCCCGGTCGTCGGCCACCTGCAACGACGGAGGCGGCCCTGTCGACGGGGTCCGACTCCTACGTGGGCGGCCCGCCGCCCGCCGCCCGGAGACGGCGAGCTCCGTCTGATCGTCGCCGAAACGCACCCAGCGCACCGTCATCTCCCAGCCCTGCACCGTCAGCGCGATCGGCCCCGGCAGGACGCGGGCCGGTGCGAACGGCACCGGCACGACGGCACCGGCGCCTCGCGGCCACGCCCAGGCTCGTCGCCGGCCGCGCAACGCGCACGCGAGCCCGTAGTCGGCGACGACGGAGCCGGCGAGCTGTTCGCTGAGCGCGCCCACGGCGACCAGCGCAGCGGCCGCCCGGTCGAGCGGCCCGGAGAAGGGTCCCGAGTCTTCGGCTTCGAGGAGCGCGCGTTCCCCGAGCATGCGCAAGTACCGTTCGGGATCGCCGGGCTCGCCCACCCAGCCAGCTTCGCGCCGTCGTTCGACGTGCGCGCCGTGTCGGCGTGCTTCCAGCGCGCCGTGTCAAGCCACCTTCGTGCGCGCCGTGTCGGCGTGCTTGCCGTGTCGAGCGTGCCGGGGCGTCGGTCGAGCGGGGGAACCGTAGGCTCGAGCTCGTGGAGGACCAGGCCGTCGTCGGTCACGCGGTCGCAGTGGCGGTCGCGGCGCGAGTGCCGGTGCTCCTGTGGGGTGCGCCGGGCACGGGCAAGACGTCCGTCGTGACGGCCATGGCGCACGCGGCGGGCTTGCCGTGCGAGACGGTGATCGCGTCGATCCGCGAGCCGTCCGACTTCGCCGGGCTGCCCGTCGTGGCACCCGTCGGCACCGGTCCGGACGCCGACGGCGCGCCCGCCGCGACCGCCGCGCCCCGACGCGTCGACCTCGCGCCGCCACGGTGGGCGGAGCGGCTCGCGTCAGCCGGCCGAGGGCTCCTCTTCTTCGACGAGGTGTCGACCGCTCCCCCCGCGGTGCAGGCCGCGCTCCTGCGGGTCGTCCTCGAGCGGACGGTCGGAGACCTCGCCCTCCCCGACGGCGTCGCCGTCGTCGCCGCGGCCAACCCGCCGGAGCAGGCCGCCGACGGCTGGGACCTCTCCGCGCCGCTCGCAAACCGTTTCTGCCACCTCGGATGGCCGGTCGACGGGCGCACGGTGGCCGACGGGCTCGGCGGCGGTTGGGGGGTGCCGTCCCTCGTCGAGCTCCCCGACGCGTGGGAACGCCACGTCGCCGTCGCGCGGACGTGGGTCGCCGGGTTCCTCCGGGTCCGTCCTGACCTTGCGATCGCCGTGCCCGACGACGCCGCGCGCGCGGGCCGGGCGTGGCCGAGCCCGCGCACCTGGGACATGGCGGCTCGGCTCCTCGCCGCCGCGCGCGTAGGAGGAGCCGACGACGTCGCCTCCGTGCTCGTCCGCGGCTGCGTGGGCGCGGGGCCGGGGATCGAGCTGCTCACGTGGATCGAGGAGGCCGACCTGCCCGACCCCGAGCTCGTCCTCGCAGATCCGGAGACCTTCGTCCTGCCCGAACGCGGCGACCGGGCATTCGCCGCGCTGTCGTCGGTCGCCGCCGCGGTCGTCGGGGACTGCACCCCCGAACGGTGGGCGGCCGGCTGGAGGGTCTTCGGGCTGGCGGGGGAGACCGCGCCCGACGTCGCCGCGGCCGCCGCGCGCGCGCTCGCCCGCGCACGGCCACCCGGCGCCCCGATCCCCCGCGAGGTCCGCGCGTTCGCACCGCTCCTTCGCGACGCCGGCCTGCTCATGTGACCCCTGCGCTGTGACCCCTGCGCGGTGACCCCTGCGAACCACGAGGCGGCCCGCCGCGCCGCCGATCTCGACCATCGGAAGTTCGCGGCGAGCCGTCTGTGGGCGGTCGCGAAGATGCCCTACCTCGCGACCGCGCTGTTCGCCGCCGACCTGGACCCCGCTCCGGGCACCGGGACGGTGGGGGTCGACCGGCGCTGGCGCGTCCGCGCCGACCCGGAGACGTTCGCGCGCCTCTCGACGGACGAGCTCGGACGGCTGCTCGTCCACCTCGTCTCGCACCTCGTCCGCGACCACGCCGCCAGGGCGGAGGTCTCGGCACCCGACGCCGCGGACCGCTGGAACCGCGCCGCGGACGCGGAGGTCAACGACGACCTCCAGCCCCTCGCGCTCGTCCCCGCTGCCGCCCCGGACCTCCCCGGGCGCTTCGGACTGGAGCCGGGCCACGTCGCCGAGGAGTACCTCCGCGAGGTCCGGGGCGACCGCCTCTGGGACTGCGGTTCCGGGTGCGACGGGAAGATCCGTCCAGGTGAGGGCGCCGAGCGGGGAACAGGTGGTGCCGCGGGGATCGACCCGCGCCAGGCGACCGCCCTTCGCCTCGGGCTCGCCGCGGAGATCCATCGCGCGGCGGGACGCGAACCGGGCTCGGTCCCGGGCGGGTGGCTGCGCTGGGCTGAGACGGTGCTGCCGTCGCGGGTGGACTGGCGCCGGGTGCTCGCGGCCGAGCTCCGCAGGCAGCTCGCCGCAGTCGCCGGCGCCGTCGACTACACGTACCGGCGCCCGTCACGGCGGGCGGAGCCGGCGGGCCCGGTGATCCTGCCTTCGCTCCACCGGCCGATCCCCTCGGTCGCGATCGTCTGCGACACGTCGGGGTCGATGCACGCGCAGCTGCTCGGGAGGGTGCTCGCCGAGGTGGACGGCATCCTCGCCCGTGTCGGCGTCCGGGACGCGCGCGTGCTGGCCGTCGACACGGCGGTGCACGCGGTGCGCCGCGTCAGCTCCTCGCGCCAAGTCGAGCTCGCCGGGGGCGGCGGCACCGACATGGGCGTGGGCATCGCCGCCGCCGCGGCGCTCCGACCGCGGCCGTCGATCGCCGTCGTGCTCACGGACGGCTACAGCCCTTGGCCGACCGAGGCGCCGAAGGGGCTCCGGGTCGTCGTGGGGGTCTTCACGCAGCGCCGCGCCCCCTCGTCGCCCATGCCCCCTCCCTGGGCGAGAGCCGTCCTCATCGACGAGTGAGGGGGAGGCCCCCACCGTGCGGAAGGTGGCGGGCGACCGGCAAGACTGGGACCTTGGCCGAGATGGTGAGCTCACGCGTGGACGGAGCGCGCTGGAGGGTCCCGAGAGCGAGATGGCCTGGCGCCGGCTCGTCCGTGGCCGCGGGCACCGCGCTCGCGGTCGTCGCAACGGCGATCTGGTCCGGCAACTTCATCGTCGCCAGGGTTCTCCGGCAATCGATGTCACCCGTGGAGCTGGACTTCTGGCGCTGGCTGGTCGGCTTGGCCGCGCTCCTCCCCTTCTCGCTCCGTGGGCTCCGGGCCGACTGGCCGGCGATCCGGCGGCACTGGTGGTACGTGCTCGTCAGCGGGGTGATCGCCGTGTCCGCGTTCAACACGCTGATCTACTTCGCCGGCGAGACGACGCCGGCGATCAACCTCTCGCTGCTTGCGGTGGCATCGCCCATCTTCCTGATCCTCCTCACCGCCGTCGTCGACCGCCGGCGCCTGACCTGGCTGCGCGCGGCCGGCCTCGTCGTCGGCGCGTGCGGCGTGGTGGTGCTCGTCACGGGTGGATCGCTGAAGGTGCTGACGAGCCTCTCGTTCCACGAAGGCGACCTCGTCATGCTGGTGGCGACGGTGCTCTTCGCGGTCTACAGCGCGCTGGTCCGCCACAAGCCGGCCGAGCTGCGCGACCGCTCGTTCCTCGTCGCCTCGATGATCGCGGGCCTTGCCGTGATCCTCCCCGTGTACCTCACCCAAGCGGTGACGACAGGGGTCAAGCCCGTCCACGCCGGGGCGTTCGTCGGCGTGCTCTACGTCGGGGTCGGCGCGTCGGCCCTGTCGTACCTCGCGTGGAACCGTTCCATCGCGTTGATCGGGACGGCCAGGGCGGGGTTCGTCTACTACCTGATCCCCGTCTTCACCGGCGCGGAAGCCGTCGTGCTGCTCGGTGCGTCCGTGTCCGTCGCGCAGGTGGTCAGCCTCGTCCTGATCGTGGGGGGCATCGTCATGGGCAGCTGGAGCTGAGACGGAAACCGGGGCGATCCTCGGCACGGGTGGACGGCTTCGTCCGACGGCGTCCGGCGTGGGTACGATCGCCGAGGCCCGCCGTCCGGCGGCCGCGGCCTGAAGGAGGATCGATGATCGGCGACAAGGTCATGCATTTCCAGGGCAAAGGCACGGATCTCGCGGGTCTCCAACAGAAGATCTCCTCGTACCTCGAGTCCGACGGG
>JASHUY010000198.1 GCA_030039755.1 Acidimicrobiales bacterium
CCGTCTGCCGTGGCGGATCAGGCGAGGATGTTGCTCATCACGTGCTTGATCCGGGTGTAGTCCTCGAAGCCGTACATCGAGAGGTCCTTGCCGTAACCCGAGCGTTTGAACCCTCCGTGCGGCATCTCGGCGACGAGCGGGATGTGCGTGTTGATCCACACGCAACCGAAGTCGAGCCCCTTCGCCATCCGCATCGCACGCCCGTGGTCCTTGGTCCACACGCTCGAGGCGAGTCCGTACTCGACGCCGTTCGCCCAGGCGAGCGCCTGGCCCTCGTCGGAGAATTGCTGGACCGTGATCACCGGGCCGAACACTTCCTGCTGGATCATCTCGTCGTCCTGCTGGAGCCGATCCACCACGGTGGGCGCGAAGAAGAAACCCGTGTTCCCGACCTGCTGACCTCCGGTGACCACCTCCGCGTGCGAGGGGACGCGTTCCAAGTACCCCCGGACGCGGGCGAGCTGGTTCACGTTGTTGAGCGGGCCGTAGGCCGCCGACTCGTCGTCGGGTGCGCCGGTGGTCGTGCCTTTCGCCTGCTCCACCAGTGCAGCCAGCAGGTCGTCGTGGATCCTGGGCCCCGTGAGGATGCGGGTGGCCGCGGTGCAGTCCTGGCCCGCGTTGAAGTAGGCGGCCCCGGCGATGCTCGCCGCGGTCGACTCGACGTCGGCGTCGTCGAAGACGATGACCGGTGCCTTCCCGCCGAGCTCGAGATGGACGCGCTTCAGCGTCGCCGCCGCGGTCCCGGCGACCTCCATGCCGGCCCGCACGCTGCCGGTCACCGACACCATCGCCGGCGTGGGGTGCTCGACCAGGGCCCGGCCGGTGTCGCGGTCGCCGCAGACCACGTTCAGGACGCCCGGGGGAAGGTGCTCGGCCATGATCTCGGCCATGAGGAGCGTGGAGGCAGGGGTGGTGTCCGACGGCTTCAGCACCATCGTGTTGCCGGCGGCGAGCGCGGGCGCCCACTTCCAGACCGCCATCATCATCGGGTAGTTCCACGGCGTCACCGCCGCACAGACGCCGATCGGTTCCCGGCGGATCATCGACGTGTGCCCCACCATGTACTCACCGGCCGAAAGGCCGTGGAGCATGCGCGCGGCTCCGGCGAAGAACCGGATCTGGTCGACCATCGGCGGGATCTCCTCGGAGATCGTGAGGCCGATGGGCTTCCCCGTGTTGCGCGACTCCACGTGGACGAGCTCCTCGGCGCGGCCCTCGAGCGCGTCGGCGATGCGGATGAGGGCGAGGCTCCGCTCGGTGGGCGCGCGGTCGCGCCACGCGGGGAACGCCGCGGTCGCCGCCTGCACCGCGCGGTCGATGTCCTCGGCGTTCGACACCGGCGCCTCGGCGTACGCGCGCCCGGTGCTCGGGTCGATCACCGGCGCCATGGGGCCGTCGGCGTCGACGTGCTCCCCGTTCACGAAATTCCGGAATCGCTCGAGCGTGCCGGTCTCCTCGCCTGGGCTCATCGCTTCCTCCCTAGATGGGCTGGACTGGAACAGCCTCGGTCGACAGGTCCGTCTCCGATGTCCGTCTCCGTCGACGGGCGGCGGCGTGCGGGACGCCCCCTGAGGCAGGCGCGACAGATCACGTCGCCCCAACACGATCCCAGATTAAGCGGGTCTTGACAAGGGACAGGATCGTTTTCCGGGGATTTTTCGCCCGATCGCGACCGAATCACTTGACGCCACGCCGAAATCTGACAGAATTCGGCGTGCAGACGGCGCCCGGCTCGCATTCGCCGGCCGCGTCATGACGACCCTGGGGGACGACCCACGTGAACCGGATCGAAGCCGCCGCCGGCAACAGCGCCCGCGACGGCGGTGGCGACAGCGCCAGAGCGCCCGCCGGGCCGTTGGGGCTCCTCGACGACGCGAACCGGGCCATCGTCGAGTCGTTGCAACGTGACGGCCGACTTCCGTACGGCGCGATCGCCGAAGAGGTCGGGCTGTCCGAAGCGGCGGTACGGCGACGGGTCCAGCGGCTGCGCGAAGCGGGGGTCATGCAGATCGTCGCGGTCACCGACCCACTGCAACTCGGGTTCCACCGTCAGGCCATGGTCGGGGTGCGTGTAGAAGGTGACGTGCGGCTGGTCGCCGACAAGCTCTCCGAGCTCGACGAGGTGGACTACGTCGTGATGTGCGCGGGTTCCTTCGACCTGCTCGCGGAGGTCGTCTGCGAAGACGACGACGCCCTGTTCCGGCTGTTGAACGACTCGATCCGTTCCGTCCCGGGCGTGCGGGGCACCGAGTCCTTCGTGTACCTGAAACTCGCCAAACAAACCTACAGCTGGGGGACCAGATGACTTCCGAGTACGAGAACCACACCGTGGACTTCGAAGGGGACGGCTGGGGCGACCAGCTGAGCGCGCGTGCCCGCCGGCACCTCTGGATGCACTTCACCCGGCTCGGCCTCTACAACGAAGAGCACGAGGTGCCCGTCATGGTGCGCGGTGAGGGCGCGTACGTCTGGGACCAGCACGGCAAGCGGTACCTGGACGGGCTCGCGGGGCTCTTCGTGAGCCAGCTCGGGCACGGCCGCTACGAGCTCGGCGAAGCGGCGGCGAAGCAGGCGGGGGAGCTCGCCTACTTCCCGCTGTGGACGTACGCGCACCCGCGGGCGATCGAGCTCGCGGACCTGCTGGCTGAGCTCGCGCCCGGCGACCTCAACCGGATCTTCTTCACCTCCGGCGGCTCGGAGTCGGTCGAGTCCGCGTTGAAGCTCGCCCGCCAGTACTTCCGCCTCAAGGGGCAGCCGTGGCGCTACAAGGTGATCAGCCGCGACATCGCGTACCACGGGACGAGCATGGGCGCGCTCGCGATCACCTCGATCCCGAATCTCCGCACCCCGTTCGAGCCGCTCATGCCCGGCGCCGTCAAGGTGCCGAACACGAACTTCTACCGGGCGCCCGAGCACGCCGACGACCTCGAAGCCTTCGGTCGCTGGGCCGCGGACGAGATCGACCGCACCATCGAGCGCGAGGGGCCCGAGACGGTCGCGGCGGTGTACCTCGAGCCCGTGCAGAACGCCGGAGGGTGCTTCCCGCCTCCTCCCGGGTACTTCGAGCGCGTCCGCGAGATCTGCGACCACCACGGCGTGCTGTTCGTCTCCGACGAGGTGATCTGCGCGTTCGGCCGGCTCGGCGAGTACTTCGGCGCGCAGGTCTACGACTACCAGCCCGACATCATCACGGTCGCCAAGGGCCTCACGAGCGGGTACGCGCCGCTCGGCGCCATGATCGCGAGCGACAAGCTCGTAGAGCCGTTCCTGCAGGGAAGCGCCAGCTTCAGCCACGGCTTCACGTTCGCGGGGCACCCGGTGAGCTGCGCGGTGGCGCTCGCGAACCTCGAGATCTTCGAGCGCGAGCACATCCTCGAGCACGTGCGGAAGAACCGGGACTACTTCCGGTCGTCGCTCGAGTCGCTGTACGAGCTGCCGATCGTTGGGGACGTGCGCGGCGAGGGCTACTTCTACGGGATCGAGCTCGTGAAGGACAGGGCGACGAAGGAGTCGTTCAGCGACGAGGAGAGCGAGCACCTGCTGCGTGGCTTCCTGTCGAGCGCCCTCTTCGAAGCGGGGCTGATCTGCCGCGCGGACGACCGTGGCGACCCGGTCGTCCAACTCTCGCCGCCGCTCATCTGCGGGCACGAGGAGATCGACCTCATGACCCAGATCCTGCGCGACGTCCTGACGGAGGCGCAGCGCCGGGTGTGAGTGCGGCCGATTCCGGCGTGGGCGTGGGCGTGGGCGTGGCCGTGGGGTCGGACCCCGGCGTGGGCTATCGGGGCTTGTCGCTCTGGTGGGACACGCTGCCGGGGCCCGTGCAGGTTCGGCCGGGCCTTCGAGGCGACATGGACGTCGACGTCGCCGTCGTGGGCGCCGGGTACACGGGGCTGTGGACGGCCCGCTCGCTCGCGCTCGCCGATCCCACGCTGCGCGTGGTCGTGCTCGAGGCGGAGGTCGCGGGCTACGGGGCGTCGGGGCGCAACGGCGGTTGGTGCTCGGCGTTGTTCGCGGCGTCCGACGCGAAGCTCGCCGGCGAGCACGGCAAGGATGCGGCCCGCCGCATGCGCGTCGCGATGCAAGAGACCGTCGACGAGATCGGGCGTGCGGCCGTCGAGGAGGGGATCGACTGCCACTTCGCCAAGGGCGGCACGATCGTCGCCGCGCGCGGTGCCGCGCAGGTGACGCGGGCGAAGGAGGAGGTCGCCGAGGCCCGCCGCTTCGGTGCCTCGGAGAGCGATCTTGCCTGGCTCGACGCGGGGCCGGCGCACGATCGCATCGGGGTGACCCGGATGTCGGGGGCGACGTACACGCCGCACTGCGCGGCGATCCACCCCGCCCGGCTTGCCCGGGGCCTCGCGGACGCAGTCGAGCGTCGCGGGGTTCCCGTGTTCGAGGGGACCCCGGTGGTCGGGATCCGGCCGGGGCGCGGGGGACGGCGCCCCGAAGCGGTGACGGCCCGGGGAACGGTGCGCGCGGACGTGGTGGTCCGCGCCCTCGAGGCGTGGACCCCGACGATGCCGCGCGAACGCCGGGCTCTCGCGCCCGTGTACTCGCTCATGATCGCCACCGAACCTCTCGACGAGACCTTCTGGAAGGAGGCCCGGCTCCCGGCAAGGGAGACCTTCTCGGACCACCGCCACCTGATCATCTACGGGCAGCGAACGGCGGACGGGCGCATCGCGTTCGGCGGTCGGGGGGCGCCCTACCACTTCGGCTCGGCCGTGCGACCGGGCTTCGACCGGGACGCGAGGGTGCACGAGGGGCTGCGCCGGACCCTCGTGGACCTCTTCCCCGCGGCGCGCGACGCCGCGGTCACCCACCGTTGGGGCGGCCCTATCGGCGTCCCGAGGGACTGGCATTCGTCGGTCGGGCTGGACCGGACCACCGGCATCGCGTGGGCCGGGGGCTACGTCGGGGACGGCGTCTCGACGACCAATCTCGCAGGCCGCACGCTGGCGGATCTCGTGACCGGCCGGGACAGCGACCTGGTCACGCTCCCATGGGTCGGCCACCGGTGGCCGCGCTGGGAGCCGGAGCCGCTGCGGTGGCTCGGCGTGAACGCGGGCCTGCTCGGCGTGCAGCTCGCCGACCGGACCGAGGAACGCCGGGGGCGGCCGTCACGGCTCTCGTCCTGGATGAGCGGCATGCTCGGGGGCCACTGAACCGGGGCCCTTCCGGTTCCCCGCCCCGCCCCGTCACTCCAGCCTCGCCATGGCCGCCAAGCTCGTCCTCGATCTCCACGACATCTACAACAAGGGGGAGGAGATCGACCGCGCCCTCGAACGGGTCATGGACGAAGCGGAGGCCAAGAAGGCAACGCTCGTCGAGATCATCCCGGGCAAGGGATCAGGCCAGCTCAAGAAGCGGGTCTTGCGGTACCTGGACCGCAAGGAGGTCCGGGCCCGGTACCACAGGGTGGAGAAGGACTCGAAGAACTTCGGCCGGATCTTCATCCACTTCCGCTGGAAGTCGTAATGGTGCTTCCGGTGGCGCGCTCGTGTGCGCCGTCCATCGACGTCCGATCGAGGGCCCGCCATGCCTGATAGCCGCCGACGAGGTCGGTGGCGTTCCTGACCCCGAGGTCCCGCAACTGAGCCGCAGCCAAGCTCGATGCGTACCCCTCGTCGCAGACGACAACCACGCGTCGGCCCGGGTCGTCCATCTCCGGGAGCCGGTGGTCGCCCCCCGGCTCGAGCCGCCACTCGAGCACGTTTCGTTCGACGACCGTCGCCCCCGGCAGCTCCCCGTCCCGGTCGCGCAGCGCGGCCGGCCGGATGTCGACGACGAGGGCACCGGCGGCCAGCTCGGACCGGAGCTCCGACGCGGCGACCCGAGGTGCGATCGACGCTCGAGCCTCGGCCAACGCAAGGTCGAGCGCCGACACGTCAACGTCCCACGAGCGCGTTCCCGACGTTCCCGACGTTCCCGGAGGCCATGCCCACCGGCTCGGGCTCCTCGAACGAATCGGACTCGACGGCCTCGCTGCGGACGACGACCGTCCCGCTCTCGTCGTAGAAGTTCATCGACGAGAGCGGAGGCGAATAGACGTGGACGCTCAGCGATCCGTCCGTGAGACCGATGACGTCGTGCACCTCGCCTTGGCCGATGGTGACGGTCTCGGCGGGCCCGATGATCCGTGAGGTGCGCATCCCGGCGTGCCAGCGGTGCTCGAGGAGCGAGCCGTCGACCACGCAGAACGCACCGATCGACGCTCCGTGATCGTGAGGGGTGACGCCGGTGCCGGTGGGCCAACGCAGGAGCCAGACGTCGTACTCGGGCGTCCTGAGCACCCTGACGCCGGTGCGGTCCGTGGGATGCTCGGCGGGTCGGTCCGGCCAACGCGGCGATGTGATCGTGATTGTGCGCGCGATCGCCGCGGCGATCGCCGCCACACCCAGGGTCACTTCCTCCAGGTCTTCGGTTTCGACAACGCAGGTGGTCGCTCTCATCCCTACTAAGTATATAGATTTACAGGCCATTGCGCCAGTCACCCGTCGCACCCGACGGGTCGTGGCGTCCATCCGGGGGTGGGTGCCGGGGGCTCGGTGACGGTCGACCGGCGTCGCGGCCCGCCCCCGCCTCCGCCGCTATGCTGGCGTTCCTGCCAGCGAGCGGAGCCCGGTCGGTGTTCATCACCCGATTGACGCTCCGTGGTGCCACTGGTAGAGTGAACTTCCCGCCG
>JASHUY010000199.1 GCA_030039755.1 Acidimicrobiales bacterium
ATCTCTTCGAAGAACGGCGCGCCGCAGACCGTGAGGATCGCGATGACGAGGAACCCCCACCCGTGCGACGCGCCGACGAGCTTCTGGGTCGGCGCTGTGAAGTGCTTCAAGTGCGAGACGAACGGCGCGTAGAGCGCGTCGAGCACCAACTGTCCGCCGATCCCGATGGGGATGCCGACGAGGTCGACGACCCGGAACCGCACCCCGAGGTCGCGGAAGAACCGACCGGTCCCCTGCATCCTGCTCGCCACCCACGGGCCCACGAAGAACCCGACCCACAAGCCGACGAGCGACGTGCCGACGTACCACTCGGGCGGCTCCGCCATCGTGGCGAACTTCGCGAGCTGGCCACTCTCTCCGGCCGCGGCCGCGGCGATCGCGACGAAGATCGCTCCGACCACCTGGCCGACGGCGAACCCGACCAGTCCCATCGTGATCCAGAAGCCGGCGGCGCTCTTCGTAGCCGGAGGCGTCCCCGGGCTGTCGAAGAACCGCCCGTCGTGGGGCTCTGGCGGAGCCGACCGGCCGTCCTGGGGCCGTGACCCACGGGGCTGGGGCGGCGGGTAGGGCGCGTAGCCATGCTCGCCAGAGGGCGGGGGGTAGGGCTGGTAGCCATGCTCGCCAGAGGGCGGCGGGTAGGGCGCGTAGCCGGGTGGGGGGTACGAGGGATACCCCGGGTACCCAGGAGGTGGAGAGGCCGGCGAGCCTGGCGGGGCGTACGACGGATACCCCGAGGGCGGGGAAGACGGCGGCGGGGACGGCGGGGACGGTGGCGAGGACGGTGATGACGGCCCCGGTCCGGGGTATGTCCCGGACGGAGCTGTCGACGGCCGGGGGTACTGCCGATGCGGGTGATCGGGCGGCGGGTGTGCGCGAGGTGACGACGGCGACGCGACGCGGATCTGCGGAGACTCCGGCTCGACTGGTGCCTGCACGTCTGGAGCAGGGTTCCCGTTCCCGCCCGGCTCAGCCGAGCCGTGCTCGGTCTCGCCGTGGCGGGCCATCGAGCCACGTTATCCCCGGCTCCCGTCGCAACGGTTTCGCGCGGGGCGCACCGACGCTCCCACCACCTGCGTTCCGCCGCTGCACCCCCCGGTCACCCTCCGAGGCAAGCGCCGAATAGCATGGTCCGGTGAGCCAACGGCCCGACAACATGCCACAGCGCTCTTCCGGACAGGGTCCGGACCAGAGCTGGCGTTGGATCTGGGGCATCCTCATTCTCGCGGTGCTCGCGGTGCTCATCGTCCCTTCGCTGCTGCCGCACAGCTCTGCGAGGTCTTTGACATACGACCGCTTCCGGACCGAGTTCCAGGCGAAGCAGGTCAGGACCGCGACAATCAACAACACAACGGGCGTCATCACCGGGAAGCTCAAGACAGGGCAGTCCTACTCCGTCACCGGGCCCCACCCGGCGAGCCAGACAACAGTCGCGCTGATGCGCAAGGACGGGGTGGCGGTCGACTACTCGAACCCGCCCTCGAACCTCCTCGGCGACCTGCTCCCCTACATCCTGTTCGTCGGGATCGCGGTCGTCCTGATGCTGTTCATCAGCAGACAGGCCCGCGGGCAGATGTCGGGGATCATGTCGATCGGACGGTCCAAAGCGCGCCTCTTCAGCAGTGACCGCCCGACCACCACGTTCCAGGACGTCGCCGGCTACAACGGCGTCAAACAGGAAATCAGCGAGGTGGTCGACTTCCTCCGGACGCCGGGGCGTTTCCGCGACATCGGAGCGAAGATCCCCAAGGGCGTCCTGTTGGTGGGCCCGCCGGGGACCGGCAAGACCCTGCTCGCCCGCGCGGTCGCCGGCGAGGCGGGGGTGCCGTTCCTCTCCGTCAGCGGCTCGGACTTCATGGAGATGTTCGTGGGCGTCGGCGCGAGCCGCGTGCGCGACCTCTTCCAGACGGCGCGCAAGCAGGCGCCGGCCATCATCTTCGTCGACGAGATCGACTCGATCGGTCGCAAGCGCGGGGCCGGTCTCGGCGGAGGCCACGACGAGCGCGAGCAGACGCTGAACCAGATGCTGAGCGAGATGGACGGGTTCGACCCGGCGGAGGGGGTGGTCATCATCGCGGCCACCAACCGGCCCGACATCCTCGACCCCGCGCTCTTGCGGCCCGGGCGCTTCGACCGCCAGATCGTGGTCCCCCTCCCGGACCTCGAAGAGCGTCTGCCGATCCTCCAGGTGCACTGCCGCGGCAAGCGGATCGCGCCCGACGTGGACCTCGACCTCGTGGCTCGGGGCACCCCGGGGATGAGCGGAGCCGACCTGGCGAACCTGGTGAACGAGGCCGCGCTGCATGCCGTGCGGCGCGGCAGCCCCACGATCGAGATGACGGACTTCGAGTCCGCACGCGACCGCGTGCTCATGGGACAGCGTCGTGAGAGCCTCGTGCTGTCCGACGAGGAGAAGGAGCGGGTGGCGTACCACGAGGGCGGCCACGCGGTGCTCGCGTACGTCCTCGAGAACGCCGATCCGGTGCACAAGGTGACCATCCTCCCGACGGGCATGGCGCTGGGTGTCACGATGCAGCTCCCGGTCGAGGAGCGTCACATCCACCCGCGGGCCGACATCGAGGACTCCCTGTGCGTGCGGATGGGTGGCCGGGTCGCCGAGATGCTCGTCTACGGCGACCTCTCGACGGGCGCTGCGAACGACCTCGTGGGCAACACCGAGCTCGCCCGCAAGATGGTGCGCGAGTGGGGAATGAGCGAAGAGATCGGCCCCATGGCCTGGGGCTCGCAGGGCCAGGTCTTCCTCGGCGAGGACCTCATGCACACCCGTGACTACTCGGAGGACACGAGCCGCGTCATCGACGACGAGGTGGAGCGGATCCTGCGCACCCAGGAGGAGCGCGCGATGGAGCTGCTCACCCGTCACAAGGGTGGCCTCGACAAGGTCGCCCAGGCGCTCCTCGAGCAGGAGAGCATCGACGGCGCCGAGGTCGGCCGGCTGGTCGACGAGGCCTACGGACGGCCGGTCCACACCGAGGGCCGCAAGGCGAAGACGGTGCAGTTCAACGTCAACGGATCGAACGGCGCGAAGGCCAACGGCGCCAATGGGGCCAACGGGTCGAACGGGCACGAGCCGGCCGGCGCACTGCCGGCCGGTGGTCTCGACGCCGGGACGGCCGCGCTGCGCGGACGAGCCCCGGCGTCTGCACCCCTCCCCGGTGCACAGCAAGCGCCCTGGGCGGGTTGGCCGCCACCCTGGTCGCCGCAGGGGCCGGAGTGGGGGCAAGGACAAGGCGGGCCGCCTCCCCAAGGTGCCCCCTATCCGACGGGCGGCCAGTGGCCGCAGCAGGGTCCACCTCCTCCCGGGTACTGGCCGCCCCCCGACCGTCCCGGCTCAGAACCCTCGCGCCCGTCGCCTCCCCAAGGCGGCACGCAGCCTGCGGGCGAGAACCCCGCCCCACCGGGTGACGAGGGCTCTCCTTCGGCCGGCGCCTAAGACCGTTCCTCACAGAGTCCGTTCCTGACGGAGTCCGTTCCTGACGGGCTGAGCTCGAGCCGGACCGCTCTCGCGAGACTCCGGGCTACCACCGGGTCAGCGCAGCGGCACCGCCGGCACCCCGACGACCCCCACCGTCCCGGGGGGCGACGCGTCGCCCATCGCGGCGATCGCGCCGTCGGCGTCCACGAAGGCCGGGCCGCTCGGCGCCACCACCGTCGTCGCTCCGAGAGCCGGGACCTGCACGACCTCGACGTCGCGGCGCGCACCCGTCCACGAGACGACTTCGACGCGCAGCGCGCGCCGTCCAGGGTTCTGGAACGAGAGGGTCGACGACGTCTCGCTGCGGCGGGCCGCAGGCGAGGAGCTGGCGGTGGGCGGAGCGACCGCGACGTAGGGGATCACCCAGGTGTGCACGGCGCTCGTCTGGAGGCCGGTGACGGTCACGTCCTGTGCCCACCACGGTGCGTGGCCGCGCGGCGAGCCGGAGCCCACGCGGGCGACCACCACACCCGGCGCGGACGCGCGCACCTGCATCGTGTAACGCTCCTGGGCGGCGATCCGCAGCTCCTCCCCGGTCGGCAACGTCCAGACGCTCTGCGGGCCGAGCACCTGCGTGAAGGGTGCGACCGGACCGCTCGAAAGCCGCACGTCGACCTCGACGCGCTCAGTGCGCGCCGACGGATTGAAGACGGCGAGCTCGGAGGCACCTCCCGACGCGTCCTGCACCCCGGGCAGGTCCCAATGCGTGGAGGTCGCCGGCGAGCCGAGCGCGAGCGAGACGCCCGCTTCCCCGGCCGGGCCGTACAGCTGGAGCTCACTCGCGACCACCGCTCCGGACCTCGATGTGACCACGGTCGCGATCGACGGTTGGTTCTGCACGTAGGTTCCGACTGTGAGGGTGCGCAGCGTCCGGGGCTCGACGACGAGCCCTTGGAACGGCGCCGGAGCTGTGAACCCCGACGAGGTGACGAACGAGAGGTCCACGACCGCGAGGTTGGGCGTCGGGTTGAACAGCGTGACGCGCAGCGTGCTCCCTTCCCGGGTCGAGCCCGATGCGAAGTACCAACGCGCCGAGACCTCCGAGGCGCACGGCGCGACGCTGCGACCGGTGCTTCTCGTTCGCACGGTGCGCCCGTCGACGAGCTCGGCCGCACTGACCGCGCCGCCCGCCACCTCGACTCGAGCTGCGAGCCACGCCCCGTCGACGACCTGGCCCGGGAGGACATCCGCCTCGGCGTGCGGCCCGAGTCGGAGTGTGTCCCGCCGCTGCGCGCCGAGCGAGTCCACCACCACGACACCGACACGGACCGTCCTGCCGCCCGCGTTCGTGAGGAGTAGGTCGGTCGTCCCGGCGTCGGCGACCGGCCCCGGAGCTCCCGGGCAGTACCAAGTCGACGACGCCGAGCCCGCCGGCGCCACCTCCGCCGCCAACGCGGCCGGCTGGAGCGCGGTCCGGGGCGGCCGGCGCGCCGCGACCGTACCGAGGAACCCACCGCCGGCGACCGCAGCCGCAAGGACGAAGAGCGCGGCGAGACGACCACGAGCGCCGGCTCCCGGGCGATCGCCCGCTCTCCGACGCCGGCCGGCGAATGCGGTCACGTGTCCCCCGCCGGACCAGGATCGGGCCGCGCGGACCCCGTGACGTCGTCCGCGCCGGGGGCGCCGACCAGCTGGGGAACCGCATCCGCGCCACGACTGAGCTGCCCGTCCCCGTTGGCCGACTCGACGACGTTCACCCCGGCGAGCCGACGGCCCCGCCCCCTGCCCTTCCCGCGTGCGCGGACGAAGGGCGGCCACCACCAGTCGAGCAACCGTCGCCGGCCGAGGAGCGCCGCGACCACGACACCCCAAACCAAGAGCTCCAACGCGGCGCCGAGCGGATCGAGCACCCCGGCGATCCCCCCGCCGCGGGCCTCGGTGACCGACGGTCCCTGCGCGCGCGCGACGTAGGCCGTGTTCTCGAACACCTCGAGCCCGGTCGGGCTGACTGTCACTGTGCGCAGGTCCGCCTGCCGAGCGAGCGCGGAGCTGAGCCCTACCGGCACCGGGTATGTCGGCGTCGAAGCCGCTCCCGGCGAGCGCGGCGCGAGCGCCGTCACCACCACGACGTAACGGATCCGAGCAACTGCGAGCGCGCGACCGAGCTGCACGGTCTCCCCCCGCATGGCGAGTCGCAACATCTGCGCCAGACCGCTGGCGCGTCCCGGGGACGCGGGAGGCCACACGTCGACCAGCGTCGGTGTCCCGTCGGCCGACGTCGCGTAGGCAAGGCCCGGACCGATCGACCAGGCGCCCAAGGGCAGGGCTTGAGGGTCGCCGAGCCACAGCACCCGGTAACCAGACGACGCGCGCCCCGTGGCCGGGAAGCCCGCTGCGGCCTCGTACCCCGACGACGGGAGACCCCACCTGCCGTCCGCCGCCTCCACCACCGTGGGCAGCAGTCCGGCCGCGATCGCCGCGACCGAGAGCACCGCGACACCTTGCCGCCAACCGAATCCGTACCCCGCGAGGTCGGTCTCGAACGCGGCGACGCCCAGGCCCACCGCGCCGGCCACGGCCACCGCCGCGGGAGCGAGGAGCACGTCGAGGGACGGCGCGAACGGCACCGCCCATCCCTTCGCCGCGACGAGCGCGAGGAACCAGGCCGGCACGGCGACCGTCCACAGCCGGACGGCCCACGCGAGGCGCGTGCCGCGCGCGAGGAGCAGGACGGGAAGCGCACCGGCCGGGAGGAGCCAGCTGAGGGGCGAGCTGCCGACGGGCCCGACGGCCATCCGCAGCAGCCCTCCCCAACCCGGGACCGACGCGGGGTTCACGGCGAGGCCGAAGACCCCGAGCGCGTCGCGTCCAGCCAGCAGCGTCCCGACCACCCAGGGCGAGCAGAGGACGGCGGCGACGATCGTCCCCCCGAAGGCGACGGCGACCGCACGTGCCGCCCGCGGGGCGCCTCCCACGACGAGGGACCCGGCCACCAGACCAAGTCCCGCGGCGACGACGTCTACCGCGGTCGCCGGCGCGAACGACACCGCGACGGCTTCGATCGCGCCGAGCACGAGGACCCGCCCGGCCACCGACCCGCGCCAGGTGACCGTCGCGCCCGCCGGGCCCCGGGCGCCGGTGGCGGATGCGCCGGCACCCGTCGAGGGGGAATAGGGGTCGAGGCCCGTCGCCCGAGCGAGCTGGAGCACCAGCCACGGCATGGCGGCGTAGGCGACGAGGCCGTCCCATCGGCCCCGTGCGAGCGCGTCGACCGCGAGCGGGAGCGCGAGGTACGCGATCGCCCCCGACAGCCGGCCCCGGGCAGAACCGAAGGGCCCGAGCAGCCGGGACATCCCCCAGGCGCCCAGCGGGAAGCACGCGAGCACGACCACCTGCTGGAGGAGGCCGCTGCGCCCGAAGAGCACCGTCCCCGCAAGCGCGAGGAAACCGAACGCCGGGCTCGACGGGTCGTGCGAGCCGGCGCCCGAGGGTTGCCACGACGAGAAGAACTGGTGCCAGAGGGTCGTCCAGGCGGGGAATGGGGCGAACTGTCCGACGAGGGGCATCGGCGAACCGATGAGTCCGCGGGAGCCCACGAGAAGGACGGCGGCCACGACGAGGCCCGCCACGAACCGGGACCGGCGTGACGCAAGGAGACCGAGAGATCCCGGGCTCCGAGGACGCGTGCCACTCCGGCCGAGGTCGTCCAGGTCGTCGAAGTCTGCGTCCTCGGAGAACCCCAGACCGATCGAACCGGAGGGCTCGGCTGTGGGCGCGAGCGGCGGACCGCCTCGGGCGTGCCAGGCAGAGGAGCTCCACCCGGTGGCGTCGGCGCCGGTGCGCAGCTGATCCCCTTCTGCTGCGCCCCCTTCGGGCGGCGCAGACGGCTCGGGCGGCGTGTCGCCCGGGGCGTGGCTCGACTGCAACCCGTGCGCGACGCCGAGGCCCTGGTGGGTGAGCCGCGAGACGTAGGTCGTGAGCCGCGCGCTCCCGCGCACCTGCAGGCTGCGGACGTCCGCGTCGCCCAGCTCGCGCACCGCGGCCAAGGCCGCTCGCCGGCTCCGCAGGCGCCCACGCCTGCCGAGGTTCCACCGCCAGGCGTGCAGCACGGCCCGTGCCCTGCGCCGGTCCCCCGCGAGCGTCGCGACCAGGACCTCGCCGATCGACAGGAGAAGGGTTTGAGGCACGACCCGTACGAGGTGGGTCCACGAGTAGCAGGTGAGGACGGCGGCAAGCTCGTGTCGCCGCTGGAGCGCCTGCAAAGAGGGAGCGTCCGACGGCGGCGGTGTCCTGCGACCGGCGGCGACGAGCTCGAGATGACGCGCCGTCGCGGCCGGTGCGACGATCACGCGCGCGCCCGCGACGTGAGCCCGCCACGAGAGGTCGAGGTCCTCCCCCATCGCGACGATCGCGGAGTCGTACCCCCCGAGGGCACGGAGGAGATCTCCACGGATCAGCGTGCACCCCCCCGGGGCGACGAACACGTCGCGCACCGCGTCGTGCTGGCCGGCGTCGACCTCACCGTCTTGAACCCGCTCGACGACCGCGCCGGTCTTGTCCGCGCTCTGGCCGACGTGGAGGAGCGCCCGCGAGTCGTCCCAGTGGACCATCTTCGGGCACACGATCCCCGCGTTCGAACGGAACGACTCCTCGACCATGAGGTGCACCGCGTCCGGCGACGGCGCGCAATCGTCGTGACAGATGAGGAAGAACGACGCCCCTTCGATCATCGAGAGCGCCTCGTTGACCGCAGCGGCAAACCCGCCACCATCCGGCAACCGCCGCACGAACGCATCCGGGAGCCGCCTCGCCACCGACTCGGTCGGGTCCACGGTGCCGCCCGACACGAGCACCAGTATCGAAAGGTTCCGGTAGCTCTGCGCTGCCAGCGACTGCAACGTGTCGTCGAACCAGGGACCCGGGTCGGTCGTGACGACGACCGCCACCACCGACGGGGTGCGCCCCGCCACGGCCGACCCCTCCGTCATCGGGATAGGCAGGCTACTCCCCTCGGTAATCCCCGTCAGGGTCCCGATCGGGTTTGCGGGCGTGCCGCCCCCGCGCTGGGTGCTCGCAATCGTTTATGGAAAGGTATACAGTTGCACCCAGCGAGGAAGGCGGATCTGACCCGATCACCGCCGTCCGAGGAAGGAGTCCTCTATGCCTGACGCCAACGAGTTGAACCAGATCGCCGCCGGGCTGGTGCGCCGTGCCCGCGACGCCGCCTTCGTGGCGGTCGGCCTGGGTGTCCTCGGCCTTCAGCGAGCCCAGGTGGTCCGCAACGAGCTCATGCGCGAGGAACGGGTCGACGAGGGCGTCGCCCGGTTGCGCAGCGAGGTGGCCGGCGGTGCCCAGCAGGTCACCGGGTGGATCGGCGACACGCTCTCCTTCGTTTCCGGGCAGCTTTCCCCGTTCGGCGCCCAGCTGCCTGCACCCGCCCGGGACGTCGCCGAGAAGGTGCGGGCCGGGCTCGAGGCGATCGGCGCGCAGCTGCGTCAGCTCGCCACCCCCGGCACCTGAGCTCCCGGTGCCTTAGCTCCCGGTGCCACGGGACCCAGGTTCAGGTCCCCGTCGACCTCGAGGCCGCGGAGCACGTCGGCGAGCGTCTGGTCGAGATCGATGCGAGGCGCCCAACCAGTCGCCGCGACGAGCCGTGAAGGATCACCGCGGAGCACCGGCGTGTCGACGGGTCTGATGAGCTCGGGGTCGGTGACCATGCGCAGCTCGACGCCTGACAGTGCCATCAGCCTGGCCGCGACGTCGGCGATGGCGACGTCGCGGCCGGTGCAGACGTTGTACACCTCGCCCGGCGCGGCGCGCTCGACCAGCAGACGGTAGGCGCGGACGACGTCGCGCACGTCCGTGAAGTCGCGCCGGGTCGTGACGGTCCCGACGACCAGCTCCCGGCCTCCGTCTCTGCGCGCCTGCAGCACGCGACGTGCGAGCGCGGGTACCGCGAAGGTCGGCGCCTGCCCGGGACCCACATGGTTGAAGGGGCGCACGACCACGACGCGCTGCCCGTAGCCGCGCCATGCCTGCAGCGTGACCTGCTCCGCCGCCGCCTTGGAAGCGGCGTAGGGGGTCGCCGGGCGCAACGGGCCGCCCTCTCGGACCGGGAGCTCCTCGGGCGTGAGCGTCCCGTACACCTCGGCCGAGCTCACCACGAGCACCGTCGCCTCGGGCGCGGCGCGGCGTGCGGCGGCGAGGACCGCCGCCGTGCCGAGCACGTTGACGCGGAGCACGTCGAGCGGCTCGCGCCACGAGTCGCCAACGTGCGCGCGCGCCGCGAGGTGGTACACGACGTCGGGGTGCGACGCATCCATCGCACGTACGACCGCCTGCTCGTCGGTCACGTCGGTCTCGGCGTCGGTGGCGGTGACGTCGTCGCCTTCACCGGCGAGGTGCGCCGCGAGCCACCCGCCGACGAACCCCCGGCCTCCCGTGACGAACGCTCGCACGGAGGACGACCCTACGCGTTCGCAGCGATCCGGTAGGCCTCGACGTGTCGCGCGGCGCTCGCTTCCCAGGTGCAGTCCAGCGCGCGGGCGATCCCGGCCTCGCGGCGCAGGGCGGCATCGGGACCGCCCGCGGCGCGGAGCACGGCTGCGAGCGCGCCCGCCAGGCCATCGGGGTCTCCCGTGTCGACGAGCGTCGCGGCGCCCCCCGCGAGCTCGGCCATCGCCGTGTCCCTCGTCGTGACGAGCGGCGCGCCACAGGCCAGCGCCTCGAGCGCAGGAAGGCCGTACCCTTCCGAGAGGGAGGGGTACGCGACCACCGAGGCCTTGCGCAGGAGCGACGGGACCGCGTCGTCCGGGACGTAACCGGTGCACGTGATCCGGTCTCGATGGGGCGTCGACGCCAGGGCCTCGTCCACCGGTCTCGTCCCCCACCCGCGCCGTCCTGCGAGCACGAGCCGCACGTCACGCTCGTCGTCGGCGAGCGCGGAGAACGCGCGGATGAGCGTCGGGACGTCCTTTCGCGGCTCCACGGTGCCGACGAAGAGGACGAACCGGTTCTCGGGCTCGAGACCGAGGCGATGCAACGCGGCGTCGTCGGACGCAGGCGAAGGAGGGTACGGGGAGAAGCGGTCGTGGTCGACGCCGTGCGGCGCGACCACGATCGGGACGGTGACCGGGCAGATCGCCGCGAGGTCGCGCGCGGTCGTCCGGCTCACGCACACGAGCGCGCCGGACTTGCGGGCGGCGACCCGGATCGCACGGCGGAAGAACCGGACCTTCGTCGGCTCGTGCCACTCGGGATGGTCGAAGAACGTGCAGTCGTGAATGGTGACCACCACGGGTACGCGCGAGCGTTCGGGCATCGTGTAGTGCGGCGCGTGGTGCACGTCGGGGTGCGCCCGGCGCAGCAGCGTGGGAAGGACGAGCTGCTCCCACGCGAGGCGGAGCGGCCTCGGCGACGGCGACGACGCCAGCACGTTGGCGCGCCCTGCGCTGACGCCGCGCCAACGTGGTGCGTCGGTGCGACGCGCGACGAGCACGAGACTCGGGTCGTCGAGCGCCGCGAGCGCTCTCGCGAGCTCGACCGTGTAACGCCCGGCGCCCGCCGGCGACGACGGGACGGCGGTGACGTCGAGCGACACCTTCACGCGACCGTCTCCCACCACGCGACGTGCGCCGCGGCGGACGCCTTCCACGTCAAGGGGGCCACGAGCGCCTCGCCGCGCGCGACGAGCACGGCGCGCAGGGTGTCGTC
>JASHUY010000028.1 GCA_030039755.1 Acidimicrobiales bacterium
GTGGCGGTGTCGTGAATTGTGGTGTCGAGTGCGACCGTCGAACCGTCTGCGTGCGCTGTCGTGGTCAGGGTCGGAGATGCCTTGGTCACCGTCACCGTCACGGACTCTGTCGAGTTGGTCGTGCTGCAGGGGCTCGAGGCGGAGTTGTTGTGCGAGTCCCCCGGGTAGCTGGCCGCCCAGTAGTACGTGCCGGTGGAGGTCACCTCGTACGTCTCGGAGGTGGCCTCGCCACCGCTCAGCGAGCCTTTCCCTGTCGACACCTTGTCACGCGATGTGCAGCTGCCCTTGTAGAGGGTGAACGACACTGTGCCGGTGGGTGATGTGCCCCCGGTCAGGGTGGCGGTGTCGTGAATGACGGTGTCGAGCACGACCGTCGACCCGTCTGCGTGCGCTGTCGTGGTCAGGGTCGGGGATGCCTTGCTCACCGTCACGGACTCTGCGGAGTCCGTCGTGCTGCACGGGCTCGAGGCGGACAGGTTGTGCAAGTCCCCCGGGTAGCTGGCCGCCCAGTAGTACGTGCCGGTGGAGGTCACCGTGTACGTCTCAGAGGTCGCCTGGCCACCGCTCAGCGGGCCGCTGCTCGTCGTCACCACGTCGGCCGCTGTGCACCCGCCCTTGTAGAGGGTGAACGACACTGTGCCGGTGGGTGATGTGCCCCCGGTCAGGGTGGCGGTGTCGTGAATGACGGTGCCCAGTCCGACGGTCGAGCCCGCTGCGTGCGCTGTCGTGGTCAGCGTCGGGCTCGACTTGATCGTGACGCAGTCGCTCGATGTGCTGAAGTCGCCGTCCGAGATCGTGCTGTCGGTGTTCGTTGTGATTGTGATGTAGGTCTTTGTCTTCTGGTCCTCCGACCCCCGGAGGTCGTAGTAGTTGACGCAGATCTTCTGCGGGAGTGTCGCGGTGTGCTGGTACGTGCCGGAAACACTCCATGTACCCCAGATGCCCTTGTCCACCGAGTTCTTGTTGTGCGTCGGTGTTGGGTCTGTTGTGTGGCACTCCGAGGTGTTGTTGTTCCGGGCCACGTAGTTGAACTTCGTGCTGTGGTAGAAGTACTGGCTCGATGTGATCTCCAAATGGCTCGAGCTGTAGGTGGTCTTGCCTTTCGAGACCGTCGGCGGTGTGGGCGACGTGTCCACAAGTGTGACTGTTGTCACTGTGAAGTTCCGCGCTGTCTTGCTGGTGCCCCACCAGTCGACGCCGACGCCTTCGCCGTACTTCGCAGCGCAGTCCTCGGTCTCCGTTGACCATACTTCTCGCCAAACGCCACTCAGTGTGACCTTCACCTTGCCGGTGCCGGGTGTAACCGTGACGTGATCTAGCTTGACGCTGCCTGTCGTGTTCGGCGCGTCCGCGCCGGCGGTGGACCCCGTCGCGACCAGGGCAGCGACCGACCCACCGATGATCACCCAAGCTGCCAGGAAAATCCGCAGCGCACCCCATCGCGCACTGCGCCGTCCGATCGTGAGCTTCGATCGCTCAGCCATTTCCCCTCATCCCTCCGCACCCATGTCGGTCGGTTCGCCCCTTGCGTCCCCGACCACCCGGTTCCCCGGTGGCCGGCGGCTGCCGTCGGCTTGCCGCGTGGCGTACGTCGCCAATGGCGGGAGATCCTGGTCAAAGCCGATCAAGTCCCCATCAGGCATGTATCAAGACTCGGACAACCCGGATGAGCAGCGATCGAGACCTTCCGGGGAGCGCAGCTTTTTCTCCTGCAAACAGACCCGGATCCAGCCGACCTCCGACCGGGCTTCACCTTTGGAACAGGCCCCCCGCCGACCGTCGAGCTCCCCATTCTGAAGCCCCGACCTGGGCAGACCTCTCGAAGTTGAAGCTCAAGTAGATATCGAGACTTGACGTTGAGCGGTGCCAGCCGGCACGCGTGACCCTCTCGAGCTCTGCACGAGGTGGACCCTTCGGGTGGACCCGCGTCAGGTCGACGTCGCTTGCAGGACGCAGGAGACCTTGGGTACGCTGTAGCCGGATCGGTGCTGGCAGTGGCGCCGACGAAAGGGCAAACCCGCCGCGAGGTGGGGACGCAAAGTCACGGGGCTCACGGAGTCAGCCGGACTGCCGAATCGGGCGTCGTGCATCGCACATCCCCAGACGGCATCTCCCGGCCCTCTCTGCGAGCGGGGAACAAGGGGATGGGCCGAGATGGGGATCGGGCCTTTTCGGTGGGATGGACGGCGCGCGCGCTGCGGGGGCATCGCCCTCGGCGTCCTCACCGCGGCGTTCGTGGTCGGCGGCGGGGCACCGCCGCTCGCGCTCGCGTTGTGGGCGGGGGCGACGGCCCGAGCGACCGGCACCGGCACGGTGACGAGGACGGAGAGTCACCACGCGCGCGCGTCCCACCGCACGGCCGCAACCAAGGCAGCCCGTGCCGACCGCGCCGACGCGCACAGGGTGACCGTGTCGACGCTCCGCGGCAGGGCCGTGGCCGTGGCCTCGGACAGGACCGGGGACGGCTATTGGGTCGTCGCGTCCGACGGCAGCCTGTTCGCAGCCGGCAACGCCGCGTTGCGCGGTTCGGCTCGGGGCAGGTCGCTCGCCGCTCACGTCGTCGGTTTGGTCGGGGACCCGAAGACCGGAGGGTACTGGGAGGTCGCGGCAGACGGGGGGATCTTCAGCTTCGGGGCCCCCTATTACGGCTCCATGGGCGGGCACCGTCTCGCGGCGCCGATCGTCGGGATGTCACCCACGCCGAACGGGAAGGGCTACTGGGAGGTCGCGGCGGACGGCGGGATCTTCAGCTTCGGGGACGCGAGGTTCTACGGCTCCATGGGCGGGCACCGCCTCGCGGCGCCGATCGTCGGGATGGCGACGATGCCCGGCGGGAAGGGCTACTGGGAGGTCGCGAGAGACGGCGGGATCTTCAGCTTCGGCCACGCCAGGTTCTACGGCTCGATGGGCGGGCGCCACCTCACTTCGGCGATCGTCGGGATGGCGGCGATGCCCGACGGGAACGGGTACTGGGAGGTCGCGAAGGACGGCGGGATCTTCAGCTTCGGCCACGCCAGGTTCTACGGCTCGATGAACGAGAAATCGCTCCGCTCACCGATCACCGGTCTCGCGACGACACCCCGGGGGAAGGGGTACTGGGAGGTCGCCGCCGACGGGCACATCTACAGCTTCGGCCGCGCGCGGGATGCGGGCACGGCGAAGGTCACCTCGTCGGACGATCCCGAACCGGCTCCGTCGAGTCCCACGGCGAAGCCGGCCCCGACGGCCACCGTCGTCGACGAGCCCGGTACACCGCCGTCGAGTCCCACGGCGAAGCCGGCCCCGACGGCCACCGTCGTCGACGACCCGAGTACACCGCCGCCGAATCCGGCCGCGAACGTGGTGCCCGTCCCGGCGTACACGTTCGTAAAGGACGGGAACTACAGCGACACGACGTCGCTCCCGTGCTGGCAGCTCGGCACCGACAGGTGGATCCCCGAGCTGGGCTCCCAGTGCGTCACAGCCGAGGTGGCAGCGACCGACCACGCACGTGCAGAGGAGGGGCTCCCGCCCATGAGCCTGCCGTCCGACTACTCGTCGCTCACGCCCGAAGAGCAGCTCTTCGTCCTCACCGACATCGAGCGGGTGAGCCGCGGCGAACAGCCGGCCGTAGGGCTCTCTTCGGTGCTCGACGGCGACGCGCAGATCGGCGCCGAGACCGGTGACGACCCGCAGTTCAGCTTCTCTTCGATCGCGTCGTCGAACTGGTGGGGCTCCAACGTGGTGAGCGGCGCGCTCAACGCGCTCGACGCGAACTACACATGGATGTACGACGACGGGTACGGCGGCTACAACGTGGACTGCACGACGCCGTCCTCGAGCGGGTGCTGGGGGCACCGCGACAACGAGCTCACCTCCAACTTCGGCGGCACGATCGTGCTGGGGGCAGGCGACGCCACGCTGCGCACAGGTCTGCAGTCCCTGAGCGAGCTGCTCGTCGTGGTCCAGGACCCGAGCGACCTGCCGCCGCTGTACTACACCTGGGCGGAGGCCGTCGCCGCCGGCGCCGCAGGCTGAGTCGACGGGGCCCGTTCCCGCCGCCCCGCGGCGCAGGTGGGCTCCCCGGTCACCGGTGGCCGGCCGTCGTGGCTACCCCCAAGGTCAGGCGGCCGGCTGCCGGGCATCCGCTCCCGTCCGGAGCGTCAACCCGTGATCTCGTTGAGCGCGTCGATGAGGAGCCGCAGGCGCGCGAAGTGGAACTTGTCGAAGCGCAGCGCCAGGCGGGGGAGCTCCAGGTGGTCGTTCCCCGAGCGCTCCGGCGGGAACGGGGACACGGGGCGGATCGACCCCGACACCACGACGTCGGCGAAGCGGCGGTTCAGCTCCCGGAGCTCCGCGACGGAAGGCATGACCTGGAGCCGGAGGACGAGCAGGTCGCCCACCCACCGGCACGAGTGGTAGTTGCGGTAGAAGCCGAGCACCTCGTCGGCCGCCTCGTCGACGGTGTTGGCCACCTTGAACAAGGACACGTCCTCGGGGGAGATGAAGCCCGGTCGGATGACCTGCTGGTCGATGAACTGCCGCCACCCGTGCCAGTAGGTGCCGCCGGGGGTCTCGACGAGCACCACCGGTGCGGGCTCCGCCTTGCCGGTCTGGAGCAGCGTCAGGAGCTCGAACCCCTCGTCGAGGGTGCCGAAGCCGCCGGGCAACACCGCGTACCCGTGGGACTCTTTGATGAGCATCAGCTTGCGGGTGAAGAAGTACCGCATCTCGACGAGCTTCGGGTCCTGCGCGATGAACGGGTTCGCACCCTCCTCGTGGGGTAGTCGGATGTTCACCCCGAAGGCGCGGGCACGCCCCGCCCCTTCCGACCCCGCCGCCATGATGCCGGGCCCCGCTCCGGTGACCACCATCCACCCGGCACCGGCGACGCGGGCTGCGAGATCGCGGGCGAGGAGGTAGATCGGGTCCGCGGGGAGCGTGCGCGCCGAGCCGAACATCGACAGCTTGCGCACCGAGCGGTACGGCCGGAAGACCCGGAAGGCCTCCGCCATCTCGCCGAAGGCCGCGTCGGCGATCTTCAAGTCCCCGACGTCGGTGTCGTCCCGGGCGAGCTCGATCACCGTCGCGAGCATCGAGCGCAGCAGCTCGCGCTTGGGAGCGGAGAGCTCCTTGCCCGCGGCGACGTCGGCGAACGCCGCGTCCAGCAGGTCGGGTGTCGGCCGCTCGGCGGCCGGCACGACCTCGTCCGGCGCGGTCACGCCGGCGGTCCCGCGGAGTCGGAGGAACCGGAGGAGCCGGAGTTGGACGGTGGCGCCCAGCTGCAGGCCGCCGCGCCGGGCTCGCTCCGGGGGGTCTCGGCCCTCACAACTCGGGGATCCGCCAGGCGTCGCCCGAGCGCTCGAGCAGGAGCTCTGCGATGTGCGGGCCCCAGGTGCCCGCCGGGTAGAAGTGGAGGCCGCCGCCGGGCTGCGACCACGCCTGGAGGTAGGGATCGACGATCCGCCACGCCTGCTCGACCTCGTCGGTGCGGATGAACAGCGTCGCATCGCCGCACATCGCGTCGTGGAGCAGGCGGGGGTAGCCGTCGCTGCCGCGGTCGTCCCCGAACGCGCTGTCGTAGAGGAAGGTCATCGCGACCGACTGGACCCGGAACTCCTCGCCGGGAACCTTCGCACCGAAGTTCAGGCTGATGCCTTCGTCAGGTTGGATCCGCAGCACGAGCGTGTTCGGTCGCAGCTCGCGGGACAGCTCGCCTTCGAACGCGAGGAACGGCACCCGTTGGAACTGGAGTGCCACCTCGGTCACCCTTGCCGGCAGGCGCTTCCCGGTGCGGACGTAGATCGGGACTCCTGCCCACCGCCAGTTGTCCACGTGGAGGCGCAGCGCGACGTAGGTCTCGGTGAGCGAGTCCGGGGCGACGCCGTCCTCCTCGCGGTACCCGACGACGGCGGCACCGTCGACGACGCCCGCCGTGTACTGCCCGCGCACCGACTTGTCGACGGCTTCGTCGGGAGTCGGGATGTCGACCGCCTTCAGCAGCTTCACCTTCTCGTCGCGGATGTGGGTCGCGTCCATGCGCGTCGGCGGCTCCATCAGCGTGAGCGAGAGCACCTGCATCACGTGGTTCTGCACGATGTCGCGCAGTGCCCCGGCCGTCTCGTAGAAGCCGCCGCGGTGCTCGACCCCGATGCTCTCCGCGACCGTGATCTGCACCTGCTCGACGAACTGGCGGTTCCAGATGGGCTCGAAGACGGCGTTCGCGAACCGCAGCGCGAGCACGTTCTGCACGGTCTCCTTGCCCATGTAGTGGTCGATGCGGAAGATCTGGTCCTCGTCGAACGCGCGGTGCACCGACGCGTCGAGCGCCAGCGCGCTGTCGAGGTCGTGGCCGTAGGGCTTCTCGACGACGAGACGGGCGAAGTCTCCACCCTCTCCGGGGACGTTGCAGCCCTCCTTCGCGAGGGCTTCCGCGACCATCGCGAAGACCGAGGGGACGGTAGCGAGGTAGTACACGCGGTTGCCGTGCGTGCCGTACTTCTGGTCGGCCTCTGCGAGCAGCTGCCTCAATCTGTCGAAGGTCTCCGTCGCGGCGTACTCGCCCGACACGTAGCGGAACCGTTCGACGTACTTCCGCCATCGTTCGCCCGCGTTCGAGGCGTCCGCGAGGGCGACACGTTGGAAGTCCTCGTCGCTCCACTGGGTCCGGGCGACGCCGATCACCGTGAACTCCTCCGCGAGCCGCCCACGGTCCGCGAGGTTGGCGAGGGCCGGGAGGATCTTCCTCGCCGTGAGGTCGCCGGAGGCCCCGAAGAGGACGAGGACGAGCGGCGGGGTCCGTTCGGGCGCCGACAGGGAGGAGCGGGGCACGACCGGCCGGCTGGGGGCCGGGGTCGGCGGGGGTGCGGGCTGCGCGGGCTGCGGGGCGGGGGGATCCGGAACGGGGACGGTCACCTCTCCATTCTTACGGTCTCGTACACGCTGCGTGTCAGGCGGGCACGCGGCGGTGGCGGTCTGCCGCCCCCGTCGCAGCCGTCCTGTAAGCAGGTCGCCATGGGGGAGAGACCCGTCCCGAAGTCGGACTCCGACGCCGCGCCCTTCGACCGCGGAACGCCCGGGCGGTCAGCGGAAGCGGAGTACCGGCGCCGGCGCGCCCGGGACGCCCGCCGTCGGCAGGAGCGGTTCGGACCGTTTGCCTGGCTGGCCGAAGCCCTTGGTGGCGAGCGCCAGTCGACGCGCGCGTGGTCGACCGGTGCCGACGGCGAACGCCGCACCGGCGCCGAGCTGGAACGGGTGCTCGGCGAGCGGGGGGTCGTGCTGCACGACCGCCGGATGCCTCGCAGCCGGGCGAACATCGACCACCTCGCCGTGGCGCCCTCCGGGGTCTGGGTGATCGACGCGAAGGAGTACCGCGGACGGGTCGAGCGCCGCAACGTCGGCGGGCGGTTCAAGACCGACGTCCGCCTGTACGTCGGTCGACGCGACCGGGCCGACGCGCTCGACGGAGTGCGCCGTCAAGAGGACGCGGTCTCACAGGCCCTCGGTTCTGCTCTCGGTGCCGGCGTACCGCCCCTCCATTGCGCGATCTGCCTCGTGGGTGCGCAGTGGCCGTGGTTCGCCCGGCCTTTTTGCCTCGACGGCGTCTGGATCGCCTGGCCGAGGCGTCTCGGAGGGATGTTGCTCGAGCCCGCGGTGCTCGACGCCGAGCGGATCCAGCGGTTTGCCGAGGTGCTGGCGCGTCGATTCCCGGTGCGCTGAGGGCCGCCCGCGAAACTGCCCCGCCTGCGACCGGCCGGCGGGTGCCCTTTACGGCCGGCCGGCGGGTGCGCCTCTTACGACAACACGTTCGCCTTGTCGCTGAGTGACTGCAGGAGCTCGTCGAACGACTTCACGAAGGCGCTCACCCCCTGGTCCTCGAGGACCGCGCTCACGTCCTCCATGTCGACGCCGGCACGGGCGAGATCGTCGAGCACCTGGTGCGCGCCACGCAGGTCCGCGTCGACGGTGCGGGCGATCGTCCCGTGGTCCAAGAGCGCGTCGAGCGTCTTCTCCGGCATGGTGTCGACGGTGTCGGGCCCGATCAACGAGTCGACGTAGAGGAGGTCCGGGTAGCTGGGGTTCTTCGTCGACGTCGAGGCCCACAACGGCCGTTGGACGCGCGCGCCCTTCGCAGCGAGCGCGTCCCAGCGCGGGCCCTGGAAGGTCTTCGTGAAGTGCTCGTAGGCGATCTGCGCCTGGGCGACGGCGGCCTTGCCCGCAGGGCGAGCACCTCGGGAAGGCCGGCGCCGTCTCCACCTCCGGCGAGGGCCTCGAGGCGTCTGTCGACCTCGGTGTCCACCCTGCTCACGAAGAACGACGCCACGCTGTTCACCCCGGAGAGGTCGGTGGCGCCGCCCGCCGCCCAGGTCTCGAGACCCGAGAGGTACGCCTCCATGACCTCGTCGTAACGGTCGAGGCTGAAGATCAACGTGACGTTGATACTTCTCCCCTCGGAGATGAGCGCCCGGATGGCCGGCACGCCTGCCGGCGTCCCCGGCACCTTCACGAGGAGGTTCGGCTGGGCGATCCGCTCGTGGAGGGAGCGTGCGGCGGAAATGCTCCCGTCGGTGTCGTTGGCGAGGGACGGCGCGACCTCGAGAGAGACGAACCCGTCCGCGCCGTCGCTCGCCCGGCTCACAGGGCGCAGCACCTCCAGGGCGTCCTCGATGTCGTCGATCACCATCTCCCAGTAGGCGTCCTCGACGCTCATCGAGCGGATGAGCGAGCGGAACTGCTCGTCGTAGACGTCCGTGGCCTCGATGGCCTTGGCGAAGATCGTCGGGTTGGACGTCACCCCCCGCACGCCCTGGCCCACCAGGTCGCGGAGGTGGCCACCGGTCAACCACTCGCGGTGGAGGTCGTCCATCCAGGGGCTCTGGCCCTCACGGTCGTAGAGATCGTTCAGTTTGGTCATTTCCATCCTTCTCCGTCGTCGCCGTCGTCATGCTCGTCCGAGGGGCTGTCGCCGCCGAGGCCGCGGTGGCGTGCGAGCAGCGCCCGGGCACGTTCGGCGACGTGCTCGGGCGTGAAACCGAACTCCTCGAGAACCTTCGCCCCCGGCGCCGACGCGCCAAACCTGTCGATCGACACCGTGGCGTCCGCGTAGCGTTCCCAGCCGAAGGACGCACCGGCCTCGACGGCGAGCACCGGGACCCCTGCCGGCAGGACGGCGCGGCGGTACGTGGCCTCCTGCGCCGCGAACCACTCCCAACACGGAAGGGACACCACTCTGGCGCGCACGCCACCCGACGCGAGCTGTGCAGCCGCCCCGACGCACAGCTGGACCTCGCTGCCGGTGCCGATCAGCACGAGGTCCGGCGGCCCCGCGCCCGCGCCACCGGGCTCGTCCACCAGGACGTAGCCGCCGCGCTCGACGCCGGCAGGCGCGCGCTCGGCGGTCTGCGCCAGCACGGGGATCTCCTGGCGGGTGAGCACCAGTCCCATCGGGCCCTCCCCGTCGACCGCGAGGCGCCACGCCTGCGCGCACTCGTTGGCGTCGGCGGGCCGGCAGACGACGAGCCCGGGCATCGCACG
>JASHUY010000200.1 GCA_030039755.1 Acidimicrobiales bacterium
TGTCGAGAACGAGACGTCCGTGAGCGAGATGCTCGCATCCTTCACGTAGACCGCCCCGCCAGCCGCGTCGCCGCCGTCGCCGCCGGCACCTCCCGCGACGCCGTCGCCACCCGTCCCGCCCGCACCCCCGGCGCCGCCGGTGCCGCTCGTGAACTCCGCGCCGTTCCCGCCGGTGCCGCCTTGGCCGCCCGCGCCGCCGTGGCCGCCCGCGCCGCCCGTTCCCGCGGTCACCGAGTCGCCGAGCAGCTGGTCTGTGTCGAGCGTCACCGTGCTGCCCGGATCGACGTAGATCGCTCCGCCTGCCGCTGTGGCACCCGTTGTTCCGGCAGCGCCCGCGCCGCCGTTGGCGCCGCTGGTGCCCGCTTCGCCGTTTCCACCTGCGACGCTCGCGTTCGAGCCGTTCATGCCTGGGTCACCGGGAGATCCGCTCGACCCGCCCATGCCGTCGGCGCCCGCCACCCGACCTGTCCGCAGCTCGACGCCGGTGAGGGTGAGCGTGCCGCCGTCCACGTCGAACAGGCGCGTGCTGTGGTCTCCGTCGAAGACCACCGAGTAGCCGTTGGCGTCGATGTCCACGCTCAAGCTGGAACCGATGGTGAGCTGCGACGTGAATGTGACTGTGCACGCCCCCCCGTAGTCGATCGTGCCCCCTTCACTCACTGCAGCAGACAGCACGTCGAATGTGCATGCCGTGAGAACCTCGGCGGCAGACGCAGGCACCTCGGACATCGTTGCGCCGAGCAACCCGCCGCCGCTCATCGAGGCGACCAGCACCGCCCCCCACACCGCACGGGTCCATCTCGCCATCGAGGCCCCCATCCGTTCCCATGAGTTGCGGCGCCGACAGATTGTCGCCCACGATCATTGCGCATCGGGCCCGAAGGGGCAACTAGCCCGAGGACCCCCCGTGGACGATCGCGCCGTCGGCGAACGTCATGTCCACCCGCACCGCGCCGATCTCGTCCACCGGCGAGGCGAAGAGATCGCGGTCGAGCACGGCGAGGTCCGCGCGCTTGCCGACGGTGATCGAGCCCGTCTCGTCTTCGAGGTGGTTCACGAAGGCGGATCCCATCGTGAAGGCCGCGACGGCGATCTCGAGGTCGATGCGCTCCCCGGGCAGGAACGGCTCGTCGCTGCCCGCGCCGCCGCCGTAGAGGTACCCGGGCGGCTCGGTCCTGTTGACCGCGACGTGGATCTGCGACATGACGTCGGGCGTCGACACCGGCCAGTCGCTCCCGCAGCACAGGCGCGACCCCGAACGGACGAGGCTGCCGAAGGGGTACTGCCATGCCGACCGCTCCGGCCCGAGGAACGGGAGCGTGAGCTCGACCATCTGCGGGTCGTTGCACGCCCACAGCGGCTGGGCGTTCGCGACCAGCCCGCTCGTCGCGAAGCGGGCGACGTCGTCGGGGTGGACCACCTGGATGTGCGCCGCGCAGTGCCGGTTGTCGGTCGGGCCGTTCGCGCGGCGCGCGGCGTCGACCGCGTCGAGCACCTCGCGCACCGCGCGGTCGCCGATGGCGTGGAAGTGCGCCTGGAACCCGTGCGCGTCGACGAGGGTGACGTAGCGCTTCAGCTCCTCGGCGTCGAAGAAGCTCTTGCCGCTGTGGTGGCTCGGATGCCCCTCCCCGTCGAGGTAGGGGTCGAGCATGGCCGCCGTGTACGTCTCGCAGACGCCGTCCTGCATGAACTTCACGGTGCCGGTCTTGAAGTGCGCGCAACCTGCCGCCCGCTCCCGGCGCGAGAGCAGCGAGTCGAGCTGCCGCTCGCCGGTCCCGCGCTCCCACCACAGCGCGCCGACGACCTTCGCGGTCAATCGGGCGCTCTGGTCGAGGGCGAGGTACGCGTCGAAGCAGTCGATCCGTGGCGGCTCGCCGCCGACGATTGCCTCCTGCCACGCGGTGATCCCGAGCGCGTGGAGGTAGCGCTGCGCCTCGAGGATCCCCGCCGCGATCTCCTCGAGCGTGTCGGGCGGGCACACCCGTCGCACGAGGTCCATCGCGCCCTCCTGCAGCGTCCCGAGCGGCTCGCCGGCCGCGTCGCGCTCGATGCGCCCGTCGACGGGGTCGGGCGTCGCGGCGTCGACTCCGGCCAGCTCGAGGGCCTTCGAGCTCACCCACGCGGAGTGGTGGTCGCGGCTCGGGAGGAACACCGGACGGTCGGGGACGACGCGGTCGAGGTCCTCTTTCGTCGGGATGCCCGAGGGGAAGACGTCCATCGCCCAGCCACCCCCGAGGATCCACTCGGCCGCGGGGTGCGTCCGTGCGTAGGCCGCGATGCGCGCGAGGTAGCCGTCGCGGTCGTGCAGCTCGGTCAGGTCGCACCTCGAGCGCTCGAGCCCCGCCCCCGACGGATGGGCGTGCGCGTCCTGGAACCCCGGGAGGACCGTGCGTCCCCGGAGGTCGATCGTCTCGGTGCCCGGGCCGCGCAGGTCCTCGACGATCTCGTCGCCACCCACCGCGGCGATCCTGCCGCCCCGCACCGCGACGGCGGTCGCGCGCGGCAGCGTCGGGTCGACGGTGTGCACGGCGCCGTTCACGAGCACGAAGTCGGCCGCGCGGGCGGTCATGGCTGCGAGCCCGGCTGCACGAGGGACGGCCGCGTCGCCGGCGAGCCCAGCCACGGCTCGACCCGCTCGAGCGCGTCGGCGATCCTGAACACCGTCACGTCGTCGTAGGTGCGCCCGACGATCGAGACGCCGGTCGGGACGCCGTCCTTCGACCGCCCCGACGGGACGCTCATCACGGGGCAGCGGCTGGCGATGTTGAAGGGG
>JASHUY010000201.1 GCA_030039755.1 Acidimicrobiales bacterium
TTCGCCGACGTCGAGCGCTCGAACTGGACCTGGGACGACCAGCGCAAGCAGTACTACTGGCACCGCTTCTACTCGCACCAGCCCGACCTGAACTTCGACAACCCCGAAGTGGCCGACACCATGCTCGACGCCGTCCGTTTCTGGCTCGATCTCGGGCTCGACGGGTTCAGGCTCGACGCGGTCCCGTACCTCTTCCAGCGCGACGGGACCACGGGGGAGCACCTCCCGCAGACGCACGCGTACATCCGCCGGATCCGCAAGCAGCTGGACGCGGAGTACCCCGGCAGGATCCTGCTCGCCGAGGCCAACGGGTGGCCTGCCGACGTCGCCGATTACTTCGGAACCGGCGACGAGTGCCATCTGTGCTTCCACTTCCCGCTCATGCCGCGCCTGTTCATGGCGGTGCGGCGTGAGCACCGTTATCCGGTCACCGAGATCCTCTCGCAGACGCCGGAGATCCCCGACGGATGCCAGTGGGCGATCTTCCTGCGGAACCACGACGAGCTGACGCTCGAGCAGGTGAGCGACGAAGAGCGCGACTACCTCTTCGCCGAGTACGCGAAGGACCCCCGAATGAAGCGCCACATGGGGATCGGGAGACGTCTGGCCCCTCTGCTCGACGGCGACCGGAAGCTCGCGGAGCTGCTCTACGCGCTCGTGCTGTCGCTGCCGGGGAGCCCCGTCGTCTACTACGGCGACGAGATCCTGATGGGCGACAACATCTACCTTGGCGACCGTGACTCCGTCCGCACGCCCATGCAGTGGTCACCCGACCGCAACGGCGGGTTCTCCGGCGCGGACTTCGCGCAGCTCTACCTCCCTCCGCTGATGGACCCCGTGTACGGCTACGGCGCGGTCAACGTCGAAGCCGAGATGCGGAACCCCGGGTCGTTCCTCCACTGGCTCCGGGGGATGATGGTGCAGCGGCGGTCCCTGCCCGTGATGGGGGTGGGGAAGGTGGAGGTGCTCGACTGCCCGAACCCCGCGATCCTCGCCTACGTCCGATCGGGTGAGGTCGCCGAGGTCGCGCTCGGCCCGGCGGGGGGGCCGGGGCTGCCGGCGGTGATGCCGGGAGGGGACGACGAGCCCGAGGTCGCGGCCGCCGGCCCGCCACAGCGCACCGTGCTCGCGCGCGCCGGTGAGGAGAGGGGCACGGCGAAGAGGTTCCAGGCGGTCCTCTGCGTGCACAACCTGAGCCGTTTCGCGCAGCCCGCGCTGCTCGACCTTGCGGCGTGGGAGGGCAAGCGTCCGGTCGAGGTGCTGGGACGGGTCCCGTTCCCGGTCGTCGGGGCCGAGCCGTACCCGCTCGCGTTGGGCCCGCGCGGGTTCTTGTGGTTCGCGCTCTCCGAGCGCGTCGAGGTCCTCGAGGAGGAAGCGCCGTGAACGGCGCCGCGCCGCTCGACCGGTTGCTCGAACGCTGGCGCGACCAGCACCGGCACCGGGCCCCGGGGAGCGGCCCGATCGAGGTGGTCGACGTCGAGATGCTCCGCCAGGGGCGTCCTGCGCTCGTCGACGTCGTCGCCGAGATGGACGGACGCCTCGCGCACGCCGTCCTCGGCGTCCGCCGGCCGGGTGAGGAGCTGCGGGTGCTGGGAGCGGTCGACGAGCCCGCGCTCGGGACGCTCGAGGACGCGGAGGGGGTGGGCCTCGTCGTGGACGCGCTGCACGACGCCGACGCGGCCCGCCTCCTGCTCGGCGCCGTCTCAGGCATCTCGACCGGCGCGGGTCGCGCCCTCCCCGTGGTCTCGCTCGTCCGTGACGACGACGAGGCCACCGCGCTCGTCGTCGACCGCCGTTACACGCTCACCGTGTTCCCCTGGCTGTCACGCGGCCCGCACCCCGGCACCACGTTGCTCGCAGGCCTGGACGCCGCGGGCTTCAACCACCTTCCCGCACCGATCGCCTTCTGGCGCAGGGCGGGGAGGGACCTCGGCGTCGTCCAGGAGCTCCTCGCGGGAGCCTCGAGCGGGTGGGCGCTCGCCATCAGCTCGCTCCGGGACGTGATCGCATCCGGCGTCTCGCCGGACCTCGCGGGAGGAGACTTCGCGCCCGAGGCCTTCGCCCTCGGCACCATGGCCGCCCGGATGCACATGGCGCTCGACCGCGCGTTCGGCCGACGCCCGGGCGACGCCGACGAATGGGTCCACGCACTGCGTCCGGACGTGCTCGCGGGGACCGCAGCCGACCGGGCCTTCCCGGGAGGTGACGGGCTCGGGTCCCTCGCCGCAGACGTCGCCACATCGACCGAGGAGTTGCTCGACGCGCTGCGCCGCTCCGGGCTGCACCCTCCGACCATCAGGACGCACGGGGACTTCCACCTCGGCCGCACGGCGCGTACCGACCACGGGTGGGTGCTCGCCGACTGCATGCCCGGCGGGGCCGCGCCCGGGTCGGAGGAGCCGGTCTTCCGGTGCCCTCTGGCAGACGTGGCGGACCTCACCTGGTCGCTCCACCACGCGGCGGAGGTCGCAGTGGGCGAACGAGGGCCCGCACCGGCGTCGACGCACGCCGCGGACCTCGCGGCGGCGTGGGGGGCGCGCAACCGCCGGGCGTTCCTCGCGGCCTACCTCGCCACTCCGGGCATCGGGGACCTCGTCCCTGCCGACCGGAGGGACGTGCGCCGGCTGCTCAGGATGTTCGAGCTCGCGCGCGCGTCGCGAAGTCCCTGGCGCGCCGCGTCGGTGCGCTGAGCGACCGCTGCAGCGCGTCGCCCCGGCGTGCCGGGGAACCACCCGGGCGACCCGCCGTCCGCCCGGGCAAGCCGTTTGGGGGAGCAGCGGCGTATGCCAGAGTTGCGAGATGCGCATCGGCGTCCTCACGGGTGGTGGTGACTGCCCCGGCCTGAACGCGGTGATCAGAGCCGTGGTCGTCACGGGCGGCCGGTTGCACGGGGACGTGGCGGTCGGGTACCTCGACGGGTGGCGCGGCGTGATGGAGCGGCGGAGCGTGCCCCTCGAGCCCGGCCGGGTCGAGGACCTCCTCACCCTGGGCGGCACCATCCTCGGCAGCTCACGGACGAACCCGTTCGCGACCGAGGGCGGTCCCGGCATCGCCACCGACAACCTCGCCGGCGACGGCATCGACGCGCTCGTCGCGATCGGTGGCGACGACACGCTGGGTGTGGCGGAGCGGCTCGGCGCCCTCGGGGTCTGCGCGGTCGGCGTGCCGAAGACGATCGACAACGACCTCTCGGGCACGGAGGTGACGTTCGGCTTCCACACGGCGGTGGAGACGGCGACGGAGGCGATCGACCGCCTGAGGACGACCGCCGAGTCCCATCACCGTGTGATCGTCTGCGAGGTGATGGGGCGCCACGTCGGCTGGATCGCGACGTACGCGGGCATCGCGGGCGGCGCGGACGAGATCCTCGTCCCCGAGGTCCCCTTCGAGGTCGCCGAGGTGTGCGACCGCATCAAGCAGCGCCACGAGCGGGGGGGCTACTCGTCGGTGTTGGTCGTCTCGGAAGGAGCGCTACCGCGCCCGGGCCCCGACCTGGACTCGGCGAAGGCTGCCACGACCCCGCGCACCATCGACCAGTTCGGCCACGCACAACTGGGCGGCATCGGCGCGTGGCTCGCCACGGAGGTCGAACGGCGCACCGGGTACGAGTCGCGCCACACGACGCTCGGGCACATCCAGCGGGGCGGGACCCCCACCGCGTACGACCGGGTGCTCGCGACCCGTTTCGGTGTCGAGGCCGTCGCCGCGGTGCACGACGGGACATTCGGCAAGATGGTGGCGCTCAAGGCCGGTCGCATCGTGCGCGTGCCGCTCGAAGAAGCGGTCGGACGGCCGAAGTCGCTCGACCTCCAGCTCTTGACCGAGGTGGCCGCGCCGTTCTTCGGCTGATCGGCGCGGCGGATGTCAGCAGGCGTGCACAGGGACCCGGAGCTGCTCGGCGGCCTGCTCGGGGTTCACGATGTTGATCGCGACGCCGGTCCCCATCTCGAAGCCCGCCCGCGTCGTCGCCTTCGGCCACACGTGGACGTGCCAGTGGAACGGGTCGTTCACCCGGTAGGGGGCGGAGTGGAAGACGAGGTTGTAGGCGACGTCCCCGATCACCTCGCGCAGTTGCGCGAGGCACGCCTTGAGTGCGAGCCCCACCGAGATGAGGTCCTCGGTCCCGGTGCGGTAGAGATGCGGGGTGTGATGGCGGGGCACGACCAGCATCTCGTAGGGGGTGGCGCTCCAGAAGGGGCACACCACCACGACCCGGTCGTCCGCGTGGATGACCCGGTAGCCCTCCGCCTCCTCGGCCTCGACCGTCGTGCAGAGGAGGCAGCTCTCCGCGAAGCGGGCGAAGCGGGCCTGCTCCTCGGCGAGCTCGCGCGGCACGAAGGACATTCCGAGCAGCTGCCCGTGGGGGTGCTCGAGCGACGCGCCGGCTTCCCGGCCGGAGTTCACGATCGCCTGGCTGTATCGGAGCGACGGGTGCTGGGAGTGCTCCTCGATGCGGTCGCGCAGCGCCGCCATCACGAGGCCCGTCTGCTCGTTGGACAGCATGGACCAGGAGGCGTCGTGCTCGGGGGACAGGATCAGCACCTCGTGGATGCCGCCCGCGCTCGCCTGGGTGAACACAGGGCCGCGGTTGGTGACGACGAACGGCTCGTCCCCCGAGAAGGCGGGGTAGAGGTTCGGCACGACGCGAACGAGCCAACGGCCGCTCGGACCGTACGTCTCGAGAGCCGGCGGGCTGTCCTCCTCGTGGCCGGGGCAGAACGGGCACGGGCGGCTCGTGTCCGCCTCCACCGCCTCGGACCGAAGCACGAACGCCTCGGGCCGCTCGGCTCGTCTCGTGTTGACGACCACCCAGCGGCCCGTGAGCGGGTCGAGCCTCAGCTGGCTCGTCTGTGACCTCTCACCTGCTGACTCCACGTGCTGCGCTCTTCTGTGCTCGCGTGCCACGCCGTCCTGTCCTGCGGGACGGCCTCCCTGTCTCACAACGTACCCCGGTCAAGTGGGTTCTCCGAACGATGGTCGGCACGTCCGCGCTCGTCCGTCCCCGATGGCCGGCCGCGGCCTTGCCCCCTGTCCGAGACGAAGTATGACGCACCTCGTGGCCGCCGTCAGGACGCCCACCGGCCCGGCGTTCACGGTGGTGCTCGTCGGCCACGTCGCCGCGGTCCTGATCACCCTCGTCGCGGCGGCCGCGGGTGCGGTCGCGGCGGCCCGGGTGCTCGCCGCCAAAGGAGAGCTGGCTCGGTCGGTGCGTTCGTACTTCTCGCCCGGCGTGAACTGGGTGGGCCGGGTCCTGTACCTGGTTCCTCTTTTCGGGGGAGCGCTCCTGGCGATGTCCGGCGGCGCCTACCGGTTCGGTGCCACGTGGGTCGAGTGGGGGATCGGCCTCTGGGCGGCCGCGACGGCTCTCGCGGAGGGTGTGCTCTGGCCGGCGGAGCGCCGGGTCCAGCGAGGGATCGCGTCGTCGGGCGGCGCGGGCGTTCCCCCCGGTGTGCGGCGTGCCTGCCGCACGATGGTCGTCGCGACGGTCGGGGTCATGGGCCTGGTCGTGGCCGCCATGGTGGTGATGGTGGCCAAGCCCTGAGCGTGGCGGGCCGGGGCGGTTTCAGACCGGTTGGGCGGCCGTGCCCGGAGCGGGCGCGCGGTCTGCCGCGCCGGCCGCGAGGTGCGGCTCGCCGACCATGCCCGCGGCGACCGTCGCGTTGGTCCCCTCGTCGACGAGGACGAAGCTGCCGGTGATCCGGTCGTGGCGGTAGGGATCGACCGCGAGAGGGACGGCCGTGGTGAGCTCGACGGTGCCGATGTCGTTGTTGGCGAGCTCGACGGCAGGCTCGATCTCCAGCCGGTTCACGTCGAGACGTCCCCGCACGGCGGTCACGCGGGCGGGCGTCGTGCGGGTGGTGTGCTTGACGCGCAGGCGGTCGCCGGCTCGAAGGGGTCGGTCGGAGAACCAACAGACGGTGCCGACGACGTCCTTCACCACCGAGGGAGGCTTTGTCCCTGCGGCGAGGAGGTCGCCGCGCGACACGTCCAGGTCGTCGGCGAGGTCCACCGACACCGAGATGCCGACGGGCGCCTCGTCCAGCGGTCCGTCGTAGGTCTCGATCCCGGTGACCGTCGTCCTCCAGCCTTCGGGCAGGACGACGACCGCCTCGCCCGTGCGCAGCGCGCCGCCGTTGACCATCCCCGCGTAGCTCCGTCCTCCGCCTGGGCGACGGAGCACCCATTGGACCGGGAGACGTGCACCGCCTCCGATGTCGGTGCCGTGACCCGAAGCCCACGCTCCGGCCGGGGCGTCCTCGAGCGCTTCGAGCACGGTCGGCCCGTCGTACCAGGGGGCGGCGTCGGACTGATCGACCACGTAGTCGCCGTGCAGGGCGGAGACCGGGATCACCCGCCACGCCGCAAGCTCGAGCCGCTCGGCCAGTTCCTCCACCGCACCGCTCACCGCGCGGTACGCGGCTTGGTCCCAGCCGACGAGGTCCATCTTGTTCGCGCAGACGATGAACTGGCTCACGCCGAGCAGCGCGGCGATGCACGCGTGGCGCCTCGTCTGCTCGCGCAAGCCGTTGACGACGTCGACGACGACGAGAGCGAGGTCCGCGGTCGAAGCCCCCGTCGCCATGTTCCGCGTGTACTGGACGTGGCCGGGGCAGTCGGCGATGACGAACTTGCGCCGGGGCGTCGCGGCGTAGCGGTAGGCGACGTCGATCGTGATGCCCTGCTCACGTTCTGCACGCAGGCCGTCGGTGATGAACGAGAGGTCCACCTCGCCGATGCCTCGCCGGGCGGACGCCGCCTCGACCGCCGCGACCTGGTCGTCGAACAGCTGGCGGGTGTCGTAGAGAAGCCGTCCGATCAGCGTCGACTTCCCGTCGTCGACCGACCCCACGGCTGCGAACCGCAGGAGGTCCATGCCGTCGGCCGCCGCCCTCTCAGGGGGCGGCGGCACTCAGAAGTACCCTTCGCGCTTGCGGTCTTCCATCGCCGTCTCGGAGAATTTGTCGTCTGCGCGCGTCGCGCCGCGTTCGGAGACCCTGGAGACTGCGATCTCGTCGATGATCTGTGCGACGTTGCGCGCGGTCGACGCCACCGCGCCGGTGCACGTCGCGTCGCCGACGGTACGGAAGCGCACTGTTTCCTGCCGGACCTCCTCGCCGGGGGCGGGAGTCACCCAGTCGCACACGGCCAGGAGCATGCCGTCGCGTTCGACGACCGGCCGGCGGTGCGCGTAGTAGATGTCAGGGAGCGCGATGCCCTCGCGCGCGATGTACTGCCAGACGTCCAGCTCGGTCCAGTCGGAGAGGGGGAACGCGCGCAGGTGCTCTCCCGGCTGCACGCGGCCCTGATAGAGGTGCCAGAGCTCGGGGCGTTGGCGCTTGGGGTCCCACTGCCCGAAGGTGTCGCGGAAGGACAGCACCCGCTCCTTGGCGCGCGCCTTGTCCTCGTCGCGCCGCGCGCCCCCGAAACACGCGTCGAAGGAGTGCTCCGCGATGGCGTCGAGGAGGGTCGTGGTCTGGAGACGGTTCCGGCTGGCGATCGGACCGGGGTCGGGCACACGGCCGCGGTCGATCGACTCCTGGACGCTCGCGACGATGAGCCGTTCGCTGAGCCGGCTCACGAGCTCGTCGCGGAACTTGATCACCTCGGGGAAGTTGTGCCCGGTGTCGACGTGCATGATCGGGAACGGGAGGCCACCGGGACGGAACGCCTTCACCGCGAGGTGCAGCAGCACCGCCGAGTCCTTGCCGCCGCTGAAGAGGAGGACGGGGCGCTCGGATTCCGCGGCGACCTCGCGGAGCACGAAGATCGCGTGCGACTCGAGCAGCGTGAGGTGGTCCATCCGCGGAGTCTTCGCTTCCGTCACTGTCCAGTCCAATCCGTTCTTGCGGTCCCGCCTCCTGGGCGGACGGCGGCGAGCGACGCCCGGCACCCTTTTCAGGAGGCCCCGTTCGGTCCACGGCACCGTTCCGTCCACGACACCGGCCGTGTAACTTTGGGAACCCGACATTAATAGTCAAGCCTGGATCGCCGCTCCGGTCCAGGCATTGCCGGGCTCGACCGGTCGGGCGTCTGCGTGCAGGGGGGATGCGCCGGCACGGATCCGGCGTTGTGAGCGGTCGGGACGAGTTGCAACCACGGAGGGAAGACGCCGTTGAGCGAGGATACCGACGACCGGGTGGTGGCCACCATGCCGACACAGGACTTGGCCGCGGAGCTCGCGCAGGCCGACGTCCGGCTCGCGCATGCGCCGGCTGCCAAGGTCATCGAGTGGGCGGTCGAGCGGTTCGGCCGGGATCTCGTACTGGCGGCGTCCTTCCAGGACGTCGTGCTCATCGACCTCGCGACGAAGGTCGACCCAGGCGTCGAGGTGGTCTTCTGCGATACCGACGCGCACTTCCCCGAGACGATCGCGTTCGTCGACGACGTGCGTGCGCGGTACGGGCTGAGGCTGACGGTCACCAAGCCCGCGGCCGGCGCCGGCGAGTGGCCGTGCGGAACGGCGCGTTGCTGCGAGCTCCGCAAGGTGGAGCCGCTGAAGCGGGCGCTCGGGGGCAAGCGGGCGTGGCTCACTTCGCTCAAGCGCGTCGACGCGCCGACGCGGGCGGACGCGCCGGTCGTCGGCTGGGACCCGGTCTTCGGGGTCGTGAAGGTCAACCCGCTCGCGACCTGGACGGAAGAGGACGTCGACGGCTACTTGAGGGACCATGACCTGCCCGTGCACCCGCTGGTGCCAAAGGGGTACCTCTCGATCGGATGTGCCCCGACGACGAGGCCGGTCGCCCCCGGGGAGGACCACCGCGCCGGCAGGTGGGCCGGGACCGGCAAGACCGAATGCGGGCTGCACGCGTCCTGAGGTACGCCTGACGCGCCTGACTCCGGCACGGTGCCACCTTCGACCAGGGGCTCTCCGTAGCCCGTGGCGTGCCGGCGCCAGCGCGTCAAGTGCACCGGCGAAGGGGGGTTGCGACGACGTCGGCCTCTCGGCGCTCCGGACCATCCACCACTTGTCCGCCACCTGCACCTAGGTTGGTCGGGCCAAGGAAGGTAGGTCGAGGGAGTGACTGACTTGGTCGTCCTGTTCCTGGTGGTCTTGTGGGTCGCAGTGCTCACGCCACGGCTGGTACGGCACTTCAGAGAAGGAAGTACGCACTCCTCCATCGACTCCTTCCACGAGCAGCTCCAGCTCCTCGAACGGACCGGTCCGAAGCTCGTCGAGCCCGCGTACCGGCTCGAGGACCCGAGCACCGGTTCGACCGAGCCAGGTCTCGTGCTGGTCGACGCGGACGGGCCCGCGCACGCGACACCGCACCTCGTACGTGGTGCTCGTCAGAAGCAGTCGGCGTGGGAGCGGCGCCGGAGCCGCCGGCGGCGGCGGGACGTCTTGCTCGGGCTGATCACGTTGGCGGTGGTCACGGGGGGGTTGGGCGGGATGCATGCGCTGCACCTCCTTTGGGCGGTCACGGGTGTCTCCGCGCTCGCAGTCGCCGGCTACGTCGCGCTCGTCGCGTACGCACAGCTGCTGCACGCGGACCGTGGTGCGGCCCGACCGGTTTCTCCACGATTTGCCGACCCGGCGACGTCAGGATGGCGCGCCGGACGACCACGGCACGCATCGACCACGAGCTCGCAAGCCGTCGAGATCGTCACCGCCGGGTCCTATCGTGCGGCCCGGGCCGGATACCCGGGGGCCTGGGACGACGAGGAACTGGTCTCGGTCACGCCTCCCCGCCACGCGGCGAGTGGCGCCTGAGGACACCTCCCCGCATCTCGCTCGGACCTGGCGATCCACCTCTGGCTGGCTTCCGGGAGCCGCCTGCGCGCCCGCTATCCTAGAGGCGCCTCGGGGGTGTAGCTCAGTTGGTAGAGCGCTACGTTCGCAATGTAGAGGCCGAGGGTTCGAGTCCCTTCACCTCCACC
>JASHUY010000202.1 GCA_030039755.1 Acidimicrobiales bacterium
CGGGGCCCGCGCACCTCCCAGAGCCCGTCGTCCGGCTGGCGCCACCCGTCCTCCAGGAACTCGATGAGCTTCGTCTGCAGGTCCCAGATGGCCCGCGAGTGCACCCCGTCCGCGCGCGCCGCGGTGTAGAGCGCGGACATGACCTCGCCGTAGACGTCGAGCTGGAACTGGTCGGCTGCGGCGTTCCCGATCCGCACAGGCCTCGACCCCTCGTACCCTGGGAGCCAGTCGATCTCCCACTCGTCGAGGCGGCGCTCGCCTCCGGCGCCGTACATGATCTGGATCTTCGACACGTCACCTGCGGTCGCCCGGAGCAGCCAGTCGCGCCAGGCCATGGCCTCCGCCTGGTAGCCACCGAGCATGAGGGCTTCCAGGGTCAGCGTCGCGTCCCGAAGCCAGCAGTACCGGTAGTCCCAGTTGCGCTCGCCACCGAGCGCCTCGGGCAGCGAGGTGGTCGCGGCGGCGACGATCCCCCCGGTCGGCTCGTAGGTGAGCGCCTTCAGCGTGATGAGCGAGCGGAGGACCGCATCCTTGTAGGGCCCCGCGAAGCAGCAGGACGCCGACCACATCTGCCACCAAGCCTCGGTGACCGCGACCGCGTAACTGGGGTCGGTCGGCGGAGGTGGCGACTCGTGCGAAGGGAACCACGCGAGCAGGAACGTCATGCGCTGCCCCTCGCGCAGTGTGAACTCCGACACCGTCGTCAGGTCCTCACCCTTGGTCTCGGCGCGCGTCCAGAGGGACACGGAGTTGGGCCCGGCGGTGGCCGTGAGCAGGTGATCGTGGCGCGTGACCCAGGGGATCTGCTCGCCGTAGTCGAATCGGACGGCGAGCTGCATGCGCACCGGGACCGAGCCGCGCACGCCCTCCACGATGCGCACGACCTGGGGACCCTTCTCCCGGATCGGCATGCAGTCGACGATCCGGACGGTGCCCCCGTCCGTGTCCATCTCGGTCTCGAGGACGAGCGTGCCGTCACGGTACCGGCGGCGAGTGGCGGTGACCGTGCCGGGGGCGCCTGCGGGCGCGATCTTCCAGAACCCGTTGGTCTCGCTGCCGAGCAGCCGGGCGAAGCAGGCGCCGGAGTCGAAGTGCGGCAGGCACAGCCAATCGATGGAGCCGTCCAGGCCGACGAGCGCCATCGTGTGGAGGTCCCCGATCACGGCGTAGTCCTCGATACGTTGCGGCACGGCCGCCATTCTTACCGCCGGCCGGCGCGCGCGGCACGACGCTCGGGCGCCCCTCAGGTGGTCGGGTCAGCTGGTCAGCCGGCCGCGCACGCGCCGGTGGCCACCGCCGACGTGCGACGCGCCGCGGCCAGCACGCGCGTCCGCACGCCGGGAGAGGCCAACGCGTAGCCGACGTCGGCGTACGCGGTCGATCGCGAGAAGACGACGCCGATCACCTCCCCACTGGAGTCGACGAGGGGCCCGCCCGAATTGCCAGGCTCGACGTTCGCGTCGATCTGGTACACCTGGCGCGCCACTGTGCCCTCGTTGTAGATGTTCCGCCCCGTCGCGGTCAGCTGTTCCGCCACCGCGGCGGGGACGACGGTCAGCGGACCGTCTTCGGGATAACCCACGACCGCAGCCTCGGTGCCCGACGGCGCTGTGGAGGCGTCGATGGTGAGCGCCGGGCCGAGCGGCGCGTCGGTCCGCAAGACGGCGAGGTCATATGTCGGGTTGAAATAGACGACGGTCGCCGGATACTGCCGGCTCAGCGCGACGACGTCCGTCGCGCTCTCCCCGGCCACCACGTGCGCATTCGTCAACACCGTCCCGGAGGCGACCACGAACGCCGAACCCTCCTGCACGTAGCCGCAAGCCTGCCCGAGGACCTTCACCGTCGACGCCTCCGCCGTGCGCGCGATCCCCTGTGCACGGGCGGTGCTCGGCAGCGCGACGTGGACGGGGGTCGGCTCCAGCTCCGAGAAGACCGACGGGAACCCCGACCCGCCGAGGAAACCCTGGACCTTCGAAAAGACGTCCGGCAGCGGCGGCATCACCCCGTCGACCGCGCGCACCACGCTGGAGCGCTCGATCGCCGAGCTCAGCCACGTGTACGGGGACTGGACGAGCTCGTTCGCGACGAGCCAGATCCCGAACAACGCAGCCACGAGCGCGACGCCCACGCCCGCGACGCTGTCGAGAGGCCCGAGGTGGAGACGACGAACCTTGCGGTTGCCCCACGTCCCGATGACCCGGCCCACGACTCCGAAGATCGCGCCGAGCCCGATGACGAGCGCGAGCGCCACCGCGGTCTTCGCCGCCTGGGTGTGGACCTCCGGGGCCACGACATTGGCGAGGAGGGCCCCGACGGTCACGCCGAGGACGAAGCCCCCCAGCGACAGGACCTGGACCAGGGCTCCGACCCGCAGACCGTGGAACGCCGCAAGGACAAGCAGCACCAGCACCACGATGTCCACCCAGTCCATGCCGCAGGAGGGTATCCAACGCCACGCCGCTCCGAACGTGCAGCCGCCTGACGCGGCCCGTCTGCGAACGAGCCGCGGAATCGGTGAAATGGCCATTGCGGCGCGCAAACGCTTTGCGCACCAAGATTTCGTTTTCCGTTTGCGGGCGGTTTCCCCTCAGTTCTCCCCCCGTTCACCTGCCGCCGATAGGAATCTCGTGTGATCGAGGCACTTGAGTCGCTGGCAGGCGCACGTGCCGGCTGACCTGCCCGGCGACCCGTGGCGCGAACAGGCTTCGAGCGTCCCCCAGGCAGCCAACGCGACGTCGGCCCCGGAAGCGCGACCGGCCGCGGCTCCGGCTCCGGCGGTGGACTCGGTGCTCGACGCGCTCGACCCGGACCGGGGCCGTCCGGCGAACGTCATGGAGACGCTGAACCTGTGTCTCTCCTTCGGGAGCAAACCCATTCTCAGCTCCATCGACATGCAGTTCACCCGGGGCACGGTCACCGCGCTCATCGGCCCCACCGGCTCCGGAAAGTCGACCTTCCTGCGCAGCCTGAACCGGATGAACGACAAGGTCAGCGGCTTCCGGCGCGAGGGAGACGCGACGCTCGAGGGCCGGAGCATCTGGGCACCGGGGATCGACCTCCTGGACTTGCGCCGCAGGGTCGGGATGCTGTTCCAACGACCGAACCCCTTCCCGATGTCGATCCGGGACAACGTGGTTGCAGGCGTGCGAGCCCACCGGATCGCAAAGGGAAAGCAGCTCGACGTCGTCGCGGAGCAGCGCCTGCGCGAGGTGGGGCTGTGGGACGCCGTGAAGGACCGCCTGAACGACTCCCCCTTCCGGCTCTCCGGCGGCCAGCAGCAACTGCTGTGCCTCGCACGCGCGCTCGCGGTAGGGCCGGACGTGCTCCTGCTCGACGAGCCCACGTCCTCCCTCGACCCGATCTCGACCGAGTACGTCGAGGCGATGCTCGCAGAGCTGGTGCCGGCGCTCACGCTCATCGTCGTCACCCACAACCTCGGCCAAGCTCGGCGGGTATCGCACCAGACGATGTTCTTCTACGAGGGTCGCCTCGTGGAGCGCGGGCCGACGGACGACCTGTTCGAACGGCCCAAGGAAGCCCAAACCGAGCGGTACGTCACGGGACGATTCGGCTGATCAGGTCCCACGCGCACCGGAAGCCCGGCGCGGGCTCCCGATCCCAGGGACGACGGCGCGCACCTCGTCACGGTCGCGTGCCGTCTCCGCCCAGCATCTGCAGCACCAGTTACCCCATCAGCACCAACGACACAAGGAGGGCCACGTGACTCGGACGCTCCGAGCCAAGGTCATCGTGCCGGCGCTCGTCGGCGCGGCAGCAATGGCAGTCGCGACGGTCGGCGGCATGGCCGGTGGCGCGACCAAGGCGCAGGATTCCCATGCCACGCATGTGAATCGGAAGCACGTCAGCTTGGGCGTCACACCGCCCGCCGCCGGCACGATCAGCGAAGCGGGCAGCTCGCTGCTCTACCCGCTTTGGAACCTCTGGGCGGCGGGATACGAGGCCAAGTACACAAAGGTGACCATCGAAACGGCAGCGGGCGGGTCCGGAAAGGGCATCAGCTACGCCATCGCCGGCACCATTCAGATCGGCTCGTCGGACGCCTACCTGTCGAGCTCCGACAAGCACGAGGACCCCACACTCGAGAACATCCCCCTCGCCATCTCGGCGCAGGAGATCTACTACCACCTCACAGGGATACGGACCCACCTCAAGCTGAACGGCAAGCTGCTCGCCGAGATCTACGAGGGCAAGGTCAAGAAGTGGAACACAGCCGCGATCACGAAGCTGAACCCGGGGGTGAAGCTTCCGAGCATCCCGATCGTCGCCCTGCACCGGTCCGACGGGAGTGGTGACACGTTCATCTTCACCACCTACCTGTCCGACACGACAAAGGGTTGGACAACGTCGGTCGGCTACAACACCTCGGTCACATGGCCGAAGGGAGCGGACGAGCTCGCGGAGACAGGCAACTCCGGCATGGTCGCAGGCTGCAAGCTCACCCCTGGCTGCCTCGCCTACATCGGGATCAGCTACCAGACCCAGGCGCTCGGGGACGGCCTCACCTACGCCCAGCTCGAGAACGGCGACGGCCAGTACGTGATGCCGAACGCGACAACCATCGCGGCCGAGGCTGCCGGGTACGTGAAGAAGACCCCCAAGACAGGTGCCATCTCGATGATCGACGGGAAGATCTCGGGCGGCTACCCGATCATCAACTACGAGTACGGGATCGTCTCCAAGAAGCAGTCGAGCTCGGGCGTGGCGAAGACCGTCCGTTCGGTCCTCGAATGGGCGATCGACCCCACAGACGGGAACAGCGCCCAATACCTGGACCAGGTCAACTTCCGGCCGCTGCCGACGTCGGTCGCGAACAACTCGTACACGCAGATCGAAGCGATCAAGTAGGCCGAGCGGGCATCAAGGAGCCGGGTTAGTCGACGTCTGAGGCGGGCAGATGACGACCGTCGAGGGAGCCCCGGGCCACAGGTTCGGGGCTCCCAGGCCGCGCGGGCACGCGCCACGGCCGCCGGCCCTCACGAGGGTGATCGGCGTGCTGCGCGCCGGGGAGACAGGGGCGTGGAAGTGGGGCGCCCGGGTGGCGGTGGTGCTCCCCTTCGCGGCGCTGGTGTTCGTCGTCGCGGTGCTCGCGTTGAAGGCCTACCCCGCCGTCAAGGTGAACGGCGGTGGGTTCTTCACCGGGTCCGCGTGGAAGATCGGGAGCACCTACGCCCCGACCGTGTTCACCGACGGGGTCGCGCACCCGAAGAGCTCGCTCTACGGAGCGTGGCCCCTCATCGCCGGCACGCTCCAGACCTCGGCGATCGCGGTCATCATCGCCCTCCCGATCTCCATCGGCTGTGCGTTCGCGCTGACCGAGCGCCTGCCACGCTGGATCTCGCGGCCCCTCGGCTTCGCCATCGAGCTTCTCGCGGGCGTGCCGAGCGTGGTGCTCGGCCTCTGGGGGGTGCTGACCTTCGGCCCCGCGCTCTCGTCGACGCTGTACCCGTTCATCGCGGACCACCTTCCCGACGTGCCGGTCCTCGACTTCTTCAAGGGCACAGTCGGCCATGGAGAGGGGCTGCTCACGGGTGGCCTCGTCCTCACGCTCATGATCGTGCCGATCATCACCGCCACGACGGCCGACCTGTTCCGTCAGGTGCCGAACCTTCCGAAGGAGGGAGGAGAGGCCCTGGGGATGACGGACTTCGAGGTGGCGAACAAGATCACGCTCCGCTGGGTGCGTTCGGGGATCATCGGTGCGACGGTTCTCGGGCTCGGCCGCGCGCTCGGCGAGACGATCGCGCTGGTGCTCACCACGGGCGCCATCTTCAAGATCGCGCCCAACATCTACTCCCCGATGTCGACCATCGCGGCCGCCATCGCGGCACAGCTCGACTCCGCGCTCACCGACGGCACGGGCTTCGCGATCGCGAGCATCGCGGAGCTCGCGCTCGTCCTCGCCGTCATCTCGGTCCTCGTCAACCTGATCGCCCGCTGGATCGTGCACCGTACCTCCCTGCTCAGCGGCCCCGTCGGCCGCGGCGCGTAAGGGAACGCGATGGCCCG
>JASHUY010000203.1 GCA_030039755.1 Acidimicrobiales bacterium
GTCGCCGAGCGCTACAGCCAGCACCTCGGTGCAGACCTCGCGCTCGTCCACAAGACGCGCCCGAGGAACACCGCCAACCAGGTCGAGGCCCGACACGTGGTCGGGGCGGTCGCGGGGCGGTGCTGCGTGATCATCGACGACATGATCGACACCGCAGGGACGGTCGCCGCCGCAGCAGAGCTGCTCGCCGACGCGGGCGCGTCGGACATCTGGGCGATGGCGACCCACGGCATCTTCTCCGACCCGGCCGCGGACCGCCTGAAGGCCTCGCCGATCTCGAGGGTCGTGGTGACGGACACGCTTCCCGTCCCCGAAGACCGCGTGTTCGACAAGCTCGAGGTGCTCTCGGTGGCCAAGGTGATCGCCGACGCGATCGACGCCGTCTTCGAGGACACCTCGGTCTCGGAGATCTTCGGCGGCGACAACCTGACCTGAGCCCGCGGACCGGCGGGAAGATCGAGCGGGACCACGCGCACATGGCTCAGGTGTCCGGGCGCTGCGACGAACGGTTCGCTGCCGTCCAAGAGGTGTTCGAACGGAACCTCGACGAGGGACTCGACCTCGGCGCGTCGTGCGCGGCCTACCTCGACGGCGAGGCCGTGGTCGACATCTGGGGCGGGTGCGTGGACGCCGAACGCACGACGCCCTGGGTCGCCGACACGATCGCGAACGTCTGGTCGACGACGAAGACGATGACCAACCTCTGCGCGTTGGTGCTGGCCGACGCCGCAGAGCTCGACTTCGGCGCGCGCGTCGTGCGCTACTGGCCCGAGTTCGCGGCCGGCGGCAAGCGCGACGTCGAGGTCCGCCATCTGCTGGGTCACACCTCGGGGCTCGCCGGCTGGACCGTGCCGGTGACCGTCGAGGACCTCTACGACTGGGAGAAGGCGTCGTCCCTCCTCGCCGGCCAGGAGCCGTGGTGGGAGCCGGGCTCGGCCGGCGGGTACCACGCGCTCACGCAGGGCTTCCTCGTCGGCGAGCTCGTCCGCCGGATCACCGGCCAGACCCTCGGTGGGTTCTTCGCCGAACAGGTGGCGGGCCCGCTCGGCGCCGACTTCTTCATCGGCACCCCGCCGACCGCCGACCCGCGGGTCGCGCCGCTCGTGCCGCCGGAGGAGCTGCCGCGCGTCCGGGAGGAGGACGCGCCGTTCGCGTTGCGCACGTTCCTCAACCCGCCGATGTCCGCGGAGACCTCGTCGACGGTCCCCTGGCGCCGCGCGGAGGTCCCCGCGGCGAACGGGCACGGCAACGCGCGGTCGGTCGCGGCGGTCCACTCGGTCCTCGCGTGCGGAGGAGAGGCCCGCGGCGTGCGGCTCCTCTCCGCTGCCGGCTGCGCGCGGGTGCTCGAGGAGCAGTTCGACGGCCGGGACCTCGTGCTCGGGGTGCCGATCCGCTACGGGATGGGTTTCGGCCTGTCGAGCGAGGTCGTCCCCGGCGGCCCCCGGACCTTCTACTGGGGAGGTTGGGGCGGGTCGGTCGTCGTGGCCGATCTCGACGCGCGCCTGTGCGTGGCCTACGTCATGAACAAGATGGGCTCCGGGGTGGTCGGAGACGACCGCGGAAGCTCGCTGGTCCGTGCGGCCTTCGCGGCACTGACCTGACTGCGGCCGGCGCGCGTGCCCGACCGGCGGAGGAGGGGCGGCGCGCACGCTACGATGGATGCCCGTTCGCCCGGCGTGTGCCGGCCCGTGGAGGCGCCGGACCTCGTCGGCGGCGAGCCCGGCGGCGACGCCGGCGCTGCTGCCGCTCCAGGTTCCCCGAAGGAGACCCCTCATGCCCGAGATCGTCCTGGAAGCCGAGGCCGGCAGGCCTCTGGGCTCGAGCGCGGCCCGGCGCCTGCGCGCCCAGGGGAAGATCCCCGGCATCGTCTACGGCCACGGGACCGAGCCGGTGCCCGTGGCGGTCGAAGGGCGTGACCTCCGTGTCGCGTTGTCGAGCGAGGCGGGCACGAACGCCCTGCTGTCGTTGCGGGCCGACGGCAAGTCCTACCTGACCGTCGCGCGGGAGCTGCAGCGTCACCCGGTGCGCGGCACGGTCACGCACGTCGATTTCCAGATCGTGCGGCGTGACGAGATCATCGCCGCGGACGTCCAGGTCACCCTCGTCGGCGACGCGATCGAGGTCCACCACGGCGACGGGCTGGTCGACCAGCAGCTGTTCGTCCTCCCGGTGCGCGCGAAGCCTGCGGACATCCCCACCCACGTCGAGGTGGACATCTCGGCCCTCACGATCGGCGAGGTGATCCGCGTCGGCGACCTCGCTCTCCCCAAGGGCGTGTCGATCGACCTCGACGAGGAGGTTCCGGTGGTGACCGGCGTTCCGCCCAGGGTGGCGGTGGAGGGCGAAGGCGCCGCGCCGACCGCGGAGGAGGGGGGCACCCCCTCCGGTCCCGCAGAGTCGCACGAGGGCTAAGCGCTGCCGCCGCTCTTCGGCCGGCGCGGTCCCGGCCGGGGCCGCGGTGCGGACCAGGGTCCCCGGCGTGGCACGCCCGCCGACGTGCTCGTGGTCGGCCTCTCCAATCCCGGCCCCGACTACGAGGGCACGCGCCACAACGTCGGCGCGGACGCCGTGCGCGTGCTCTCGCGCCGCTTCGGGACCGGGCGGCTGCGGCCCGAGAAGGGCCAAGCCGCGGTGGTCGAGGAGGTCCGCATGGGGACGGCACGCGTCGCGCTCGCGGTGCCCAACACGTACATGAACGAGTCCGGTGCCGCAGTGCGCCCGCTCATGCGCCGGTTCGGCATCGGCGACCCGTCCCGCCTCGTCGTGGTCCACGACGAGCTCGATCTGCCACCCGGCCGGATCAGGGTCAAGCTCGGCGGCGGTCTCGCCGGGCACAAGGGGCTCCAGTCGATCCGCGACCATCTCCACACCGCCGAGTTCGCGCGGGTGCGGATCGGGATCGGGAAGCCGCCGGGACGTCAGAGCGGGGCTGATTACGTGTTGCGGAGACCGGGCAAGGCAGAGCGTGAGCTGCTCGACGCGGCGATCGAGCTGGCAGCCGACGCAGTGGAGGTCATGGTGGCCGAAGGAGCGGACGCTGCGATGAACCGGTGCAACGGCGAGGCCTGAGGTTGCGGTCGTGACGTCTGGGACAAGCGGGCTGCCGCGAACGCCGCACGCGCCTCTCGCAGCCCTGACCGGGACGCTGCGCAACGAGCCGTCGCTCACGCGGGTCGTCGGCGTCCCCGACGCGATCCTCGCGGTCGCCGGCCCGGCGCAGGCGTTCACGGTCGCCGGCCTCGCGCGGCTCTCGCAACGGCGTCCGCTGGTGGTCGTCACCGCGACCGAGTCGGACGCCGACCGGTTCGCCGCAGACCTGGCCTGCTTCGTCGCCGGCGACGATCCCGCCGGCTCGGGCGGGGACGGCTCCGGTCGTGCGGAGCCCCGGATCGCCGGCGACCTGTCCGACCCGGTGGTGCGCCTGCCCGCGTGGGAGACGCTCCCCTTCGAGCGGGTGAGCCCGGACGTCGCGACGATGGGCCAACGCCTCGCGGTGATGTGGCTGCTCGCCGGCGCGCCGGGGGAGGAGGCGGAGCGTGCGCCGGGGGAGGCGGCCGTTGCCGCGCACCGCCCGACGATCGTCGTGGCGTCGGTCCGCGCGCTGCTGCAGCGGCTCGCGCCGTGGCGGGAGATCGGCGCGCCGCTCGTCGTGCGCCGGGGAGCACGCCTGGACGTCCGGGAGGCGACGTCGTGGCTGGCGTCTGCGGGCTACCGGCGCGAGCCCCAGGTCGAGCACCGGGGCGAATTCGCGGTGCGCGGGGGCATCGTCGACGTCTTCCCGTCCACGAACGACACGCCGGTGCGCATCGACCTCTTCGGCGACGAGGTCGACCGGCTCACCACCTTCGATGTCTCCGACCAGCGGTCCACCGGCACGCTCGACGTGGCGGTCGTCTACGGCTGCCGGGAGCTCGTGCTGACGGGGGCGGTGCGGGCCCGGGCGGCCGAGCTCGCCGTCTCGGAACCATGGGGCCGCCGGCAGTGGGAGCGGCTCGCCGACGGTGAGGCGTTCGACGGGATGGAGTCGTGGCTGCCGTGGCTCCAGCCGGAGGAGGAGCTGCTCACCGACCTCCTGGACGAGGACGCCCAGGTGGTGGTCATCGAGCCGCGCCGCGTCCGGGACCGCGCGCACGAGGTGGTGACCGAGGAGGCGGCGCTCGCCGACACCTTGGCGGCGACCTGGGGGGCGCGCCCGCACGACGTCGGCTCCGGCGACGACACCGGCCTCGACGCGGCAGGCGACGACACCGACCTCGCCGACGCCGACCTCGACGCCGCCGCCGCGGGCCTGGAGACCGCCGGCTCGGCCTTCCCCCGTCTCCACCTCCCCTTCGGGCGCCTGCTCGGCCGGACGAAGGCCGCGTCGCTCGCCATCGTCCCGGTCGCCGACACGCCGGGCACCCCGTCGGTCGCGGTCCGGGGGTTCGAGCACGTCGCCGGCGACGCGGGCCGTCTCGCGCGCCAGGTGGGCGCGCTCGTCGACGACGGGTTCTCGGTGACGCTGTGCTCGACCACCGTCCTCGGCACGTCCCGACTCTCGGGGGTGCTCGCCGAGGAGGGCATCGTGGCGCCGGTGGCCGAGCGCGCCACAACGGCACCTGGCGCGCGCATCGTGACCGCTTCCCTCTCGGCGGGGTTCTCGCTGCCGGACGCGCGCGTCGCGGTGCTCTCCGAGACCGACGTCACGGGTCGCCGCGCCGCCCACCGCCGCGCGCGACCTCGGGCGCGGCCGACCGACGGGTTCTTCGACGACCTGGGCCCCGGCGGCTATGTCGTCCACCGCCAGCACGGGGTCGCCCGCTACTCGGGCATGACCAAGCGCACCGTCGCCGGCACGACGCGCGACTACCTCGTGCTCCAGTTCCGGGGGAGCGACCGGCTGTACCTCCCCGTGGACCAGATCGAGGTGATCACCCCCTACAGCGGCGGCGAGTCACCGACCCTCTCCAAGATGGGGGGCGCGGACTGGCAGCGCGCCCGCTCGAGGGCGCGCGCCGCGGCGGGCGAGGTGGCCCAGGAGCTCGTCGCGCTGTACCGGCGGCGGCTCGAAGTCCCGGGGCACGCGTTCGCCCCCGATTCGCCGTGGCAGCGGGAGCTCGAGTCGTCGTTCCCCTACACCGAGACCGCGGACCAGTTGCGTGCGATCGCGGAGGTGAAGGCCGACATGGAGCTGCCGAGGCCGATGGACCGCCTCGTCTGCGGCGACGTCGGCTTCGGCAAGACCGAGGTCGCCGTGCGTGCCGTGTTCAAGGCGGTGCAGGACGGCAAGCAGGCCGCGATCCTCGTGCCGACCACGTTGCTCGCGAGCCAGCACCACCAGACGTTCTCGGACCGTTTCGCCGGGTTCCCGGTCAGGGTCGAGATGTTGAGCCGTTTCCTCTCTCCCGCGCAGGCCAAGAAGGTGGTCGACGCCATCGCGGACGGCTCCGTCGACGTCGTCGTCGGCACCCACCGGCTGCTCGCCCAGGACGTCCGCTTCAAGGCCCTCGGGCTGCTGGTCGTCGACGAGGAGCAGCGTTTCGGCGTCACCCACAAGGAGGCCGTGAAGCGCATCGCCGAAGGCGTCGACGTGCTGACCCTCACCGCGAGCCCGATCCCGAGGACGCTC
>JASHUY010000029.1 GCA_030039755.1 Acidimicrobiales bacterium
CAGACATTGTTCGGGCACACCGCGGAGCTCCCCGACCAGGCACCGGCCATGATCGCCCGGATCGGGCCCGTGACCGAGGTGTCGTACACGGGGACGGTGACAGGCGACGTCTACCGCAGCCCGCTCGTGAACCCCATCACAACGAACGGTCTGGGAATCGAGGCGGCGAGCCTGCAGCTCCCGGCAACCGTCGGGGCGAAGGTCGAGGAGGGTGCGTACCTGAACGCGGCGACGGCCACCGAGCCGGTCTGCGTGCTCGGCTCGGTGGCCGCTCAGCGCCTCGGCATCGACCACATCTACCCCGGCGAGCGCATCTGGCTCGACAGCAACTGGTTCTACGTGGCGGGAGTCCTGAGCCCGTCCGTGCTCGTCCCCGAGATCGACACATCCGTGCTCGTGGGCTTCAAGGCGGCCGAGACCTACCTCCAGTTCGACGGGCACCCTTCGAGCATCTACCTGCGCAGCCTGACAACACAGGTCACAGCGGTGCACTCGGTGCTGGCGGACACGGCCAATCCGCAGTCGCCGAACGACGTGGACGTCTCCCAGCCGTCGAGCGCCCTCGTGGCCCAAGCTGACGCCAAGAGCGCGCTGAACGGGCTGTTCCTCGGCCTCGGTGCCGTGGCGCTGCTCATCGGCGCGGTCGGGGTCGCCAACATCATGGTCATCTCGGTGCTCGAACGGCGCTCCGAGATCGGGCTGCGCAGGGCGCTCGGCGCCACGCGCGGCCACATCCGGATCCAGTTCCTGGCGGAAGCCGCGATGCTGTCGGTCCTCGGCGGCCTGGTCGGCATCGCGGCGGGCGCCGCCGCCACGGCCATCTACGCCTCCACCAAGGGCTGGGCCATCGTGGTGCCCCCGCTTGCCTGGGGCGGCGGGTTCGGCGCGGCGCTCGTCATCGGACTGGTGGCGGGTCTGATCCCAGCTCTGCGGGCAGCACGGATGCCCCCGACCGAAGCACTGAGGACGGTGTGACCATGAACGGCGCAACTACGAGGACGTCGGCCCGCACGCGGGAGGGGGCGACCCGTCGGCCTCCGCCCGCGGGGGCTCCACGCAGGTTCGCCCGTCCCGCGTTCGGCATCGTGGCCACGATCGTCCTCGCGGCAGGGCTCTCGGGCGGCGCGATCGCAGCCGCCGCCTCTGCGGCGAGCGTGACACCGAGAAGCGGCACGTCCCAGAACACCGAGATCGGCACCGCCTTCCCGGGTGTGCTCGTCGCCACAGTGACGGGGCTCGCGACAGGGACGAAATGCCCGAACCTGACCTTCAGCGCGCCGAGCTCAGGTCCGAGCGCCGTCTTCTCCCAGTCGGGCACCGGCACCGAGAGCCCCAGCCCCCTTCTCCCCACAGCCAACCCCACAGGTGAGTGCACCTACCAGTCGTCGCACCTTTCGGCCAACGACACAGTCGGTTCGTACTCGGTGACCGCCTCCATCGGCGCAGGTGGCTCGCCCGGGACGTTCTCGTTGACCAACGACGGCATCATGGCGTCCGCCGGCAGCCACCAGACGGCCCAGGACGGCAGCGCGTTCTCGACTCCGCTGCAGGTCACCGTGTACGCCGACGGGGCTCCGGCCAAGGGGGTGAGCGTGAGCTTCGACGCACCCGGCTCCGGGCCGAGCGGCGTGTTCTCCACCACCAACACCGACACGGCGACGGTCGCAACCGACGCGACAGGGGTCGCAACCGCTCCGAGTCTCACCGCCGACGACACCGCGGGCAGCTACACCGTGACCGCCACCACGAGCGCCGTTCCGGGCTCGGCGTCCTTCGCGCTCACAAACTCCGCGGCCGGAGTGGCAGCCTCCCTCGACGCCTTGGCGGGCTCGAAGCAGACCGCAGCCGTGGGGACGACGTTCGCCGACCCGCTCGAGGTGAAGGTGACCGACGCCAACGGCAACCCGGTGCAAGGTGCGCAGGTCACCTTCGCGGCGGAGACGTCGAGCAGCGGCGCGAGCGGCACCTTCGTGGGCTCCGGTGGCACTGCCACGGTCGCCACCGACTCGAGCGGGGTGGCCGTCTCCCCCGAGATCCAGGCGAACGACGCGGGTGGCACCTTCACCGTGACCGCCACGACCGCAGGGCTCAACACCGCCGCCGTCTTCACCCTCACCAACCTGGGGGCCGCCAGGATCGCCGCCTCGAAGGGCACGAAGCAGTCGGTCGTGATCGGCGGGACGTTCGCCGATCCGCTCGAGGTGAAGCTCACGAACGCGGACGGCAAGCCGGTGGAAGCGGCGCAGGTGAGCTTCACGGTCGGCAGCGCGAGCAGTGGCGCAAGTGGCGCCTTCGCGACCTCGGGTGGGACCGCCACCGTGTCCACCAACTCGAACGGGATCGCAGTCTCCCCCGCGATCCTCGCCAACGACGTCGCCGGCACCTTCAAGGTGACGGCTTCGACCGCGGGGCTCGAGGCGGCCGCCAGCTTCATCCTGACGAACCTGGCGGCCGCACCCGCGTCCATCACCGCGGGCGCCGGCGTGACACAAAAGGCGCCGGTCGACCACTCGTTCAGCGTCCCGCTGTCGGTCACCGTGACCGACGCCCAGAAGAACCCGGTGTCCGGGGTCGACGTCACGTTCCGTGCCCCGTCGAGCGGACCGAGCGGGACCTTCTCGGCCACCGCCAAGACCTCCGTCGTCGTCGCGACCAACTCCTCGGGCATCGCGGTTGCGCCTGCCTTCCACGCGAACGGCGTGTCAGGTGGCTACATCGTCACGGCCTCAGTGGCCAGGCTGAGCCCGCCGGCATCCTTCGCGTTGGTGAACCAGGGATCCTCGACGAGCACGTCGTCAGCCCCGTCGAGACCGGACTCGACCGTCGTCGCGTTGGCGGCAGCCCGTCGCGGAGACGGCTACTGGCTCGTCGGGTCGAACGGGGCCGTCTACGCGTTCGGCGGCGCCGGCTACCACGGCTCGCTACCGGGACTCCGGGACCGCGTCTCGGACGTCGTCGGCATCGCCTCCACGCCGAGCGGCGGGGGCTACTGGCTCGTCGGGTCGAACGGCGCCGTCTACGCGTTCGGCGACGCCGGCTACCACGGCTCGCTGCCGGGTCTCCGGGTCCGCGTGTCGGACATTGTCGGCATCGCCTCCACGCCGAGCGGCGCGGGCTACTGGCTCGTCGGGAAAGACGGTGGGGTGTACGCGTTCGGCGACGCCGGCTACCACGGCTCGCTACCGGGTCTCCGGGTTCACCTCTCGGACGTCGTCGGCGTCGCGTCTTCTCCGGGAGGCGGCTACTGGCTCGTCGCATCCGACGGCGAGGTCTACGGATTCGGCGACGCGGCCAGCCGTGGCTCTGCGCCTGCTCGTGGGATCCACGTCTCGGACATCGTGGGAATTGCTTCGAGCCCCGACGGACGCGGCTACTGGCTCGCGGGGGCGAACGGCAGGATCCTGACCTTCGGCGACGCCGCCGCTTGATCCGCCGCCCACCTGGGGAGCGAGTTCGGAGCGAGATCGGAGCGAGGTCGGAGCGTGATCAAAGGTCGTCTCCCATCTGGGTCACCGTTGCCTGCGTGAGAGCGAGCGGCCCGCCGAGGATCGTGAAGCGGGTGACGGCGGCTTCCCCGAGTCCCGTCGTCCCGGCGTGGTGGACGAACGCGGCGAGCGGCGCACCAACGCTCGACGGGCTCTCCGTGAGGACGAGCGGCTCGGGATCGCTCGCCTCCGGCCCGTCCGCCGCCACGACCGCCCCGGCGAGACCGTCGCTGAAGTACCCCCCCTGGGCGACCGTGAGGCCGCCCGTGCCGTGCCAACCGACGCCCGTGCCGGCCGGGGAGGTCTCGAGCCGGGCGAGCTGCACGGACGTGTCGGTGGCGTCGTGCCCGGCGACCCGCAGCACGGAGACGCCCATCGTCTCGAGGGCGCTGACGACCGGATCGGACACGGCGAGCGGCCCGCCCATCACGATGACCTGGGTGATGTGCAGCGAGGAGATGGCCGAGACGACCTCTTGTGACAACGAGCTCGGTGGCGTGAGAAGGATCGGCAGGCGCTCGGCGTAGGCGAGCGTGCTCGCCGCCTCCGCATCCTGGAACCCGGTGCCCGTGGCGAGCACGGCCGTCGTGAGCGCACCGGACGACACGGGGGCGGTTGACGCGCCGCCGGAGGTGTCGTTGAAGCGGCCTGCACCGCCTGTCGCGTTGGTGCCGGCGTACGCCCCGGCGAGATCGAGGCTGCCGACGCCACCCGCGGCCGCGGTCTCGGCGATCTGCGCCGCGGTCTCGTATTCTGTGGCCCCCGCGACGCGGGTGACGGTGATGTCGCTCCCGCTCTTCCCTCTGCCACCGCACGTGGTGGCCGGCGTCTGCTCGAGCTTGGTCACGACCGCTGTGCTCACTGCGAGCGAACCGCCCACCACGACGACATGCGTGATCCCTTCCGTCGCGAGCGCGGCGGCGCTCGCCGGCGAGAGCTCGGTGGGTGTGGTGAGCAGCGTCCCGGTCGCGAGACTTCGCGCCAGCGGGGCGCTCGCCAGCGCGTCGGGATAGGTCTTGCCGGTCGCCAGCACGACGGGCCGTGTCGCCGCTGTCGCGCCGGGGCAGTGCCCGCTGGCCGCGTCGAACTGGTGCTCGAGCTCCGCCGCCGCCGTCGCGTCCGGTGTGCTTCCCGAGATCCTCGTGTACGACCTGAACTGCGTCACGATCGGCGCGTCGGCGTTGCCGGTCAGCTGCGGGTCGTGGTGGAACTGGGGCCAGGTACCTGGCGCGTCGACCTCGTCGCCGTCGGATGTGGCGATCTCGTAGTGGGCCACGATGGTGTCGTCCGGCTGGTACCCGGCGACCGTGATGCCGATGGTCCCGTTCGCGTCCCTCGTGATGAGCGGGGCGTTCTGGAACCCGGTTGTCGTGAGAACTGTAGCGTCGAGGAGGTGACCGTCTTCGCCTGTCAGCACGTCGAACCCGTTGATCGTGCCGACGACCACGTCCTGGTGGCCTGTGCCCAGCTTGACGGTGACGGGCGACCCGAAGATGTGGTGTGCCAGCTGGGTGCGCCACAGCACCGCGCCGTTCGCTCCGTCGAGGGCGTAGACGCAGCCCGAGTATGTCGTCACGAGGACCTGCAGCTGCCCGTTGCCGAGCACGTCAGCGAGCGCGGGGCTCTCGTAGCCGGTTGTGCCCGCGAACGTGCGCGCCCAGACCTGCTGGCAGTCCGTGTTGACGGCGATGACCTGGTCGTGCTGCGACGCGGTCGGGAATGTGGGCCCGGTCCCGGCGACGATCCCGATCGCTGTGTGGTCGAGGAACTTGCCCACGGCCGGTGAGGAGTTGACGGACTCGTCGGTTGTGTCCTCGCAGAGGAGCGACCCGGTCGAGCTCAGGATCCGGATGTGGCCCCCCTGTGTGTACCGCTTCCCGTACGCGAGCCCCGCCGTCTGCGCGCCACCTTCGATGATCTGGTTCGCCCCGTCGCCCTCCACGTCCGCGATCGCCGGCGTGGTGAAGTTCGAGTCGGCCTGGAACCACGGGAACCCCTGCAGGATCTCGCGCGTTGTGGCGTTCATCGCGTAGGTCTCCTGGCCGACCGTGCCGGCCACCGCGCCGACGACGCCGTCGAGTGTGCCGATGGCGACCCCCGCGATGACGCCGTTCGCCGGACACGAGTGGTCTGTCGACGGGTTCGGCCCGCGCACGAGCTCGTCGTCTCCTGTCGGGAGCAGCCACTCGTAGCCGCCCGCGCAGGGATCGGCGGCATTGCCGGTCCCTACGATCACGGTGTCGTGCACCGAGCCGGGCCGGATCAGCTCCGACGGCGTGGATGTCACCGGCACGCCGACTTCCTTCGGCCAGCCGGGAACGGCTTCACCGGTACCGAGGTTCAACGCGTAGACGCGGCCCGAGCGGTCGCCGAACACGACTGCGGGGCCACCTGTGAGTGTGGCGAGCGAGGGTGACCCCAAGGCGACCCCGTCGTGCGAACCGTCTGTGATCCTCACTCGCCACACCTGTTGCAGCGGGAGGATCTGGCTCGAGCGGTGGGAGACCGTGGAGGCCGTGGCCGCACGGCCCTCGGTGACCGTCGACCCCTTCGCGACCGCAGGCGTGTAGGCCGTCAGGTGGGCGACGCCCACCGACGCGGGGACGCCCACCGACGCGGGGACGACCAGCCCCACGAGCCCGATACCTGCAACCCGGCACGCACCACCGCGGCGCACCCTGCGCTCCGTCGCCATAGGGCCAACCCCCCTCGTGGCCCCCTTCGTGGGGCCTTCGCGCTTGCGGGCAGTCTGGCACGCAGCCCTCCCGATGTCGCGGCGACGTGACGAAGCCCTGATCGGGACGCCAGAGCAGTCGTTGTAGCCTTTCGGGCATGACCGACGTCTCCGGCGCGAAGCCTGCGCGCCTCACCGCCGAAACCTACGAGCGGCTGCAGGCAGAGCTCGAGGACCTGACGACGCGCGGGCGGGTGGAGATCGCCAAGGCGATCGAATCTGCCCGCGCACTCGGCGATCTCTCCGAGAACGGCGACTACCACGCCGCCAAGGACAGCCAGGGGAAGATGGAGTCGAGGATCCGCCAGCTCCAGGCGCTCCTGAAGGACGCCGAGATCGTGGAAGCGGGCAGGACCACCGACGGCACCGTCACCCAGGGCACCGTGGTCACGCTCCGCTACGAGGGTGACGACGACACCCAGGACTTCTTCGTGGGCTCGATCGAGGAGCACCGCGGAGACATGCCCGTGGTCTCACCGAGCGCTCCGCTGGGGCAGGCGCTCATGGGCAAGGCAGCAGGGGACAAGGTGGAGTACGACGCACCCGGTGGCAAGCTCACGGTGGAGATCATGAAGGTCGGCGCGTGAACGGGCCTCGAGCCGGACAGGCCGAAGGGTGACGGCACCGGCCTCATCGGGCCGCACGCTGTTCGACAAGGTCTGGGACGCGCACGTCGTGCGTTCGGGTGGCGACGAGCCCGACCTGCTCTACATCGACCTGCACCTCGTCCACGAGGTGACCTCTCCGCAAGCGTTCGACGGGCTCCGGCTCGCGGGACGACGCGTGCGGCGCCCTGACCTGACGCTCGCGACGGCCGACCACAACGTGCCGACCACCGGAACGGTGGTCACCGACCCCGTCTCTGCACGCCAGCTCGAGGTGCTGGACGCCAATTGTGCGGAGTTCGGCATCCGCTGCTTCCCGATGGGGGACGCGAACCAGGGGATCGTGCACGTGATCGGCCCGGAGCTCGGGCTCACGCAACCCGGGACGACCGTCGTCTGCGGCGACAGCCACACCTCGACGCACGGCGCCTTCGGAGCGCTGGCCTTCGGGATCGGCACGAGCGAGGTCGAGCACGTGCTCGCGACCCAGACCCTCCCCCAGGTGCGTCCCTCGGCGATGGCCGTCTCCATCGACGGGGAAGCGCCCGAGGGGGTGACGGCGAAGGACCTCGCCCTGGCGGTGATCGGTCGCATCGGCACGGGTGGCGGCTTCGGCCACGTCATCGAGTACCGCGGCGACGCGGTCCGAGCCCTCTCGATGGAGGGTCGGCTGACGCTGTGCAACATGAGCATCGAAGGTGGGGCGCGGGCGGGAATGGTCGCGCCCGACGACACCACCTTCGCCTACCTCGAGGGGCGCCCCCATGCGCCGAATGGACGCGCGTGGGACCAGGCGATCGAGTGGTGGCGGTCGCTCCCCACCGACGCCGACGCCACCTTCGCCAAGGAGGTCCGTCTCGACGCCGCGACGCTCGTCCCCCATGTCACCTGGGGAACGAACCCGGCACAGGTGGCACGCATCGACGGCGCGGTTCCCGATCCCGAAGAGCTCTCGGAAGCCGCCGCCCGCGAGGCGGCCTCCCGGGCGCTCGCGTACATGGGTCTCGTCCCGGGGACGCCGATGCGCGAGATCCCGGTCGACACCGTCTTCCTCGGGTCGTGCACGAACTCGCGCATCGAGGACTTCCGTGCCGCAGCCGCGGTGCTCGAAGGACGGCGCGTGCACGACGGTGTCCGCGCGCTCGTCGTGCCGGGGTCGCATCGGGTGAAGGCCCAAGCCGAGGACGAGGGTCTCGACCGGGTGTTCCTTTCGGCAGGTTTCGAGTGGCGTGAGCCCGGTTGCTCGATGTGCCTCGGCATGAACCCCGACAAGCTGGCGCCGGGCGAGCGCTGCGCGTCGACCTCGAACCGGAACTTCGAAGGGCGCCAGGGGCGTGGAGGACGGACTCACCTCGTCAGCCCCGCCGTGGCGGCGGCCACCGCCGTCGCGGGCCACTTCGCGGCACCGTCCGATCTTCCCTCGAGGGTGGCGCGGTGAAGCCGGTCGCGGTGGTGAGCGGGCGGGCCGTCCCCCTCGACCGGTCCGACGTCGACACCGACCAGATCATCCCCTCGGACTGGTTGAAGCGCGTGGAGCGGACGGGGTTCGGCAAGGGGCTGTTCGCCGAGTGGCGCGACGACCGCGGGTTCGTGCTGAACGACCCGGCTTATGCGGGCGCCACCGTGCTGGTGGCGGCTTCGAACTTCGGCACCGGGTCGTCACGCGAGCACGCGGTGTGGGCGCTCATGGACTACGGGTTCGAGGCGGTCGTCGCCACGAGCTTCGGTGACATCTTCCGGAACAACTGCACGAAGCAGGGTCTCGTGCCGGTCGAGGTGACCCCGGAAGTCGACCGTGCGATCCTCGACGCGGTCGGCGGCGACCCGTCCCTGCTCGTCACGGTTGACGTCGCACGGGGCACGGTCGAGTGCGGCGACATCCAGGCGCCGTTCACGCTCGACGAGTTCACCCGCCAGCGCCTGCTGCACGGGTGGGACGACATCGGGCTCACGCTCCGTCACGGAGAGGGCATCACCTCGTTCGAAGCGGCGCGCCCCCCGTGGTTCCCCTCGGCCGCCGCCCCGCAGACGGGCTGACGCGCGCCAGGGTCGTTTGCGTCGGGTGGGGCGACGTTTCCGGAGCCCTGCGCCGGCGACCCCAGGCTCGGCGCGGCAGCCCACGGGCCGTGCTTGAAGGCGAGGCTGGGCACGTCGGCCGGCCGCTGTCCGTTGCGCCACTCGGCGTCTGCGACGCAACGTGCTGGCGCATCCGTCCGCGTCCTCCCGCCGCTCCACCGATCGCATTCGTCCGCGCTCAATGTGAGCGCGACTACGCCGTGCGTGCCGACCGCGGCGCCCGGTTCGCCGCGCTGACGACCGCAGCGAGCGACGCGTCGAGGATCGACGAGTCCATCCCCACCCCCCACCAGGTCTCGCCGTCGGGTCGTCCTGCCTCGACGTAGGCGACCGCGGAGGCGCCGCTCCCCGCCGTCAGCGCGTGCTCGCTGTAGTCGAGGACCTCGAAGCCGGTTCCGAGCTCGTCGTGCAAACCCGTGACGAGCGCGTCGATGGGTCCGTTCCCCTCGCCGCGAACCGTGCGGTGGACGCCGTCGACGAGCAGCTGCGCGACGACGGTGGTGCGTCCGCCGCCGGTGGTCACCTCGGCGCTGATCAGCCGGATGCCGGCGTCGTCCGGCAGGTACGTACCGGCGAAGACCTCCCACAGCTCGGCGGGGCGGATCTCGGTTCCGGTGGCCTCGGTGACCGCCTGCACCTGGCGGGAGAACTCGACCTGGAGGCGCCGCGGCAGGTCGAGACCGTGCTCGGTGTCCATCAGGTACGCGACGCCACCCTTCCCCGACTGGCTGTTCACCCGGATGATCGCCTCGTACGTACGGCCCGTGTGCTTCGGGTCGATGGGCAGGTACGGCACCTCCCACAGGTCGTACTCGTCGCCGATCGCCGTCATGCCCTTTTTGATCGCGTCCTGGTGCGAGCCAGAGAACGCGGTGTAGACGAGGTCGCCGGCGTAGGGGTGGCGCGGGTGCACCGGCATGCGGGTCGCATGCTCGGCCGCCCGGCGCACCCTCTCGATGTCGGAGAAGTCGAGCCCGGGCTCCACGCCCTGGGAGAAGAGGTTCATCGCCAGGGTGACGATGTCGACGTTCCCCGTCCGCTCGCCGTTGCCGAAGAGGGTCCCCTCGACGCGGTCTGCACCTGCCAGCACGGCGAGCTCCGCGGCCGCGACGGCGGTGCCCCGGTCGTTGTGCGGGTGGACGCTGAGGACGAGGCTGTCCCGATCGCGGATCGTCCGGCCGAACCACTCGATGACGTCCGCATAGACGTGCGGCCCGTACATCTCGACGGTCGCCGGAAGGTTCACGATCATCGGCCGGTCCGGCGTCGGCTCGATCACGTCCATCACCGCCTCGCAGATCTCGACCGCGAACTCGGGCTCGGTTCCGGTGAAGCTCTCTGGGGAGTACTCATAGCGGAGCTCGGTGCCGGGGACGGTCGCCTCGAGCTTGCGGCACAGCCGCGCCGCGTGCACCGCGATGTCCACGATGCCGGCTCGGTCCTGGCCGAAGACGACACGCCGCTGCAGCGTGGAGGTGGAGTTGTAGAAGTGCACGACGGCGCGGGAGGCACCCTCGAGCGACGCGAAGGTCCGCTCGATGAGCTCGTCCCTGCACTGCACGAGCACCTGGATCTCCACGTCGTCGGGGACGACCCCGTTCTCGATGATCATGCGCTGGAACTCGAAGTCCGTCTGGGACGCGGAGGGGAACCCGACCTCGATCTCCTTGAACCCGGTTTCGACGAGCGTCTTGAACAACGCGAGCTTGCGCGCCGGGTCCATCGGGTCGACGAGAGCCTGGTTCCCGTCACGCAGGTCGACGCTCACCCAGCGCGGGGCCACCGTCGTCTTGCGGTCCGGCCACGTCCGGTCGTGAAGGACGAGGGGCACGACCGTTCGGTAGTGGTGGTAGGGCATCTGGCGGGTGGTCACGTCGGCCTCCGTCGTCTCCGTCTGCCGGGTCGTCCGGTCGTCTTCCACATCCTTCAGATCCATCCGGCTTCTCGCGAGCCGGTTAAACGAAAAGACCTCCTGGCCGTGAGGCGCAGGAGGTGCGAGCGAGCGCGATGTGGCGCCCGCCCTCAGGTCAGAAGCAGCTCCACGAACAATTGCACCACGCGATGTTCCCAGGGACGTTCGCAGCTGTCAAGTCCGGGTAGTGGGTCGGTCCGACCCCGCGCCGACGAGTGCCCGCTGGGCCCCGAGAATTTTGCGGGCAGCGTTCACTACCGGCGCACCGTCCCATTACCCAGGATCGCCGCGAGACCGGAGGGCAGGTAGCGTCGGCGCGGTGAAGAAGATCCTCGTCTTCGTGCTCGTCGTTGCGTTCGGCGTTGCGGTCTACCGGCGACTTTCCAGCTCCCGTGGACCCGCCGCCACCGTGCGCGCCCAGCGCGGCACGCCGGACCACTGGCCGCCCGTCGTGCGCAAGCCTGGGTCGACGCCGGCTTCCGCGACGTCCGCAGCGTGACCGCCCCGAGCAGCGTCAACACCCAGCGCCTCATCCTGCGATCCTGGCGCTCCCGCGACAAGGTGCCGTTCGCCGCGATTGACGAATAGCGCCCGGAATCCCGGTCCTTCAGGGCCGGGATTCGATGGGTGCCGTCGCCTCGGACGGGACGACGAAGGGTCCGCCCGGAGCTCCGACCGCTCGATCAACGACTTCATGTACTACAATGTAGAACATGAGCACCGTTGGCATCCGAGCCCTCAAGCAGAACGCCTCGCAGGTGGTGGCCAGAGCCGCTGCCGGCGAGGTGGTCACCATCACCGATCGGGGAAGACCGGTCGCCCAGCTCGTTCCGGTGCCGGGAGGACCGGTCGCCGCCCTCATCGTTTCCGGTCGGGTTCGGTTGGCAAAGGGATCCCTCGCCGCCCTTGGCGCGCCCTCGGGCACGGGTTCGGGCAAGCCAATGCTCTCGGAGGTCGTATCGGCCATGCGAGGGGAAGAACGCTACTGATGGCCTTTTACCTCGACACGTCGGCCGCCGCCAAGCTCGTCCTCGCCGAGCCAGCATCTGGAGCCATGGCATCGTGGGCTGCCATCCACGAGACACAGGTGATCGCCAGTGACTTGTTGCGTACTGAGCTCCTCCGAGCCACCCGCCGCGCGGCTCCAGGCTTGATGCAGCGCGCCCGAGCGGTGCTCGACGCCCTCGCCTTGTTCAACCTCACGTCTGCCACCTTCGAGCGGGCGGCCACGCTCGACCCTGAGGAATTGCGAAGCCTGGATGCGCTGCATCTCGCCGCAGCCCTGGAACTGGGCGACGAGCTCGACGGAATCGTCACCTACGACGACCGGATGGCGGCCGCCGCCGCCATGTACGGCGTAGCCGTGATCGCGCCAACATGAGCGGTCCCTACGGAGTGAGGCCGCTCAGGCTCGCGGTGTGGATCCCGAAGATGCCGTCTCCCTCCCGCAGGTGCGCGACGAGATCCGCAGGTACGGGCTCCGACGTCGAGAGCACCATGAGCGCGGTGTGCCCCTCTGCGCTTGGCCCCACGGCCATCGACGAGATCGAGATGCCTGCGATGCCGAGGGCCATGCCGACCACGCCGATCATGCCCGGTCGGTCGTCGTTGTGCACCACGAGCATGTGCTCCGCGGGAGGCACCTCGACGGTGTGGTCGTCCACCATGACGATCCGCGGCTCGGGCCGCGCGCCCGGTCCGGCCAGCGTTCCCGCGACGGAGTGCCTCCCGGAGCGCAACGTCACGAGGCTCTTGTAGAAGGGTGACGCTGCGGCCGAGACCTCTTCGACCGCAAGGCCGCGGCGCTCGGCGACCTGGGGTGCGTTCACGTAGGAGACGGGCTCGTCCGCGGTGGCGCCGAAGAGCCCTTTCAGCGCGCACAGCGTGAGGATGCCGGTCGCGTGCCCGGCGAGCTCTCCGCGGCACTCCACCTCGAGGCGGTCGGGGAGCCCCTCGTGCTGGCACGCGAAGAACCGACCCAGCTGCTCGGTGATCTGCATGAACGGCCGGACGGCCTCGGAGACCTCGGACGCGGCGAGGTTCACCGCGAACGGCACGAAGTCCCCGGCGAGCGCGAGCAGGACCTGCTCGGCGATCGTCACGCCCGCCTTGTCCTGCGCCTCCTCGGTCGACGCACCGAGGTGGGGGGTGACGACGACGCCCGAGAGCCCCAGGAGCGGGGAGGGACCCGGGGGCTCGGTCGCGAAGACGTCGAGTGCCGCGCCGGCGACCGTGCCCGCGCGGATCGCGTCGAAGAGCGCCTCCTCGTCGACGATGCCGCCGCGCGCGGTGTTCACGATCCGGATCCCCGGCTTCGCCTTGCCGAGGAGCTCCCGACCGACGAGCCCGGTGGTCTCGGCCGTCTTCGGCACGTGGATCGTCACGAAGTCCGACTCGCCGAACAGCTCCTCCAGCGAACGCAGCTCGACGCCGATCGCGCGGGCGCGCTCGGCGGAGACGTAGGGGTCGTAGCCCAGCAGGCGCATGCCGAAGGCTGCCGCCCGCGTGGCGACGAACGACCCGGCGCGCCCGAGCCCGACGATCCCGAGGACCTTGCCGTAGAGCTCGACGCCCTCCCAGCGCTCGCGCTCCCAACGGCCCGCGACGAGCGCGGCGTGCGCCTGGGGGATGTTGCGCGCTTGGGCGAGGAGGAGGCCCATCGCCTGCTCGGCGACCGACAGGATGTTCGAGGTCGGCGCGTTCACCACCATCACCCCGCGCGAGGTCGCTGCCGGCACGTCGACGTTGTCGAGGCCGACGCCGGCGCGCCCGACGACCGCGAGCTCGCTCCCCGCCTCGAGCACCGCGGCGGTCACCTTCGTGGCCGACCGGACGACGAGCGCGTGCGCCCCCGCGACCGCGTCGAGCAGCTCGTCGGGGCCCAGCCCCTCGCGCACGTCCACCTCGTGACCAGCTTCGGCGAGCAGCTCGAGCCCCCGGTCCGCGATCTTCTCGGTGACGAGGACGCGGGCCATCGACCAAGGGTACCGGGCGGCCCCGGTGCTACCGCGCGTTGCCGAACAGCTCTGCGAGGCGGCGCACGCCTTCGACCATCACCTCGTCGGCGAGCGCGTACGAGAGCCGGAGGTAGCCGGGCGCGCCGAACGCCTCGCCGGGGACGACCGCGACCTTCGCCACGTCGATGCTCACCTCGGCGAGCTCCTCGCTCGTGGACGGCCGTCGCCCGCCGATCTCGCGCCCGAGCAGCGCCCCGACGTCCGGGAAGGCGTAGAACGCGCCGAGCGGCTCCACGCACGCCACGCCGGGGATGCGCCCGAGCATCTCGACCATGGTCCTGCGGCGTCGGTCGAATGCGCGCCGCATCTCCGCCGTCGCCTCGAGGCTGCCCGTGAGGGCGGCGAGCGCGGCGAACTGCGAGACGTTCGCCACGTTCGAGGTCTCGTGGGACTGGACGTTCGCCGCGGCGGCGGCGGTGTCCGGCGGTCCGATCAGCCAGCCGACGCGCCAGCCCGTCATCGCGTAGGTCTTCGCGACGCCGTTCACCACGATGCAGCGGTCGGCGAGCTCGGGCACGAGCACCGGCATCGAGTGCTGCTCGGCGTCGCCGTAGACGAGGTGTTCGTAGATCTCGTCGGTGACGACCCACAGGCCGCGCTCGGCGGCCCAATGCCCGATCGCCTCGACCTCGTCGCGCCGGTAGACGACACCGGTCGGGTTGGACGGCGAGACGAAGAGGAGGATCTTCGTCCTGGGCGTCGTCGCGGCTTCCAGTTGCTCGACCGTGACCCTGAAGCCCCTGTCCGCACCGGCGAAGACCGCGACCGGGACGCCGCCGGCGAGGGAGACGGACTCGGGGTAGGTGGTCCAGTACGGCGCCGGGACGAGGACCTCGTCCCCGGGGTCGCACAGCACGGCGAACGCGCTCGCGACCGCATGCTTGGCGCCGTTCGTCACGACCACCTGCTGGGCGGCCACCGCGTACCCCGAGTCCCGCAGGGTCTTCTCCGCGATCGCCTCGCGCAGCTCGGGGAGCCCCGGCGTCGGCGTGTAGTGGTGCGCGCGCGGGTCGCGGCACGCGGCGATCGCGGCCTCCACCACGTGCGGCGGCGTCGGGAAGTCCGGCTCCCCCGCTCCGAACCCGACGACCCGTTCGCCGGCAGCCTGCAAGGCCTTCGCCTTCGCGTCGACGGTGAGGGTGGCCGACGGCGTGACGCCGGCTGCGCGCGCGGAGATCCTGGCGGTGTCGGCGGCGGTGGTCACGGATGCAATGATCTCATAGTGACTCCGGTCGACCCGACAGCAGTCGCCGTCCCCGCCGCCCTCCTCCCCGCAGACGGGCGGTTCGGCTCCGGGCCGTCGAAGGTCCGACCCGAGCACGTCCGGCGCCTCGCCGAGACCGCAACCGCCTACCTCGGGACGAGCCACCGGCAGCGGCCGGTGAGGGCGGTGGTGGGACGGGTCCGCGAGGGCCTGGGCAGCCTTCTCCGCCTGCCGGACGGCTACGAGGTGCTCCTCGGGAACGGGGGGACGACCGCCTTCTGGGACGCCGCGGTCTTCGGGCTGATCGAGGCGCAGAGCCAGCACCTCTCGTTCGGAGAGTTCTCCGCCAAGTTCGCGGCCGCGGTGAGGGCCGCGCCGCACCTGAAGGACCCGCGGGTGATCGAGTCGCCCCCCGGCACCCGCCCGCACGCCGTCTCCGACCCGGACGTGGATCTCTACGCGCTCACCCACAACGAGACGTCGACCGGCGTCGCGATGGAGGTCCGCCGCCCCACGGGTCCCGACGGGCCCGCCGAGGGGATCGTCGCGGTCGACGCGACCTCTGCTGCAGGCGGGTTGCGGGTCGACCCCGCCCAGTTCGACGTGTACTACTTCGCGCCCCAGAAGTGCTTCGGCGCCGACGGGGGACTGTGGGCCGCGTGCTGCTCCCCGGCTGCGGTCGATCGCGTCGAGCGGATCGCCGCGAGCGGCCGCTGGGTGCCGGCGTTCCTCGACCTGAAGATCGCGCTCGACAACTCGCGGCTCGACCAGACCTACAACACGCCCGCCCTCGCCACCCTCGAGCTGTTCGCGCTGCAGCTCGACTGGATGCTCGAGAACGGCGGGCTCGAGTGGGCGGCCGCGCGTAGTGACCGCTCCGCGGAGATCGTCTACACCTGGGCGGAGCAGTCCGGCTACGCGAGGCCTTTCGTCGAGACACCGCGCGACCGGAGCCACGTGGTGGCGACGATCGACTTCGTCGACCAGGTCGACGCCGCCGCGGTCGCGGCGGTGCTCCGGCGCAACGGCGTCGTCGACACCGAGCCCTACCGCAAGCTCGGCCGCAACCAGCTCCGCATCGCGTTGTTCCCGGCGATCGACCCCGAGGACGTCGCCGCTCTCTGCGCGTGCATCGCGCACGTGGTGGGAGCGCTGGCTTCCTGAGCCGGCGGCGCTCGTAAGGGCTCCGACCTCGCCGCAGGCTCGCCGAGGACCTCGCCTCCGACGCCTGGCCGACGCCTAGCCGCCCGACACGTCCTCCAGGCGCTCGCGCCCCTTCGACACGAACGGCATCATCGAGCGCAGCTGCGCCCCGACCAGCTCGATCGGGTGCCGCTTCCCCTCCTCGCGCAGCTTCAGGAAGTTCGGCCGCCCCGCGCGGTTCTCCTCGATCCACTCCTCGGCGAACGAGCCGTCGCGGATGTCGGCGAGCAGACGGCGCATCTCGGCCCGCACGTGCTCGCCGACGACCCGCGGTCCCCGGGTCAGGTCCCCGTACTCGGCGGTGTCCGAGATCGAGTAGCGCATCCCCGAGATCCCCTGCTCGTACATGAGGTCCACGATCAGCTTCATCTCGTGCAGGCACTCGAAGTAGGCGGACTCGGGCTGGTAGCCGGCCTCGACGAGGGTCTCGAAGCCTGCGGTGACCAGCGCGGTCATCCCCCCGCAGAGCACTGCCTGCTCGCCGAACAGGTCGGTCTCGGTCTCCTCGGCGAACGTGGTGTCGAGCACGCCGGCGCGCGTCGCGCCGAGGGCGTCCGCGTAGCTGAGCGCGAGCGCGTGGCACTTGCCGGTCGCGTCCTGGTGCACCGCGACCAGGCTCGGGACGCCCGCGCCCTCGGTGAACGTGCGCCGTACGAGGTGGCCGGGGCCCTTCGGCGCGACCATCGCCACGTCCACGTCGTCCGGCGGGACGACCTGGCCGAAGCGGATGTTGAAGCCGTGGGCGAACACGAGGCAGTCGCCCGCCTGGAGGTGCGGCGCGACCTCGGCGTCGTAGACGGCCTTCTGCTCGGTGTCCGGGAGCAGCATGACGACGACGTCGGCCTCCGCCACGGCGTCGGCGACCGAGGTCACCCGCAGTCCCGCCTCCTCCGCCTTCTTGCGGCTCGCAGAGCCCTCCCGCAACCCCACGCGCACGTCGACGCCGGAGTCGGCGAGGTTCCTGGCGTGGGCGTGGCCCTGGGAGCCGTACCCGAGCACCGCGACCTTGCGGGCGCGGATCAGGGCCGGGTCGGCGTCGGACTCGTAGTACAAGGTCGCCATGGCTCGGCGCTCCTTCCTTCTCTCTGACTCTCTGGTGGCTCTGTACTGCTCTTCTGAGGCTCCGTCTCTTCTGAGGCTCCGTCTCTTCTGAGGCTCGGTCGGTCTCGGCCCGGTCAGCCCGCCACCTCCCGCTCCAAGGGCACGAGCCGCCGCTCGGACGGCGGCGGGACGTCGATCTTCGGCAACGCGATCCTTCCACTGCGCTGGATGTCCACGACCTCGTAGGTCTCGAGCAGGCGCTCGAACCCGTCGAGCTTCTCGGGCGGGCCCGCCAGCATCACGGTGAGCCGGTCGGCGCCCACGTCGAGCACCTCGCCACCGAACACGCCCACGAGCTCGATCACCTGCGAACGCTCCGCCGCTGCGGCGACGACGGTCGCGAGCAGGAGCTCGCGCTGGACGGCGACGGCCGGGGCGAGCTCGGAGATCGTCACGACGTTCACGAGCTTGTCGAGCTGGTGGACGATCTGCTCGAGCGGCGAGGACTCGACGTCGACCACGATCGTGATGCGGCTGAAGCGGTCGTCGTCGGTCGG
>JASHUY010000204.1 GCA_030039755.1 Acidimicrobiales bacterium
TGTCGACTCCGTCCCCTGCGGGAAGACCGTGAGCAGCCCGCCCACCTGCATGTCTGTCCGGCGGACCGGCTTGCCGTTGAAGTCCACGACGAGCGACCCCTTCTTCCAGTTCGTCTTGAACAGGCTCGAACCCGGCTTCGGGCCGAGCGAGCGCAAGAGCGGGAACGCGGCGACGATGCCGAAGATCCCGAGCCCTGCGGCGAGCAGCCCGCCGAGGACCTTCCGCCGCTTGACCACGCCGCCGCCCCGCTCGACGATCGCCGCCGCCATGGCTTCGCGCTCGCGGGCGCCGGAGGCGAGCGTGTGGCGCTCCTCGACGAACGGCCCCCGGGGCATGAGGTACTTCCCCCACGAGGTGAGCCCGAAGCCGAGGAAGAAGAGCCCGACGAAGAGCGTCCCGGCGAGCGCCTGGGTGTCCGCGTTCTCGACGTAGGCCGCACCGAACCCGCAGACCCCGGCGATCCCGATGAGGAAGCACAGCCCGATGATCACCTCGACCCGGCGGGGATGGCGTGCCGCTTCCTTCAGGTACGGCTCGTCGGCGGGCGTGGCCGGCAGCAGCACGACGGCCTCCGCATGCCCGTCCCCTGTCCGAGGCACCGAGCCGCCACCGGAGCCGTCGCCGGCCACCGTGGACTCGAGGTCGCCCGTCCCCTGGCCTTCTTCGGACTCGCTCATCCCGCTACCCCGTGCGACCGCCTCACTTCGCCCGGTCCCCGATCCAGAAGGCCACCAGCACGAGGCCTCCGACGCCGAAGAGGAGCGCCACGAACCCCTCGGTCACCGGTCCCACGCCGCCGAGGCCGAAACCGCCTCCGTTCGAGGGGTGCTGGATCTTCTCGGTGACGTAGGCCACGATGTCCCGCACCTGCGCGTCGGACAGGTTCCCCGTGAACCGCGGCATGTTGCCGGGCCCGGTGCGGATCGCCTCGGCCACCTGCTGCGCGGTCGCGACGTGGAGCGACGGCGCGTAGGTGCCGTAGGCGAGCGCGTCGCCCGCGCCGGTGATGGTGTGGCACGCGGCGCAATTCAACGCGAAGAGTGTCGCTCCCTCCCTCAGGTTCGCCCCCTTCAGCTTCACCTCGGGGATGTACGGCGCCGACGGTGTGAGCGAGTTGATCCACGCCGCGACCTCGTTCGCCTCCTTGTCGGTGAGGCGCGGCGGCTTCTCCTCGGCTTGGACCTGCAGCGGGGTCGCCGCCGGCATGCGCCCGGTGGTGACCCAGAAGTTGACCGTGGCGGGACCGACGCCGTGCAGCGACGGGGCCGCGGCGCTGCCCTCGGCTGTCGAGAGATGGCAGCTCGAGCAGTACTCCTCGAACAGCTTGTGGCCGGCTGTGATGTACGAGGTGGGGGGAAGGCGGTACACGACGGACCCGTCGCCGTACTGCACGACCTTGCCGTCCTCGCACTCGAGGTACGCCCGTGTGCTGTTCTGCGGGGAGCCGCTGTCCTTGGGCGACTTGTAGCCGATCCGCTCGGCGTCCTTCGTGCACGCTGTCGCGTGCGGTGTCACGGTCGGCTTTGTGTTGACGAAGAGGGTTCCGCCCGCTGTCGGAGAGACGTGGTGCCCTGTCCGCGCCGGGGCCTTGGTTGTCGGCTGGCCTGAAGCGGCCTGTGTCCCGGACAGACGGTGGGACGCGTGCGAGCCGGGTTTCGGCGCCGCCTGCGCGCCGGAGCCCATCGACAGCACGGTCCCGAGCCCGACCGCGAGCAGGACGACGACGGGGAGCACGAATCGGCTTCTCGCCAGTCTGCGGATCACGTGCCCGCCGCCCTCACTTCAACAGGAACAGGCAACTGTAGAGACCGACCCACACGATGTCGACGAAGTGCCAGTAGTAGCTGACCCCCTGGAACACGGCGAGCTCGCCGGGGTCTCCCGCGGGGCCCTTCATGCGTCCGAGCAGGAACGTCATCGCGACGAGCCCGATGAAGACGTGAAGGCCGTGGAGACCCGACATGATGTAGAAGAGCGACCCGTACGCGTTCGTGCTCCACCGGGTGGTCTGGGTGACCCACTCGTAGAACTGGTTCCCGAGGAACATGAAGCCGAGCACCATCGTCGCGGCGATCCAGGCGCGCGCGGCCCGACGGTTCCTCCGCTCCTCGAGGAACACCGCGTACTGCATGGTGAAGCTCGACGAGACGAGGATCGCAGTGAAGACGCCCGCCTGCACCACGTCGAGGTGCGTCCCCACCGGCGGCCAGGGGTGGTCGTTCGCCCGGATGGTGAAGTACGCGGCGAACAGGCCGCTGAAGAACATGAGCTCCGAACCGAGCCAGATCATGACGCCGACGGCGAGCATCGGCGGCCGGTCGTGCACCAACCGGGCGGGCTTGCCCGGCTGCGGCACCGAGATGGCCTGGCTCACGGGCCTATGTACTAGTCGACCCCACCGTGGTGGCGCCAACCTCCTGCGTAGGTGCGGTGCCCGGCTGGTGCGACCAAACGGCCTGCTCCGGCCCGGTGTCGGCGTCGCCGACGGCGCCCGTTTCAGTCGATGACGAGACCGTCCGGAAGGTCCATCTCGTGCACGACCGCGAGGCGGCGCGTCGGGCGCGTGAGCGCCACGTAGAGCGCGCGGTAACCGGCCGTCGTGGGCTGCGGCGCACGCTCGGCGACGCCTGTGCCGGTCTCGTCGCCGGCGGCGATCGCTGCGGGCTCGACGACCACCACGGCGTCGAACTCGAGACCGTGCGACTCGCCCGCGGGCAGGACCACGAGCGGAGCGGCGAGGCCGGGTCCGTCGGCCCTCCTCGGGTCGACCGGGTCGAGACCGGCCGCCTCGAGCGCCCGGGTGACGCCTTCGTCCAGCGCGGGGGGGACGAGGACCGCGACGCGGCCGCC
>JASHUY010000205.1 GCA_030039755.1 Acidimicrobiales bacterium
TGCGGTGACTCGAGGACGACCGCGGTCCGCGGATCCGCCACCATCGAGTCGAGCCGACGCCGCCGCGCGCCACCCGAGCGCGGCAGGAAGCCCTCGACGAAGAAGCGGTCCGTCGGCAGCCCGCTCACGACGAGCGCTGCCAGGACGGCGGACGGTCCCGGGACGACGGTGACCCGGATGCCGGCCCTCGCGGCCGCCGCGACGAGCCGCGCGCCGGGGTCCGAGATCGCGGGCGTTCCGGCGTCGGTGACGACGGCCACCGTCCGTCCCTCCGACGCCGCGGCGAGCAGGGCGGGGGTGCGGGTGGCCTCGTTGTGCGCGTGGAGGGAGCGCAACCTCCCGCCCGCGGGCACGCCCGCCGCGCTCAACAGCGCTCGGGTTCGCCGGGTGTCCTCGCAGCACACCAGGTCGGCCGATCGCAACGTCTCGACCGCCCGGGTCGACAGGTCACCCAGGTTCCCGATGGGAGTGGCGACGAGGACGAGGACGCCTTCACCTTTCCCCTCCCCGTCCCCGCCGGTGCCGGCACCGGGACGAGCCTTCACGCCGTCTCGCGGATCTCGATCTGGTCACCCGGCTTGAGCCGCCACCGCTCGAAGGCACCGGCTTGCGCCTCGAGGATGTGCGACGTGCCGCGCCTCGGCAGCGCCACGCTCCACGTCCGCAGCTTGGTGGTCGCCACCACGTGCAACTCCTTGTCCAGGAAGGCGACGTCGACCGGGAACCGCATCCCCGCGGTGTGGATCGAACGCGTGCGCATCAGGAGGAGGGCGCCGTCGTACCGCTTGTGGCCCACCAACCCCCGGGCGCGGTCGAACATGGACTCCGCGACCTCGCCCGAGGCCAGGACGTCGCCACCGCGCAGCAGCCATACGGTCCGCATGCGAGCCAGAAACTACCTTGCGCTGCGCTATGGTCTCCGCCCGTGTCGAAGCGGACGGTCAAGCGCAAGCTGCGGCGGAAGAAGAAGGCCAGTCACGGCAAGAAGCCGAACTGCGGCCGCGGGTAGGGTCGGAGGGCTGTGAGCCTCTAGCCTCCCGCCGCTCCTGGGGGGCGCCACGCGACGCCGAGCTCCCGGAGCACCCGGCTGAGCGTGGACGGGAGGTCGGTGATGATCCCGTCGACGCCCTGGCCGACCAGCCGTCGCATCGCACCTTCGTCGTTGACGGTCCAGACGTGGACCGCGATGCCCGCCTCGTGGGCGGCCTCGACGAAGCGCCCGTCGACCACGGTGACCCCGCCGTACGTCTCGGGGACCTGGAACGCCACGGCACGCGTCGCCGGCGTGGGTCCGCCGTCGTGGACGGCCCGCCAGAAGGCGCCCGCCGTCAGCATCCCCGCCGAGGTCGGTACCTCCGGCGCGACCTCGGCGAAACGCGAGGTCGCAAGGTCGAGGAACGACGCCACGATGACGTCGTCCCGGCGGCCGTGCTCGGCCAGCAGACGGGCGAGCGTCTCCTCGTAGGGCGCGACCGCCGGAGCGGTCTGCTTGATGTCGAGGTTCAGCACGACACCGGGGAATTGCTCGAGGACCTCACGCAGCGTGGCGATCCCGAAGTCGCCGTCCTCCGGGCCCCGGCCCCGGAACGGGTAGTCACCCGGTGCCCGGCCGGGCGTCGCGTCGGCGCCCGGGACGAACCAGTACGCGTTGTCGAGGACGCGGAGCTCGGCGAGGGTCATCGAGGCGATTGCGCCGCGGCCGTCCGTGGTGCGGTCGACGGTCGCGTCGTGGCACACGACGAGCTCACCGTCGGCGGTCGCGTGGACGTCGAGCTCGATGCCGGTCGCACCGGCCGCCAGCGCCGCACGGATCGAGTGCAGCGTCGACGACGGCGCCTCCCACGCCCCTCCCTGGTGCGCATACGCGAGGACGCGGCGTCCGAGCCACGGGTTCTCCGCCGTCACGCTGCCGTCACGCTGCCGCTGCCGCTGCCGCTTGCCCGAGGCTGGACCCCTGCCCCTCAGAGGCGGAGCGGTTTGACCGCACTGACCACGAGCGTCGGGTCCGCGCGCCAGTCGGCGTCGGGGACGTCGACGTAGAGCTCGAGCTCGTTGCCGTCGGGATCGAGGATGTAGAGGCTGTGGCTCACGGTGTGGTCGCTCGCGCCGACGACGGTGACGTCCGCCTCGTGCAGCCGGGCGAGCGCGTCGCGCAGCTCGTCGTCGGTGTCGCCGACCTTCAACCCGATGTGGTAGAGCCCGACGCGGCGGCCGTGCGGCTGCGCCTGGGCGTCCTCCCCGACCTCGATGAGCAGCAACTCGTGATGCGTCCTGCCGGACGCCGACGCGAACGCCGCGGCGGGGAAGCGGCGGCTCGTCTCCCCGGCCTCCGACGGGTCCGGGGCGATCTGGCGAAAGCCCAGGACATCCCGGTAGAAGGTGGCCGACCGCTCCAGGTTCCGCACGTAGAGCACGACGTGCCCCAGGTCCTTTATCTCCATGCTCCGAGGATAGGCAGGTCGGAGGGCCGACTCGACGCCGGTGCGGCCGGGTCCCCACGTCACCCCGCTCCTTCTCGCGGACACCTCCTGGTCCCGGCTCCGAGAACCCCTCTGTGCCCTCGTCGCGGCGGCCGCCGGTAGCCTCGGGCTCGCCGTGCTCGATCACATCCTCGTCGACTTCGTCGCAGCAGTTCAGGACTCGTTCGACCGGGCACTCCTCGAGCGACAGGCCATCGAGGAGCGGTTCCAGGTCGACGTCTTCCTCGGTGACGTGTCCTTCGAGACGAGTTACAGCCTTCCCGGCGAGGGCCAGCCGCCCCGCGTGCGCGTGGACATCTCGATCGACTGGCCGACCTGGAGCCAGACCGCCTACCGGAGCTGGTCGATGGGCGAGACGCCCGCGGAGACGCCCGAGGCGGTCCTCGAGGTCTCGATGCGGGTCCAGCGCCTCGCCGAGGCCCCCTCCGCCGAGCGCGTGCTCTCGGTGCTCCCCGCGGCGAGCCCGCCGATCGGCCACGACCCGCTCGTCCGGACGGCGACCACCATCGAAGAGGTGCACGCCGACCCCGACGCCGACGAGCCCGGCGAGGAGCCCTCGGTCCGGTGGGCGGTCGAGGGAAGCTACGAAGGGGCGGTCCGGTTCGAGGAGTCGCAGCTCGAGGACCCCGAGTCGCTCGCGCCCATCGCCGATGCGCTCACCCGCTGGGTCTCCTCCACGCTCGTGCGCCTCGCCGACCTGCCGCTGACCTTCCACCCGCCGGATCCCGCAGACGCGACGTGACCCGCGTCCACCGACGCCTCGCCGGCGTGGTGGCGCTGGCGATGGGCGGTGCGGTGCTGGCCGCGTGCTCGAACTCCATCACAGCGAGCTCGTTCACGGTCACGCCGACGACGGTCAGGAGCGTGACACTCTCGACCGAGAGGTCGCCGGTGGGCCGCATCCTCGCGACGCCGTCGGGTCGCACGCTCTACGACTTCACCCCTGATTCGCCCACATCGAGCAGGTGCACGACAGGTCTGTGCGTGAAGCTCTGGCCCCCGCTCCTCACCACGACCACGACACCGAAGGTCGGGAGGGGCCTCGACCCCACACTCGTCAGCACGGTCCGCCGGCCGGACGGGCAGCTCCAGATCGCGTACGGGGGCCACCCGCTGTACACCTGGGAGGGCGACACAACGCCCGGCATGATCACCGGTCAGGCGTTGCTCAACGTCGGGGGGTACTGGTACGTGATCGCGCCGACAGGACGCCAGATCACGACGAGCTTCCGGGTGACACGCACAGCGATCCGCCGGCACTGACGGCCGGACGGCCGAGGTCGGGTCGGGCGGCGACGCACCGGGCCGTGCCCGCTCGGCAGCGTGCAGCGGCCCTCACCCGCCGAGGAGCGGCTCCAGCGCGGCTCCGACGGCGTCGAGCTCTCGTGAGGCCGCCGCCAAGGCGCCCGCGAGATCACCGTCTTGCACCTCGCGCACGACCTCGACGTAGCTCTTCAGCTTCGGCTCCGTCCCGCTCGGCCGGACGAGCACGCGGCCGCCCGAGTCGAGCCAGAACGCGAGCACGTCGGCCGGTGGCAGCGCAGGCAGCCCTTCCTGCCAGACGCAGCCGGCGGACAGGTCGGCCGAGCGCACCACTTTCAAATCGGCGATCTCGACCGGTGGCGACGCGCGTAGGCGCGCCATCCGGTCTTCGGGGTCGTGGGTGGAGATCGAGTGCTGGGCCGTGCGGTGCACCCCGTAGCGGCGCATGAGCGAGCCGAGGTGCTCGTCGAGCGTCGACCCGCGCGCCCGCAGGTCACTCGCCAACGCGAGGAACGCGACGCCCGCGCCGGTGCCGTCCTTGTCGTGCACGACGTCGCTGACGCCGTAGCCGAGCGCCTCCTCGTAGCCGAACACGAGCCGGGTCCCGGGGACCGCGTCGACCGCGCGCACGATCCACTTGAACCCGGTGAGCGTCGCCACGAACGGCACGCCGGCGTCCGCCGCGATCTTCGCGAGCATGGTCGAAGAGACGATCGAGGCCGCGACGAGCGGTCGCGCGCCCTCCTCACCGGGCGGGCGCCATCCGTCGCGCACGTGATCGAGGACGAACGCGCCGAGCAGCACCCCCACCTCGTCCCCCGTCAACCGGCGCCAACCTGCGGACGCCGAGGGGTCGGGGACGGCGACGGCGAGCCGGTCGCCGTCGGGATCGCTCGCGAGGACCAGATCGGCGCCGAGGGCCCTCGCGTCGGCGAAGGCGAGGTCGAGCGCCCCGGGCTCCTCGGGATTCGGGAAGGCGACCGTCGGGAAGTCGGGGTCGGGCGCCGCCTGCGCGGCCACCACCGACGGCGCGGGGTACCCGGCAAGGCCGACCGCCTCGAGGAAGAGATCACCCGCGACGCCGTGCATCGGCGTGTAGACGACCGAGAGCGGCTCGTCCGGGGAGCGCCCGGTCGGGGCCGCCGCGACGACGGAACGGACGTACGCCTCGGACACCTCGTCGCCGTGGCGCACGACGAGCGGGTCCGACAGATCGGCGAGCGGCACGCCGGAGAGGGGACCGACCTGCCCGATGAGCGCCTCGATCTCGGCGTCGACGGGTGGCACGATCTGCGCGCCGTCGCCGAGGTAGAGCTTGTAGCCGTTGTAGGCCGGGGGGTTGTGGCTCGCCGTGATCATCACGCCGGCCGCCGCGCCGAGGTGTCGGACGGCGAAGGCGAGGAGCGGCGTGGGCCGGCGGTCCGGCAGCCGGTGGACGGGGATCCCGTCGCCCGCCAGCACGGCCGTCGCCTCGTCGGCGAGCTCGGTCGACCGGTGCCGGGCGTCGCAACCGACCACGACCCCGGTGCGGCGCGCTTGCGGCCTGTGCACGTCGAGCCAGCGCGCGAGGGCCGCGGTCGTCTGGGCGACCACGGCACGGTTCATGCGGTTGGGACCGGCACCGACCAGGCCGCGCAGACCCGCGGTGCCGAACTCGAGCCTGCCGGAGAAACGGTCGGCGAGCTCCGCGTCGGCCGCGGCGGTGCCGGCCGCCAGCAGCCCCTCGATCTCCGCCCGGTCGCCGGCGTCGGGGTCCTGCGCAGCCCACGCCCGCGCGGTGGCGGCGAGGTCGGTCATACCAGGGAAACTAGCGAGGCGAGCAACCGCCCGACGCTTCCCGCGGCAGCCTTGCCCGCTGCGACGACCTCGGCGTGGTCGAGCGCCGCGCCGCTGCGGCCCGCCGCGGCGTTGGTCACGAGCGAGACGCCCAGTACCTCGAGACCCAGATGCCGTGCGGCGATCGCCTCGAGCACCGTCGACATGCCCACCAGGTCGGCACCGTCGTTCGTCAGCTTCGCGATCTCTGCGGGGGTCTCGTAGTGCGGGCCGCGCAGCCCTGCGTAGACGCCCTCCTCGAGCGTCGGGTCCTCGACGCGGGCGATCGCGCGCAGGCGCGCGCTGTACAGATCGGTGAGGTCGACGAAGGGAAGCCCGTAGCCCGGCGGTGGCGGGGGTCCCTCGAGGGGCGAGGTCGCAGTGAGGTTCAGGTGGTCGCGGATCAGCACGGGCTGACCGACGTCGTAGGCCGCGTTGATGCCGCCGGCCGCGTTCGTGAGCACGATGACACGGCACCCCGCCGCCGCCGCGGTGCGGACTCCGTGCACCACCGTCGCGGGCGGGTGACCTTCGTAGAGGTGGACGCGGCCTGCCAGCACGAGGACGCGACGGTCACCGGACCGCACGGAACGCACCGTCCCTGCGTGGCCGGCAACGGTCGGCTGCGGGAAGCCGCCGAGCGCGCTCATGGGGATCTCCGTCTCGGCCTTGCCGATCTCGTCGGCAGCCGGAGCCCAGCCCGAGCCGAGGACGATCGCGACATCGTGACGTTCGACCCCGGTCGCTGCGGCGAGCGCTTCGGCAGACGACCTCGCGGCTGCGTACGGATCGGGCGGCGTCGTGGTCACGTCTTCAGACTCTCGCACAGACCAGGTGCACGAAGTTGGGAGGTATGGGGAAGATTGCGCGGTATTGCGAAGAGGTTAGGGAAAGAGGTATTGGGAAAATTGGGGGGCCGGGCACGTGTCCAGGACCCGGATCCCGGGTCGCACCCGCCCCGTCACATACCTGTAAGCTCCCCGCAATCCAGTGAACCATCGACCTCTTCGACTGCTCCGACACCAAGAAGACGGGCATTCGGGGGGGAACCCGAGCAACAAGGGGGTTCTGCCCATGCACGGCAGCAACGTGTCCCAGATCCGAAGGAACGCGGGGGGAGGCCGCTCACGACGGTGGTGGGCGACCGTGATCTCGCTCGCGGGCATGACCGCGTTCGTCCTCACGTTGACGAGCTCCGCGGTCAGCGCCTCGCCGGCGAACCGGTCGCACCCCGCGACGCACAAGACTCACGAGGCGGGCAGCGTCTTCAACGCGTGCGAGGTGACCGACACCGGTGGCATCCACGACGAGTCGTTCAACGAGGCTGCGTACGACGGCATGCTCGACGCGGCGGCGGCTGACACGTCCATCAAGACGCACTACCTGAGCTCACACGCCGAGACAACATACGTCCCGTTCATCAACACATTCCTCCACTCGGACTGCGGGATCATCGTGACCGTCGGCTTCGACATGGCGACAGCGACGCTCAAGGCGGCGATCGCGAACCCGAAGCAGAAGTTCACGATCGTCGACAACACCTACACAAAGGTGTACTCGAACCTCCTCGCGCTGCACTACGAGACGAACCAGGACGCCTTCCTCGGCGGCTACCTGGCCGCAGCGATGAGCGCGAGCGGCATCAGAGGCCTGAAGACCGGGATCGTCGGCACCTTCGGCGGGCAGAACATCCCCACCGTCACCGTGTACATGGACGGCTGGGTCGCCGGGGTCTACTACTACAACAAGGTCAACCACGCCCACATCAGGGCGCTCGGCTGGACGCCGACGCCGGGGAGCAAGCCAGGCAGCCTCAAGGGCACCGGGCTCTTCACCAACACATTCACAGACGAAGGGAAGGGCTTCACCGACGGCTCGACGCTCCTCGCCGAGGGCGCCGACGTCATCTTCCCGGTCGCAGGGGACGTCGGACTCGGCGCGGCGAGGGCGGTGAAGGACAAGGGCACCGGCTACGACATGGAGTGGGTGGACACCGACGGCTGCCTCCTGGCCAAGCAGTACTGCTCGCTCTTCATCACGACCGTGGAAAAGGGCATCGTGGCGTCCGTGGAGGACGCGGTGCTCTCGGCCGCGAAGGGAACCTTCAAGGGCGGCCAGTACAACGGCACCCTCGCCAACAACGGCGTGTCGCTCGCGCCGTACCACGATTGGACAAGCGTGATCCCGGCCAAGGTCAAGAAGGCCATCACGTCGATGAAGGCCGAGATCGAGAAGGGGACGCTCTGCACGAGCGCGATCTGCTGGGCGAAGTACGCGGCGTCGTAACCACGGAAACCCTGGCGACAGGTTCGTCGACGCAGTCACTCACGTGTGACGTGACGGGCGTCGGCGATTGCAGGAATGAATGACAGGAGGCCGGGCCCTTGGCCCGGCCTCCTGCACTGAAGTGGACGGATGGTTCTTGTGCGACACGACACGACCACGCTGGACGTGAGAGTCTGACCCCGTGAGGCTCGAGCTCGACGGGATCACGAAACGCTTCGGGTCGCTCGTCGCGAACGACCACGTCAACCTCACGGTCGAGCCGGGAGAGATCCACTGCCTGCTCGGCGAGAACGGGGCTGGCAAGTCGACCCTGATGAACATCCTCTTCGGGCTGCTGCACGCCGACTCGGGGGAGATCCGCATCGACGGCGCCCCGGTGACCTTCGCCGACCCCGGTGAGGCGATCCGCGACGGCATCGGCATGGTGCACCAGCACTTCATGCTCGTCCCGGTGTTCACGGTCGCGGAGAACGTCGCGCTCGGGTTCGAGCCGACCCGGCGCTTCGGCTGGCTCGATCGGCGCAGCGCCCGCGCGCAGGTGCGGAAGCTGTCGACGGAATTCGGCCTCGAGGTGAACCCCGACGCCGTGGTCGAGACCCTGCCCGTGGGCGTGCAACAACGCGTGGAGATCCTGAAGGCCCTTCACCGGGACGCCCGCCTGCTCATCCTGGACGAGCCGACCGCGGTGCTCACGCCCCAGGAGACGGAGGCGTTGTTCCACATCATGCGCTCCCTGAAGGCGTCGGGGCGCTCCATCCTCTTCATCACCCACAAACTGAAAGAGGTGCTCAGCGTCGCGGATCGCATCACGGTGATGCGGCTCGGCCGCGTGGTCGGTTCGACGGCTCCGGCCCAGACGGACGAGGAAGCCCTCGCGACGATGATGGTCGGGCGGAACGTCGAGCTCGTCATCACGAAGCCACCGGGGCACCCCGCCGGCACGGTGCTCCAGCTCGAGCACCTGACCGTTTCCGACGAGCGGGGCGTGACCGTCGTGGAGGACGTGGACCTCGAGATCCGCGCCGGGGAGATCGTCGCGCTGGCCGGCGTCCAGGGCAACGGCCAGACCGAGCTCGCCGAAGCCGTCGTCGGGTTGCGACCGGTGCGTTCGGGAAGCCTCCGTCTCGCCGGCGTCGACCTGACGCACACCTCCGTGCGGCAGCGGATCCACGACGGCCTCGCGGACATCCCGGAGGACCGTCAGCTGGACGGGCTCGTCCTCAGCTTGTCGATCGCGGAGAACCTGATCCTCGACCAGTACGACGTGGCGCCCTTCGCCCATCTCGGCGTGCGGAACCTCTCGGCGATGCGCGCGAACGGAGACCGGGCGCTCAACGAGTTCGACATCCGTGCGGTGAACGAGAACGTGCCCGTCGGGACGCTCTCCGGCGGCAACCAGCAGAAGGTCGTCGTCGCGCGTGAGCTCGCTCGCCGGGTCAAGGCGCTGATCGCCTCCCAGCCGACCCGGGGCCTGGACGTCGGGTCGATCGAGTACGTCCACCGCCGCATCGTCGAAGCGCGCGACGACGGTGCGGCCGTCCTGATCATCTCGTCCGAGCTCGACGAGGTGCTCGCACTCGGCGACCGCGTCGCGGTGATGTACCGAGGGCGGATCGTCGGCATCGTCGACCCGGGCGTCGGGCGCGAGACCATCGGCCTCATGATGGCCGGGGGCGGGACTCCGTCCGCCGGCAATGAGGGCGTCACCGAGCACGTCGGGGTCTCGGCCGGAGAAGAGCCGTGACCACCGAGCCGATCGCGGCGCCGGCGCCCGCCGAGGACGTGACGCTGCCGGTGCTGACAGTCGACGGGCGGGGCGGGAACGGCGACGGCAGAGGAGGCGGCGGGGGCAGGGACGGCTCCACGGGCGAGGTCCCTCTCTACAAGCGGCTCCTGAACCGCCTGGTAGAGGCCAACCCGACGGTCGTCACCATCCTCTCCATCTTCACCGCGCTGATCTTCGGCGGGATCCTCATCGACGTGACGAGCGGCACCGTCGTCCATGCGTTGAGCCATATCGGCTCGCACCCGGGCAGGGCCCTCAGCCTCACCTGCACGACGGTGCTCGACGCGTACGGTGCGATCTTCTCGGGCTCGGTGCTCAGCCCGACGGCGCTCGGGCACGCCATCTCGACCGGCCAAGGCTGGACCGGGGTCTTCAATCCGCTCTCCGAGACGTGCGTCGCCGCGACGCCGCTCATCCTCGCCGGCGTGGGCGTCGCAATCGGCTTCCGCACCGGCGTCTTCAATATCGGCGCCCAGGGCCAGTTGATCGCGGGGTCGATCGTCGCGCTGTACGTCGGGTTCGCCGTCCACCTCCCGATCGGCATCCATCTCCCGCTGGTGATCCTCGCGGGGGCGGCCGGCGGTGCCGCCGCCGGGCTGATCCCCGGCATCTTGAAGGCTCGCACCGGCGCCCACGAAGTGATCGTCACGATCATGTTGAACTACGTCTTCTTGAACCTCTTGAACTACATCCTCGGGGGCGCGCCGTTCCAGCTGCCGGGCCAGACCAACGAGATCTCCCAGAAGATGCTCTCGACCGCCCGGATGCCGCACCTGTTCGGCAGCACCCTCCGGGTGAACCTCTCCTTCGTCATCGCCATCGCGATGGCCGCTCTGGCCTCATGGTTCATGAACCGCAGCACCCTCGGGTTCTCGTTCAAGGTCTCGGGTGCCAACGCCAACGCGGCGCGCACGGCGGGTATGAGCAGCTCGAAGGTGACCATCCTCGTGTTCGCGATCTCCGGCCTCTTCGCCGGGATGGCGGGGATGGCGACCCTGGCCGGCACGAACTTCTTCCTCTCGAGCGGCTACGGCGGCACAATCGGGTTCAACGCCATCACCGTCGCCCTGCTGGGCCGGAACAAGCCCTGGGGCGTCGTGTGGGCGTCGATGCTGTTCGCCATGCTGGACGTCGGCGGCGCGACCATGCAGGTGAGGACCGGGATCACCCTGGACCTCACCTCGGTGATCCAGGCCACGATCATCTTCTTCATCGCGACCCCGATGCTCGTCCGGGAGATCTACCGGCTGCGGTCGACGGGTCAAGGCGCGCTGCAGCTCTTCACGAAGGGGTGGAGCGGGTGAGCGTCGTCACCGCCACACTTCCCGCCGATCCCGGCCCCGACGAGCAGGAGATCCGGAGCCGGACCGGGCGGTTCGTGTCGCTTCGGCGCGTGCGCGGGATGGGGATCTTCCTCATCGGCCTCGCCGTGATCATGGTGCTGCCGTTCGGACTGAAGGTCCCGTCCAACCTCTCGGCGATCTTCACGCTGAGCGAGCCGCCGTCGATCACAGTCCCGAACCTCGTCCAGCCGGTACGTGCCACCTCGATCGGGCTCGCGATCGCGTGCGCGATCGTCGGCGTCATCCTCATCACCCGCAAGAGCTCGCGGGGCTCCTACCTCATCTTCTCGTTCGGCACGCTCCTCTTCTTGTGGTCGTTCCTCGTGTGGGTCGGGCGCGGCACCTCGCTGAACTTCGTCTCACTGCTCGCAGAGACCGTGATCTACTCGACGCCGATCATCTACGGTTCCCTCTCAGGCGTCCTCTGCGAGCGTTCGGGGGTCATCAACATCGCCATCGAGGGGCAGTTCCTCGCCGGCGCGTTCCTCGCGTCGTTGGTGGCGAGCGCCACGGGGGACGTGTGGCTGGGTGCGCTGTGCGGAGCCGCGGCAGGGGCGCTGTTCGGGGCGCTCCTCGCGTTTCTCTCGCTCCGCTACGGCGCGGACCAGATCATCGTCGGCGTCCTCATCGACGCGTTCGCCCTCGGGCTCACGAATTTCCTCCTCCAGGAGATCTTCACCGACCACCCGAACCTGAACTCGCCGCCGGTCTTCACGGACATCGCCATCCCGGGGCTCTCGAAGATCCCGGTGCTCGGGCCCGCCCTGTTCGACCAGAACGCGATCGTCTACGGCGCGGCGATCCTCCTCGTCGTGATCCATCTCGCGTTGTTCCGTACGCGATGGGGCCTGCGGGTCCGCGCGGTCGGCGAGCACCCGACGGCGGCGTCCACCGTCGGGATCCACGTCCTCCAGATCCGCTACACCAACGTGATCCTCGGCGGCGTCGTCGCAGGGCTCGGGGGCGCCGCCTTCACGATCGGGTCCTACGGGCAGTTCACGTCGAACATGACCGCGGGCCTGGGCTTCGTGGCGCTCGCTGCGATGATCTTCGGCCGCTGGCGGCCCTTCGGCGGACTGGGCGCGGCGCTGCTCTTCGGGTTCTCGATCTCCCTCGTGTCGTTCATCGGCGTCCTGGGGGTGAACATCCCGTCCCCCCTGCTCGCCATGGCCCCGTACCTCATCACGATCGCCGTCGTGGCGGGCCTCGTCGGCCGTGTGCGCCCCCCCGGAGCCGACGGCGTGCCGTACAAGCGGGAGTAGAAGGTCGGGAAAGCGGGCAGCCGGGGGAGCGGGCGACGCACCCGGTCAGATCCCGACCGGGTGCCAGACCGTCTTGATCTCGACGAACGCACGCAGTCGGCGGAGGGACGGGGTACGGGCGAGGTCCTCGTCCGTGGCGACCACGCGCTTGACGTTGGCGGCGGCGAGACGTTCGAGCTCGGCCCTCGACGAGGGGTCGGCACCCGTGAGGTCGATGCCGTCGACGTCCATGTGGCCGGCCAGGACCGGCGCCAGCTCGGACGTCCTGCCGGTGAGCACGTTCAGCGCGCCGGGAGGGACGTCCGCGGTCGCGAGCACCTCCGCGAGGTCGACGGCGGGCAGCGGGCGCTCCTCGCTCGCCACGACGACGACGGTGTTCCCCGTGACGACCACGGGAGCGACCACGCTCACGAGCCCGAGCAGGCTGGAGGACTGCGGCGCGAGGACGGCGACGACGCCCGTCGGCTCGGGCACCGAGAAGTTGAAGTACGGGCCGGCGACCGGGTTGGAGGCGCCGAGCACCTGGGCGACCTTGTCGGACCACCCCGCGTACCAGACCAACCGGTCCACCGACGCGTCGACCGTGCGGCGCGCGGCTCCCGCGCGGAGGCCCTCGGCCGCAGCGACCTCCTCGGCGAACTGGGCGCGGCGACCCTCGAGCATCTCGGCGACCCGGTAGAGCACCTGGCCACGGTTGTAGGCGGTCGTGCCCGCCCATCCGGCGAGCGCGCCCCGTGCGGCCACGACCGCGTCGCGGGCGTCCTTTCGCGAGGCGAGGGCGGCGTTCGCGAGCAGCGAGCCGTCGGCGGCGCGCACGGCGTACGACCTGCCCGACTCCGAGCGCGGAAAGGCGCCGCCGACGAACAGCTTGTAGGTCTTGCGCACGTCGAGGTGCTCGAGGTGACCGAGGTGGTCGGTGCGCTCAGGCATCGGTGGGCTCAGACATCGAGATAGGCCTCGAGCCCCTGGCGACCGCCCTCGCGGCCGAAGCCCGATTCCTGGTAGCCGCCGAACGGGCTCGTCGGATCGAAGCGGTTGTAGGTGTTCGCCCAGACGACGCCCGCTTCCAGTTTCTGGGCCATCCACAGGATCCGGCTCCCCTTCTCGGTCCACACGCCGGCCGAGAGCCCGTACGGCGTGTTGTTGGCCTTGGCGACGGCCTCTTCGGGGGTCCTGAAGGTGAGGACCGAGAGCACCGGACCGAAGATCTCCTCCCGCGCGATCCGGTGCGACTGGCTCACCCCCGTGAAGATCGTGGGAGCGAACCAGAAACCCCGCGAGGGGAGCTCGCAAGGTGGCGACCAGCGCTGCGCGCCCTCCTCGCTGCCCACGTCCGCGAGCAGCCGGATCTTGTCGAGCTGCTCGGCCGAGTTGATCGCCCCGATGTCGGTGTTCTTGTCGAGCGGGTCACCGAGGCGAAGGGTGGTGAGCCGTTCGCGGAGCCGGTCGATGACGAGGTCCGCGACGGACTCCTGGACCAGGAGACGCGACCCTGCGCAGCAGACGTGACCCTGGTTGAAGAAGATGCCGTTGACGATGCCCTCGATCGCCTGGTCGACCGGCGCGTCCTCGAAGATCACGTTCGCCGCCTTGCCGCCGAGCTCGAGCGTCAGGCGCTTGTGCGTGCCGGCCACGGCCTTGCGGATCTCCTTCCCGACCTCCGTGGAGCCGGTGAAGGCGACCTTGTCGACGCCCGGATGGGAGACGAGCGCCGCGCCGGTGCCGCCTGCGCCGGTGAGGACGTTCACCGTGCCGGGCGGCAGCCCCGCCTCCTGGCAGATCTGCGCGAGGAACAGCGCCGACAGCGGCGTGGTCTCCGCCGGCTTCAGCACGCACGTGTTGCCGCAGGCGAGAGCCGGCGCGAGCTTCCACGCGGCCATGAGCAGCGGGAAGTTCCAGGGGATGACCTGCCCCGCGACACCCAGAGGCCGGGGCTGCGGGCCGAAGCCGGCGAGCTCCAGCTTGTCCGCCCACCCTGCGTAGTAGAAGAAGTGCGCGGCGACGAGGGGGAGGTCGACGTCGCGCGACTCGCGTATCGGCTTTCCGTTGTCGAGCGACTCGAGCACGGCGAGCTCGCGGGAGCGCTCCTGGACGATGCGGGCGATCCGGAAGAGGTACTTGGCGCGGTCGCGGCCCCGCATCCGTCCCCACGCGCCCTCGTACGCGGCGCGCGCCGCCGCGACGGCACGTTCGACGTCGGCCGGCCCGGCTTCGGCAACCGCCGCGAGCGGCTCTTCGGTCGCCGGGTTGATCGTCGTGAACGTGCGCCCTTCTGCTGCCGGCACGAACTCGCCGTCGATGAAGAGCCCGTACTGGGGGTCCAGGCGGACGATGTCGCGCGACTCGGGGGCGGGCGCGTAGTCGAACACCGGCCCGGCCGCGGCCCTCGTGCTCTCCGTCGTCTCGATCCCGGTCATGCCGTCGCTCCGCGCGTCAGTCGATGGTGAAGTAGTCGCGGCCCGAGTAGAAGCCGGTTCGCTGCTTGGTGCGCTGCATGAGGAGGTCGTTCAGCAGCGTGGAAGCCCCGATCCGGAACGCGTCGGGCGTCAGCCACTCCTCGCCCGCGGTCTCGCGGACGACGACGAGGTAGGAGACGGCCTCCTTGGCCGTCCTGATGCCCCCGGCCACCTTCACCCCGACCCGCCTGCCCCCCGCCTGCATGAAGTCGCGGACCGCGCCGAGCAGCACGACGGCGACCGGCCTCGTCGCCGCGGGCGACACCTTCCCCGTCGACGTCTTCACGAAATCCGCTCCGGCGAGCATCGAGAGCCAGGCCGCGCGCTGGACGTTGTCGTAGGTGGCCAGCTCCCCGGTCTCGAGGATCACCTTCAGCAACGCCGAGCCGACCGCCTCGCGGACCGCCCGGACCTCCTCGTAGACCTGGCCGTAGCGTCCGGCGAGGAAGGCACCGCGGTCGATCACCATGTCGATCTCCTGCGCTCCGGCGTCGAGCGCGTCGCGCACGTCCGCGAGCTTCACCGCCATCGACGCGCGCCCGGAAGGGAACGCGGTCGCGACCGACGCCACGGCGACCGGGCTGCCGGACACCTCCTCGACGGCGACGCGGACGAGGTCGGGGTAGACGCACACGGCGGCGACCGCCGGCACCGTCGGGTCGGTGGGATCGGGCCGGCGCGCCTTGGCGCACATGGCCGCTACCTTGCCCGGCGTGTCCGCACCCTCCAAGGTCGTGAGGTCGATCATCGAGACGGCGGTGTCGAGCGCCCACATCTTGGCCTCGCGCTTGATCGAACGCGTGGCGAGCATCGCCGCCCGCGCCTCCGCGCCGACCTGGTCCACGCCGGGCAGGCCATGGAGGAACCTCCGCAGCGCGGCATCCGAGGTTGCGACGTCCGGCGACCACGGGCCGGCGAGGGGGGCCGTCACCGTCAGTGGCGCCGTCTCGACACGAGCCGCCGCACGCGCAGTCCCCGGGGCGCGTGGCGCGCGCGTCGGCGCGTGGGGGGCCGTGCCCGGCTGTGCGCGTCGCTCCATCCTCGCCACAGTAGCGGCGGCGGACGACGGCCCGGCCGGCCCGCTCACCGGGTCGCCGACGCGGCACGAGCGGCGGCGAAGCCCGGCTTGATCACCCCGTTGATGAGGCCCAGTCGCTCGTCGAAGTGCGCGAACGCGCTCTTCATCGCGTTCAGCGTCAGCCATTCGATGTCGTGCCATCCGTACCCGAACGCCTCCGACACGTCGTGGAGCTCCGAGGACACGGTGACGCCGCTCATCAAGCGGTTGTCCGTGTTCACCGTCACCCGGAAGAAGAGCGACCGCAGGAGCCCGATCGGGTGGTCGGCGAGGGTGACGGCTGCGCCGGTCTGGACGTTCGAGGTGGGGCACATCTCGAGCGGTACCCGCCGGTCCCGGACGTAGCTCGCGAGCCGTCCGAGCGACACCGACCCGTCGGGGCGGCGCCCGATGTCGTCGACGATGCGCACGCCGTGGCCCAGGCGGTCGGCCCCGCAGATCTGCAGCGCCTCCCAGATCGAGGGGATCCCGAACCCCTCCCCCGCGTGGATCGTGATGTGGAAGTTCTCGCGTTGGACGTACTGGAACGCCGCAAGGTGCTCGGTGGGCGGACTGCCCTTCTCGGCGCCGGCGATGTCGAACCCGACGACGCCGTCGTCGCGGTAGCGGACGGCGAGCTCGGCGATCTCGAGGGACCGCGCCGCCGTCCTCATGGCGGTGAGCAGCGAATAGACCCGGATCGCGCGCCCTTCGCTCCCGAGCCGGAACCCTTCGAGCACCGCTTCGACGACCTCGGGCTCGGTGAGCCCATGCGCGGTGTGCAGCTCGGGGGCGAACCGGACCTCCGCGTAGACGACCCCGTCGTCGGCGAGGTCCTCGGCGCACTCGGCGGCGACGCGCACCAGGGCGTCGCGCGTCTGCATCACCGCGACGGTGTGGACGAACCCCTCGAGGTAGAGGCCGAGGTCACCGCGCGCCGCTCCCGCCCGGAACCACTTCGTCAGCTCGTCGACGTCCTCGGTCGGCAGGCCGCCGTAGCCGGTCTGCCTGGCGAGATCGATCACGGTCTGCGGGCGTAGCCCTCCGTCCAGGTGGTCGTGGAGGAGCACCTTCGGTGCGTGACGGATCTCTTCGAGCGTCGGCACCTCGACAGCCCCGTCGATGCGCGTCATGGTCGGATGACCTCGAGCACCAGCGGCCGGCGTGCAGGCGGATCGGGCCCGATCTCCACCGCGCCTTCGAGCAGCCCGACGGCGGGACGGAGAAGCGCCGGCTCGTCGGCTCGGAGCTCGAGCACCGGATCGCCCGACTCGACCGGCTCCCCCGGCTTGCGCAGGCAGACGACCCCGGCGGACGGGCTGACCGGGTCCTCCTTCTTCCCACGCCCCGCGCCGAGCCGCCACGCCGCGACGCCCACCCGGCGGGCGTCCAGGGCGCGCACGAACCCCGAGGCCCGGGCGGGGACGACCTGGTGGTGCCGAGCGACCGGGAGCGGGGCGTCGGGATCGCCTGTCTGGGCACGGACCATCTCCCGGAAGACGGAGAGCGCCCGGCCGTCGGAGAGCGCGGCACGCAACCCGCCGGGCGGGTCCGCCGACGCGGCGACCTCCAGTCCCGCGACGTTCGCCATCTCGGCACCCAGCGCGACGGTGAGCTCCACGAGGTCGTCGGGCCCCTCGCCGGAGAGCGTCGCCACGGCCTCGTCGACCTCGACCGCGTTCCCGACCGCGCGCCCGATCGGTTCGTCCATGCGCGTGAGGAGCGCCGCCATCCGCAATCCGTGCTCCGCGCCGATGGCCACCATCGTCTCACCGAGCTCCCGCGCCCGGCCGAGGTCCGGCATGAAGGCCCCCGAACCGACCTTCACGTCGAGCACGAGCGCGGCCGTCCCTTCCGCGAGCTTCTTGGACATGATCGAGCTCGCGATGAGCGGGGTCGACTCGACGGTTCCCGTGACGTCGCGCAGCGCGTAGAGCTTCCGGTCCGCCGGCGCGAGCCCGGGGCCCGCCGCGCAGATGACGCACCCGACCCGCTCGAGGATCGAGCGGACCGCCGACGGCGCGAGGTCGCTCCTGAACCCGGGGATCGCCTCGAGCTTGTCGAGCGTGCCACCCGTGTGCCCGAGACCGCGACCGGAGAGCTGCGGCACGCACGCGCCCACGCTCGCGAGCAACGGGACGAGGACGAGCGACACCTTGTCGCCGACCCCACCGGTCGAGTGCTTGTCCACGGTGGGGCGCGCGAGGCCCTCGAGGTCCAGGCGCTCTCCCGACGCCACCATCGCGGCGGTCAGCCGCCCGAGCTCGGCCCGGTCGAGCCCTTCGAAGAACACGGCCATGAGGAACGCCGCCATCTGGTAGTCAGGGACGAGGTCGGCGACGTACGCGTCCACGAGCCATTCGATCTCCGCGCCGTCGAGCCGCCCTCCGTCGCGCTTGCGGCGGATGAGCTCGACCACCTCGTACGTGCGGGCACTCACGACGTCCCCCGCCGGGCATCGACCTCGCGCGGACCGAACGCGCCGGGAAGGAGCGTGCTCAGCGCGACCGGCTCGGCGCCCTCCCCGCCGTCGACGAGGAGACGTTCGCCACCCGCCTCGAACAGCAGCTGCCGGCACCGCCCGCACGGCGCGAGCGGCCGCCCGTCACCGGCGACGATGCTCACCGCGACGAGACGCGAGCCTCCGCCGGCGTGGAGCGCGGAGACGAGGCCGCACTCCGCGCACAGGGTGAGCCCGTAGGACGCGTTCTCCACGTTGCAGCCGGCGACGACCCGGCCGGTGTCCGTGAGACCGGCCGCCCCGACGTGCAGACGGGAATACGGCGCGTAGGCGCGCGTGGCTGCCGACGAGGCCTCCGCACGCAATGCGACCCAATCCACCACCGGCTCCCCCAAGTGGGACCCCCTCGGCTCGTACCGAAGATCACAGGGTAGCGACGGCGCAAGCGTCGCGGGGCCCTGAGGGCTCTCCTGGGCGGCTCACCCGCCGGTCGGGCGAGGATCGTCGCACGTGCAATCAGCCGCGTGCCCGGAAGTCCCGGGCGGGACGGGCACGGGCAGGCTGCGCAGCGCATGACGCACGTGCGCTGACGCGGACCTAGGCGTCGCCCTCGCCGTCGTCGCGCAGCGCGGCTGCGATCTTGTCAAGGCGAGCCCGCAGCGCGCCCTTCTCGTCGGAGAGCGAGTGGATGCGCTCGTGGGCGAGCTTGAGCGCCTCGCGCACGGTGCTCATCGCTTCGGAGACGGCTCGCTCCCACTGCTCGACGACGGCGTCCGGCGCGGGAACCCCTTCGTGGAGTCGATCGTCGCTTGCCGGCTGCTGCTCTTGCGGTTCCGATTGGGTCTGGGACTGCTCTCCTTCCCAAGACATGCACGATCTCCTTCCGAAGGTTTGTGAAGGCAGCGTACCGCGCGGGACGTTGCGCGAGAGAGGCCGTTACGCGGACTCGATGCGACACACACGTGCAAAGCGAACAGGTGTGACGACTTCGGGAATTCGGTGACGTCGTGGTGACGGGCTCCCCCTCGGCGGCACCGCGCCAAGCGCGCACACCGCGCCACGCCGCGCCGCACCGCGCGCGCCGCGCACACCGCGTCGCGCCGAGTTGCGCACACCGCGCCGCGCCGCATCCGCGCCACTGCACACCGCGCACGTGCAAGTGGTCGTGAGGGCGACCACGGCGACCGATGGGCGGCGGCGACTGGGCCTCGCGACCCCCCGCGCTCCGAGGGCCCGGACTGCCGGGGGCTCACTCACGCGGCTCCTCGTCGGCGTCAAGGGCTCGCCTCGGCCTCGGCCTCGATACGATCGATCGGAGTCCTCGGGGCGCTTCGCAGCATCCCCCGGTGGCTCGAGGCAACGACGCGACAGCGTCCCCTTCAGAACGGGGGTGACCCATGCCAGAAGACGGCGTCCGGTTCGACTCGGACATCAAGCCGCTCTTTCGGGAGAAGGATCGTGACTCGATGGTGCAGGCCAGCGGGTTCGACCTGTGGTCGTACGACGACGTCCGCTCGCACGCCCAGGGAATCCTGGCGGC
>JASHUY010000030.1 GCA_030039755.1 Acidimicrobiales bacterium
ACGCGGTGACGAGCAGCGGTGTGGGGACATCGGCGGCGAAGCAGGCGGAGCACTCCCACACAGTGCACGTGAAGGAGCTGGCGACGAAGGTGATCCACGCCGCCTACTCGGCGTTCGGGTCGGGCCTCCACCTGTGCTTCGACATCGCCGGCGTCCTCCTGCTCGTGGCGGCGGTGGTCGCGGCGGTGACGGTCCGACTGCGAGACGGCGAGCGCTACGAGCTCTGAGCCACAGAGCACGGAGGGCTCGGGCTCTCCGCGCGGTGGCGCAGCCCCTCGGCTTGGGGATTGCCTGGGGAAAGCCGAGGGACGCACTGGGGACGACCTGCGTCGGTCTGGGGACATCCTCCACATTTGTGGGGACAACTTCGGGATTTCGCGTCACCCCCTTGCCTTTTGTGTGATCCGGAGCGCAGTCTTGCGATTGTTCGAGTGATCGAACCCGTCAACGAACGGAGGGGCGCCGCAAGGCGGACCGACGGACGAGCAAACGGGGGGGCCGCAAGGCTGAACCAGGAGCCCTGACGAGATGCCGCAAGGCTGACCGAAGGGACCGGCTGGCGCCGCAAGGCAAGAGCCGGAGGCGGGGGCATGACATTCGAGCAGAGGTGGCTCGTGACAACGGGTCGGGGGTTCCCTGGAACGTCCGGCACGGTTGACGGGAACGGGGTTGTCCGACACTGCCCCAGGAACGGAGACCGCGGGTCGCCATGGGCGCAGACCCCGAGGAGCTGGACGGTTCAGGCCGGACGGTTACTCGGGGTCGCGCCGCGTCCGGGGGCAGGTCGCGCGTCCGCGCCCGCCCTCCGAGCCGAGATGACGGACCGCTCCGCCACGTCAGCGGGCGGCGACGGCGCCGGGGGCGACCGCCGGTTCGTCGATGCCGCAGGGATCGGCGTGCTCGTCGTCGCAGCGCTCGCATTCCATCTCGAACGTCGTGTGCGCGATGCCGAAACGCTGCGTCACGCGCTCGCGCGCGACGCCGCCGACCGCCTGGGCGTCTTCCAGACTGGGGTGGCCGGTGAGGACGAGGTGGGCCGACAACGCCCGGTAGTCGCTCGAGAGGCTCCAGACGTGGAGATCGTGCACCTCTCCCACGCCTTCGACCGAGGTGAGCACCCCGCGCACGTCTCCGAGGTCGACGTCCGACGGCGTCGACTCCAAGAGCACGTCCGCGCTCTCCCGCATCAGGCGGACCGCCTGGACGAGGATCAGGCCGGCCACCAGGAGGGAGGCCGCCGGGTCGGCCATGTCGGCGCCATGGCCCACGACGGCCAGGACGACCCCGGCGACGACCACCGCAGCGGCGGAGACGGCATCCGCGGACATGTGCAGGGCCACACTCCGCAGGTTCAGGTCCCTTCCCCCCTCGCGCAGCACCAGCGCCGCCGCGCCGTTCACGACGAGGGCGGCACCCGCCACCTCTGCCATGAGCGCGCCGTGCACGGTCACCGGGTGCAGGAGCCGGTCGACGGCGAGGGCGACGATCGCGCACGTGACGACCGCGAGGACCGTGGCGTTCGCGAGCGCGGCGAGGATGGTGGCGCGGTGGTTGCCGTAGGTGCGCAGCGCGCTGCGCGGCCGGAGGGCCCAACGCACCGCGGCGAGCGAGATCCCGACCGCGGCCACGTCGGCGAGGTTGTGCCCGGCGTCGGCGAGCAGCGCCGAGGACCGGGCGGCGACGCCCGCAACGATCTCCACGACCACCAGCGCGCCGTTCACCGCCGCGGCCGCCGCGAGGCGCTGCATCCGCGCGGAGGCGCGTCGGTCTGCGACGGACTGCGTCATGGCGAGGTGGCGGTCAGCGCCGTCCACAGCTGGGCGGGCCGGTCGCCGCGACCGACCTGGCGCGAGAGCTCGGCTTGGACGAGCGCGACGTCGACGGGGTGGGTGACGCCGATGCAACGATCGGGTGAGGGCAGCACCCGGACGGCCATCGTGCCCGTAGTGCCCGCGGTGCCCCCGGTGCCCGCGGTGCCGACGGTGCCCGCACGCCGTTGCGCGAGCAGCCCGTCCACGACCTCTGGGAGCAGGACCTCGGCACCCCCGTCCGCCGCCGCCAACGCGGAACGCAGGAGGCCGATCACCTCGGGCCTGAATCCCCAAACGTTCATCGACACGAGCTGGGCGGGATCGAGCTCCTTGGGCTCGCGCCCGTCGTCGGCGACGATCCGTCCGTCCGCGAGCCGCCCGACGTGGCGTCGCTCGTCCACGGCCACGAGCATCCCCTCGGCGTCGACCTGGCACAGCCCTCGCGTGACCGGGGCGTCGCCGAGCAACGAGTCGCCGAGCCGGTAGCAGACGGCGGCGTTCTCCTGTCCGGCGCCGCGGAGGCAGCCCGCGAGCAGGGCGAGCCCCCCTTCTCCGGGAAGGTCGTCGGCGTTCACCACGCCGAACGGCGCGTCCTCGTCGAGGAGGTGGGCGGCGGCGAGGACCGCGTCGACGGTGCCGCGAGGGTTCCCCTGGAGAGCGAGGTCGACCCGGACCTCGGCCGGCCACGTGCGCGCCACGTGGTACCGGAGGGCCGGCCCGGTCTCGTCACCGATCACCAGCACGAACCGCCTGAACCCGGCGGCCAGCGCGTCGCTCGCCAGCACGTCGAGGATCGCCTCACCGTTGATGCCGACGGAGGCCAGCGGCTTCACGCCGCCGAAGCGGGTCGCGCGCCCCGCCGCCAGCACCACGAGCGGGACGTCCCGACTGAACGCCTCAGACGCCGGTTTGCTCACATCCCCCAGCGTAGGACAGCACTCGCCCAGGTCATCCCCCCGCCAAACCCGGTGAGCAGGACGCGGTCGCCGGTCGCGACCCTGCCGTTGCGCAACGCGTCGTCGAGCGCGAGCGGGATCGACGCCGAGGAGGTGTTGCCGTAGCGGTCGATCACGATCGCGGTGCGTTCCTCGGGGATGGCGAGGCGTTGGCAGGCAGCCTGGATGATCCGGAGGTTCGCCTGGTGCGGGACGAAGAGGTCGACGTCGGCGGCGGTGAGCCCGGCGTCGGCGAGCGCGCGCTCCGCGGACTCGACGACGACCCGCACGGCCTTGCGGAACACCTCCTTGCCGTCCATGAAGATGTAGCCACCGTGGTCGCACTTGATCAGGTGACGCAGCGTGCCGTCGGCGCCGAAGTTCCAGCTGAGCAGGTCGCCCGGGCCGTCCACGGGCTCGAGCACGACGGCCCCTGCGCCGTCGCCGACCAGCACCGCCATCGTCCGGTCGTCCCAGTCCGTGATGCGGCTCAGGGCGTCGCTTCCGATGAGCAGGACCCGACCCGCCCCGACCGCCGCCAGGCCGGCGGCGGTCACGAGGCCGTAGACGAACCCCGAGCACGCGGCGTTGAGGTCGAACGCCCCGCCGGGGATCCCGATGCCCGCGTGGACCGTGCCCGAGGTCCCCGGCACGAGGGCGTCGGGGGTCGTCGTCGCGAGCAGCACGATGTCGATGTCGGCCGGCTCGAGACCGGCGTCCTCGATCGCGCGCCTCCCGGCGTCGATCGCCATCTGCGAGGTGACCCCGCCCACGCGGCGCTCTTTGATGCCGGTGCGCTCGCTGATCCACGCGTCGCTCGTGTCGAGCGTCGCCGACAGGTCTTCGTTCGTCACGACCTTGTCCGGGACCGAGATGCCGCAGCCGCGCACGGTGATGCCGCGCACGGTCACAGGCTCCCGGCCGCGACGGCGTGCATCCCGACGTACGCGGTGTCGCCCTCGATGACGCCACCGGTGTTGACCGCGAGACCCAGCCGGGCGCCGGGGACCTGACGGTGCCCCGCGTGGCCTCGCAGCTGGACCGCCAGCTCCACCAGCTGGGCCAGTCCCGTCGCGCCGAGCGGGTGGCCCCTGCCGACGAGCCCGCCGCTCGGGTTCACCGTGAGCCCGCGCCCGCCGATCGTGGTGTCACCCTCGAGCGTCGCCGGCCCGGCCTCGCCGACGTCGAAGAGCCCGAGTGACTCGAGCGCGTAGATCTCCTCGGGACTGGTCGCGTCGTGGATCTCCGTGAGGTCGAAGTCGGACGGTCCCAAGCCGCTCTCCTCCCACATCGCCGCGGCGGTGTCGCCGAGCCGGTCGTGGTAGTCCATCTCGCCGTTTCCCGAACGTGCCACCGAGGCGATGATACGCGGCGCGTCCCGCGGTGCATGGGTGGCGGGCCCGAGGACGAGTGCGGCCGCCCCGTCGGTGAAGGAGCTGCACATGAGCCGCGTCAGGACGCTCGACACCCGGGGCGAGGAAAGGACCTCGTCGAGCGTCACCGCCTCTTGGACTTGCGCCATGGGGTTCCAGCTCGCGTGCAGCCGGGCCTTCACCGCCGCGGCGGCGAACTGCTCGACGGTGGCGCCGTGCATCTCCATGCACTCGCGGGCCCACCTGTCGTTCAGCGACATGAGGACGCTGCCGCCGGGGTTCTCGTCCGCGACGAAGCGGGCGTGCATGTCCGCCCGGTAGTCCGCCGGCAGCCCGTCCTCGATGCCTGCCATCGTCGCGGCACGGTCCCCCGTCCACATCTTCTCGACCCCGAGCACGAGCACGGCTCCGGCCCCGGCCCGTGCGACGAAGCTCGCCAGGTGGGCCCCGGACGCGCCCCCCGCACACGAATTGTCGACGTTGATCATCGGGACGTTCCCGAGCCCTGCCTTGCGCAGCCAGGACTGACCACGGATGCAGCCCTGATCGCAGAGGCGCCCGCCGAGCGCGTTGCTCGAGACGACGAGGGCGAGCTGCTCAGCCTCGATCGCCGCGTCGGCGAGGGCCTCGCGGACCACCTGGTGGGCCATGGCCTCGGGTGAGAGGTCACGCCGGCTCATGTCGGTCATCCCCGTCCCGAGGATCGCGACCTGCTCCGAGGGGGCGCTCATGCCCCGACCCCTGCCATGTCGTGGGTGGGGTCGACGGCAGGGCCGCCCGGGATGCCGAGACGGTCGTACGCGGCGGCGAGCGCCCGGAACTGCGCCAGCGCGTCGTCGCCGGCCACGAACACGATGACGTGGGCGGCACCAGCCGCCACGTACCTCGCGGCGGTCTCGGCGCAGTGCTCGGCCGGCCCGGCGACGAGGTGCCGCTCGAAGGCCTTGGCGGGGATCCCGTAGAGGGCGGCGAGCCACGCAGCGCCCGCCGCGGCGGCCCGTGCCGTGTCGCGACCGACCGTCGCGACCATGACCACCGCCGCCGGCACGTCGCCCGGGTGGCGCCCAGCCTCCACGACGGCCTCGCGCAGCTGGCCGAGCAAGGCGCCGAACCGCTCCGGCCCGACGAACAGGGGCACCCAGCCGTCCCCGGCGGTCGCCGCCCGCCTGATCGCAGCCGGGCTCGACCCACCGACCCACACGGGGACCGGTGGGGCGGGCTCGAGACGGTAGGCGCCGGAGCCAACTGCGGTCTCCCAGGCGGTGCGGAGCGCCGCGATGCCTGCGTCGAGGTCCTTGCCTCTGGTGTGGAAGGGGGAGCCCGCCAGGTCGTACTCGCCGGGATGGCTGCCGACGCCGACGCCCAGGACGAACCGCCCGCCGCTCAGCACCTGCAGGGCGGACGCCTGCTTGGCGACGGCGGCGGGCCCGCGCAACGGAAGCTGCAGGACGCAGGTCCCGAGCGCCGCCGCGTGGGTGGCGGTGGCCGCCACCGCGAGCGTCGTCAGGCACTCGCCCCCGGGACGCCTCCAGAAGAGATGGTCCGTGGCCCAGATCCCCGTTGCGCCGGCGTGCTCGGCGCCGGACGCGATCTCATTGACCCAGGCGGTACTACCGAAGGTAGGATTTTTGGTCGTACCTAAGGTAGGACCGGCGTCGTGAGGAGAGCCGAGGGGTGGCATCGGCGGGACGAGCAGTCCCAGCCGGCCCGTGGCCAGCGAGGTTGTGACCAGCGGCATCCGAACATGCTACTCCACGCGGGTGGTCCCGCACATCTTGTGCGATCATTCCTACCATGAGTAGTACTGCTGGGAGCTGTCCGGAGTACCTGTGGTGGTACCGCTGGCTCAGTTCGGTGGGTGCCCATCCGTCGCCGACGCGGGGGCCGCGACGACGGCGAGGGAGCAGCGCGACCGGCAGATCTCACGCCCCCCGTCGTCGGTGAGGGAGATCTCCCAGACCTGCATCGAGCGGCCGACGCGGACGGGCGTCGCCACGGTCGTGAGGACGCCCTGGCGCATCGGGCGGAGATGGCTCGCGTTCAGCTCGATCCCGACGACGAAGTGTCCGGGCGGTGCGGCGAGCGAGGCGCCGAGGCTCGCCGCGGTCTCGGCGAGCAGCGCGGACACGCCGCCGTGGAGGATCCCGTAGCCCTGGTGCACGCGCTCGTCGACCACGAGCCGCAGCTCGACCCGGTCGGGACCGGCCGCGACCGTCTCGATGCCGAGCACCCCCACCACGCCGCGCCGCACGGCGGTCGCCAGATCCGCGTCCACGTCACCGTGCGGCGACGGCTGTCGCTCCTCGGGCACCGGCGAAGACTACCGGTGCCGTCGCGGGGCCCCGTCCGCGCCGGCGCCGGGGCCAATTCGCGCGCCGCTACGATCCGGCGATGGCATCACCTTCGGCTTCGGGCTTCGTCGATCTGCGCAGCGACACCGTCACGCGTCCGACCCAAGAGATGCGCAGGGCGATGTCGCAGGCCGAGGTCGGCGATGACGGGTTCGGCGAGGACCCCACGGTCGCAGAGCTCGAGGCCCTCTACGCGGCCCGGGTCGGCAAGGAAGCGGCCGTGTTCGTGCCCTCCGGGACGATGGCGAACCAGATCGCGCTGAGGTCGCTCGCCCGGGCGGGCACCGCGGTCGTCGCCGGCCGCACCGAGCACGTCGTCGCCTTCGAAGCCGGCGCGGCGGCGCGAAACGCCGGCGTGCAGTTCCACCTCGTCCCGGACACCGACGGCGTCGTCGAGCCGTCGGACGTCGAGTACGCGATCTCTCTCGCCGCGTTCCACCAGCCGCAGGTGTCCCTCGTCTCCATCGAGAACACCCATATGGCTTCTGGCGGCATCCCGTGGACGCTCGACGAGCTCGACGCGTTGCGGGCGGCGGCCGGCGACGTCCCCGTCCACATGGACGGTGCGAGGCTGCTCAACGCCGAGGTCGCGACCGGCGCATCCGCCGCCAGCATGGCGTCACGGGTGACGACCGTGATGACCTGCCTCTCGAAGGGCCTCTGCGCGCCGGTGGGCTCGCTGCTCGCGGGGCCCGCCGACGTCGTCGCCACGGGTCGGGTGGAACGCAAGCGACTCGGTGGTGCGATGCGACAGGCCGGGGTCATCGCGGCCGCGGGGATCGTCGCGCTGCGCACCATGGTGGACCGGCTCGCGGAGGACCACGCACGCGCGCGGCGGCTCGCCGAGGCGGCGGCCGACCGCTGGCCCGGGGCCGGCGCAGACCCCGCACGCACTCCGACGAACATCGTGGTCTTCTCGCCCCCGGACGCCGGGGCGCTGGTGACGCACCTCGGCGCGCACGGGGTGCTCGCGGACATGATCCGGCCCGGTGTGGTCCGGCTGGTCACCCACCACGACGTCGACGACGAGGGGATCGAGCGAGCGGTCCTCGCGATCGCCAAGGCTCCCTGAGCAGTGCCCGCGGCCGCGCCGCGGGACGATCAGTATCGGTAGGTGTCCGGCTTGTACGGCCCCTCGGCGGGGACGCCGATGTACGCCGCCTGCTCGGCCGTCAGCTCGCTGAGTCGGGCTCCCAGCGCGCCGAGATGCAGGCGCGCCACCTTCTCGTCGAGATGCTTGGGAAGGACGTAGACCTGCGTCTCGTACGCCTCGGCCCTCGTGTAGAGCTCGAGCTGGGCGATCGTCTGGTTCGTGAAGGAGCACGACATCACGAAGCTCGGGTGCCCCGTCGCGTTCCCGAGGTTCAGGAGACGCCCCTCCGACAGGACGATGACCGCATGGCCGTCGGGGAAGACCCACTTGTCGACCTGCGGCTTGATCGCGACCTTCGTGATCCCGGCGACCGCCGCGAGGCCCGCCATGTCGATCTCGTTGTCGAAGTGGCCGATGTTGCCGACGATCGCCTGGTGCTTCATGCGCGCCATGTGCGCGGCCGTGATGATGTCGCGGTTGCCGGTCGCCGTCACGAAGATGTCGGCCGTCTCGACGACGTCCTCGAGCCGGACCACCTCGAAGCCCTCCATGGCCGCCTGGAGCGCGCAGATCGGGTCGATCTCCGTGACGACCACCCTGGCTCCCTGCCCCCGCAACGACTGCGAGCAGCCCTTGCCCACGTCCCCGAAGCCGCACACGACGGCGAGCTTCCCCCCGATCAGCACGTCGGTCGCGCGGTTGATGCCGTCGACCAGAGAGTGACGGCAACCGTACTTGTTGTCGAATTTGGACTTCGTGACCGAGTCGTTCACGTTGATCGCGGGGAACAGGAGCGTGCCGTCGCGCTCACGTTGGTAGAGACGGTGCACGCCGGTCGTCGTCTCCTCGGTGACTCCCTTGACGCCGTTGGCGATCGAGGTCCAGCGCCGTGGGTCCTCCGAGAGGCTCCGCGCCAGCACACCGAGGACGACGTGCATCTCCTCGGAGTCGGCGGACGCGGGATCGGGTGCGGCCCCGGCCTTCTCCGCCTCGACGCCCAGATGCACGAGCAGCGTGGCGTCACCACCGTCGTCGAGGATCATCGTGGGCCCGAGGTCCGCCGGCCACCGCAGCGCCTGCTCGGTGCACCACCAGTACTCCTCGAGGGTCTCGCCCTTCCAGGCGAACACGGGCGTCCCCTTCGGCTCTTCGGGCGAGCCGTCAGGCCCGACGACCACCGCGGCCGCGGCGTGGTCCTGGGTGGAGAAGATGTTGCAGCTTGCCCACCGGACCCGCGCGCCCAGCGCCGTGAGGGTCTCGATCAGCACCGCGGTCTGTACCGTCATGTGCAGCGACCCCGTGATGCAGGCGCCCGTCAGCGGCCTCGACCCGCCGAACTGCTCGCGCATGGCCATGAGCCCCGGCATCTCGTGCTCGGCGAGCTCGATCTCGCGGCGTCCGAAGTCCGCGAGCGAAAGGTCCGCGACCTTCCACTGCAGCGCGTCGGGACGTGTGGAGCAGGTGTCGGGCCGCAGTGTGCTCATGAGGGGGGATCTCCTTGGTTCTCGGGACCACCAAGGATACGCGGCTCCTGGCCCTATGCTGTCGGACGCCCGCCCCCGAGGTCGCGCGTGCTCGGCAGACGGCGGGGACTGCTGCGCTCGGGCGGTGACGAGATATCGAGGCAGCGGAGCGATGACAACGACCCAGGACCGTCTCGACGAGGAACGGCGCGCCGCGGTGCGTCAGGCGCTCGGCGCCCTCTCGGGACTCGTGCCCTTCGGGTTGATCGCAGTCGACCCTGAAGGGAGACCCTGGTACCTGAGCCAGCGGTGGATGGACCTCTCGGGAGCGGGCAGCGAGGCTCGAGACCGCCCGTGGTTCGCGGCCGTGCATCCCGACGACGAGGAGGGCGTCGCCCAGCGGTGGCGGGAGACGGTCGAGCGCCGCGGGCGGCTCGGCGAGTTCCGCGTGGTCGGCCCCGACGGCACGGTGCGGCGGTGCCGTGGAGAGACCGTCGCGATGCTGGGCGCGCAAGGAGAGGTCGTCGGTCGTCTCGTCGTGATCACCGATGCGACGTCGTCGACGGGACCTGTCGCGGACGAGGACCCGTGGGCCGGTGTGGGCGTCGACGCGGGGTGGCCGTCGCTCGCGACGCCGCACCTGCTCGACGTGGTGCTCGACCACGCGCAGGACGTGATCACGATCCTGAACGCCGACGGCTCGTGGCGGTGGTCGAACGGAGGGGCGATCCGCCTCGTCGGGCACCAGGCGGAGTTCGACGTCGCCGAGGGGATCTTCTCGCTCGTCCACCCGGAGGACCGGGAACACGTGCGGGCGCTGCTCGGGCGGGCCGTGGAGGGCGAGCTGGCGGACGAGGTGCCGTTCGAGCTCCGGCTGCGGGCGTCGGACGGGACATGGCGATGGATGGAGGGGTCCCTCGACCCTCGCCTCGACGAGCCCGCGATCCGCGGCTTCGTCGTGCACCTCCACGACATCACGGAGCGCCGGTCCGCCCAGGATGCGCTCGAGGCTGCGAACCGCCGGTTGGTCGACCTGATCGAGAGCCTGCAGACCGCGGTGATGCTCGAGGACGAGGACGGCAGGGTGGTGCACGTGAACCAGGCGTTCGTGGAGCTGTTCCGCCTGAACGACCCGCCGGACTTCCTCGTGGGAAGGACCCTCGCGTCGGTGGGGCTCTCGGCAGGGAGGCTGGTCGCCGAGCCGGCGGACGCCGAGCTCCTGCTGCGGGAGCTGCGCGAACGCGGGGAACGGCGTGACGGCGTGCGCGTCATGCTCCTCGACGGCCGGGCGCTCGAGTGCGACTTCGTCCCGATCGTCGTCCAGGGTGCCTACCGGGGCTACCTCTCGACCTACCGTGACGTGACGGGGCAGGCGCGGGCCGAGGCCGAACGCGAGCGCCTGCTCGCCTCCGAGCGCGAGGAGAACCGACGCCTCGCCGAGCTCGACGCGTACCGGTCCGAGTCACTTGCAGCCGTGTCCCACGAGTTGCGCACCCCGCTCACTTCGATCGTGGGGTACACGCACCTCCTGCGAAACACCATCGACCCGACCGCATCCGCTGAGGAGGCCGCGTACCTCGACGCGATCGCGCGCAACGTGGACCGGCTTCTCCGGCTCGCCGGCGACGTCGTCGCGCTCGACAGCCTCGAGACGCGGGCGATGCCGCTCCCGGTCTCCCCGGTGAACGTGCTCGAGGTCGTCGAACGTGCGGTGCGGACGATCAGTCCCCAGGCGGCCGACCGCTCGATCGACGTGAAGGTCGAGACCGAGCCCGGCCCGGTCGTGCAAGGCGACGAGGACCGGCTCGCGCAGCTCGTCGAGAACCTGCTCGCGAATGCCGTCAAGTTCACGCTGCCCCAAGGGCGGATCGTCGTGCGCGCTGTTCCGCTGGTGGGTGCACCGCCGGGCGGAGAGCGAACGCCGGCACCGAGCTCGGCTCAGGCCGCTCCGGCCACCTCGTCGGGCGCCGACGCGTCACCAACGCCGGCGTGGGAACTGACCGTGGCCGACACCGGGATCGGCGTACCCGAAGACGAGCTCTCCATGCTCTCGACCCGGTTCTTCCGCGCGTCGAACGCCCGGCGCAGGGGCCTGCCGGGGTCTGGTCTCGGCCTCTCGGTCGCACGCGCGATCGCGGAGCGCCACGGAGGGAACCTCTCGGTGAGCTCGATCGTCGGCGTGGGGACGACCGTCACCGTGCGGTTCGGCGACGTGGTCGACGACCTCGGGGACGGCACGCCGGCCGACCGTTGACGACTACGAGGAGGCTGCGCGCGACCCGCTACGGCTTGCGGTACGTGGCGACGGACTGGCCGAAGCTGTAGAGCTCGCCGTCGATCTTGGACCCGGTCGACGGATCGAACTGAGGGATGAACGGGTCGTCACCCCGATGGACCTCCGACAGTTCGAAGCCCAGGTGTTGAGCGAACACCTCGACCGCGTCGGTGCTCATGAACTGGTTGAGCACTGCGTCCTGACCGATGGAGCCGATGTTTCCCTCCATCACCTGCCAGAGCAGGGGTACACGGAACTCCAGGAAGGAGAACACCAGCCGGCCGCCGGGCTTGAGCACCCGATGGATGTCGCGCATGTACTCGTAGGTCTCCTCATGCCGCAGGTGGGTGAACACCGAGAACGCGCACGCCATGTCGACGCTTCCGGAATCGGCCGGGACGGTGAGGCCGGACACTTTGTGGAATCGCCAATCGGGCCTGTTGCATGCCCGCACCGCCTGGTCGAGAAGTGTCTGCACCACATCGGTTCCGAGGTAGGCGCCCTCCAGCCAGTCCGCGAGCTGCACGGCCAGGCGGCCGGAGCCGCACCCGATGTCGAGCAGGAAGTCGTCGCGGCGCAGGCCTGCGTAGACGAGGAGGAGCTTCTCCAGCCTGCCCACCATCTCGTACTCTCCAGGAGTCGCGCTGCCGACCGCTGCCTGCAGCGCCCCCTCGCGGGACCCCCATGACGCCAGCAGGCGTCTCGTGTGCTCGGCGTAGGCGCGAACGAAATGGGGTTCCTCGACCCTCTCCCGCGAGGTATCGGGCGACGGTGGCCGTCGCGGCCGGACCCGTTGCAGGCTCCCTCCTTGCTCCCCACCCTTCCGGCGCATCTTGGGATCTACGCCTCCGGCCGCCGGGTACGGCGGGCACTCCTGCCGCGACCGCCGTCGGCGATCCCGAGATCGCGCTCGCCGAGGTGAGCGGCGTGACCGCCATCGACGGGACCCTGTTCGTAACCGGCGAGTCGCATTTCTTCGGCGAAGCATATAGTCGGAGGCCCGGCCGACCGCTGTGGATGTCCGCGCAGCAAGTCAGGACGTGTCGGCCGACGCGACAACTCGCGGGAACGCCCCATGATCGGGGCTCCCCGAGAGCTCGAAAGCCGGCCTGCGGCGATCCGTCCGGCTATCGTGACGACGCGGCCGGTACCGTGTCGACGCGGCCAGCGTGCAGCCCGCGCAGACGGCGACGCAGATCGTCATCCGACCGCTTCCGACCCCCAAGCCCCCGTAGCTCAGAGGATAGAGCGTCGGTTTCCTAAACCGTGTGCCTGGGTTCGAGTCCCAGCGGGGGCGCCCTTCCACCTAGCCCAAGCGCGCGAGGTCCGAAACCCCGACATCGGTCCGGCCCGTCACTTGGTGAGGTGCCATGTCTCGGGCTGGTAGGCGAGGATCGGGCTCGTCTTGAACCCCTTCAGATGCGGGCTCACCTCGTACAAGAGGGCGTCGGAGGTCGGCATCCACAACAGCGCGGCAGTCTTCGTGAGGTAGTTGTCGACCTCGTCGAGCGCCTTGTTCCCCGGCTCCGTCGCGATCTGCCTGAACA
>JASHUY010000206.1 GCA_030039755.1 Acidimicrobiales bacterium
CTCGACCGCATCGAGGAACTCTCGCACCGGAGCACGCGCATCACCGGTGTCGCGACCGGCTACAGCGAGCTGGACGAGATCCTCGCCGGCTTGCAGGCTGCGAGCCTCACGATCGTGGGGGCGAGGCCGGCCATGGGAAAGACGAGCTTGGCCCTCGGGATGCTCGCCCACGTCGGCACCGTGCTGCGCCGACCGGCCCTGCTCTTCTCGCTCGAGATGGGTCACCTCGAGCTCACGCAACGACTCCTCGCGTCCGAGGCTCGAGTGGACTCGCAGCGGATGCGCACGGGCCATCTCCACGACAGCGACTGGGCGAAGGTCGGAGCCGCAGTGAGCCGCCTCAGCGAGTCGACCATCTTCATCGACGAGAACCCCCACCTGACGGTGATGGACATCCGGGCGCGTGCCCGTCGGCTGAAGAAGAGCGAAGGCGATCTTGGGCTCGTGGTCGTCGACTACCTCCAGCTCATGACCGGTCGAAGCAAGGCGGAGAACCGCCAGGTCGAGGTGTCCGAGATCAGCCGTGGGCTCAAGATCCTCGCCCGCGAGCTCGAGTGTCCGGTTGTCGCGCTCTCGCAGCTTTCACGCAACCTCGAGGCCCGGCAGGACAAGCGGCCGATGCTGTCGGACCTCCGAGAGTCGGGATCGCTCGAGCAGGATGCCGACGTCGTCCTGTTCATCTTCCGCGAGGAGCTCTACGATCCTGAAACGCCGATCGACCGGCGAGGTCTCGCCGAGATCATCGTCGCCAAGCACCGCAATGGGCCGACCGGGTCGGCGCACCTGGTCTTCCTCGGCCAGTACGCGCGCTTCGACAACCTGCAGCAGGTGTAGGCGACCTTCGACGCTACCCCGGTCCGGGGCCACCGGATCGGCTGAGCGTCTGTTGGACTCCCAGGTCAGGGCTCGAAGCGGAAACCGACGCCCCGTACGGTGACGAGATGGCGCGGGTGTGCGGGGTCGGGTTCGATCTTGCGCCGAAGCCGCTTTACGTGGGTATCGAGCGTGCGCGTGTCCGCCAGCTCTTGATCCCACCAGAGCCGGTCGATGCACCAGTCCCGGGTCACGACCTGGCCGGGCTGCGCCATGAGGAGCGCGAGGAGATCGAATTCCTTTCGCGAGAGCTCAACAGGACGACCGTCGACCGTCACCTCCCGCCGCGCCGCGTCAAGCCGGACCGGCCCTTGCACGAGCACCTCGTCCTGTGGGACCGGGGTGGGTGCCCCGCGGCGTAGCACCGCCCGCATGCGGGCGACCAGCTCCCTCAAGCGGAATGGTTTCGCGACGTAGTCGGCGGCGCCGACCTCGAGGCCAACGACGACGTCGACCTCGGAATCCCTCGCCGTCACCATGATGATGGGGACCGGGGCGGCTGCGCGCATCCGTTGGCAGAGCTCGACTCCCGACTGGTCGGGGAGCATCACGTCGAGGAGGACCAGGTCGGGGTGGACCCGGTGGAAGAGCCTGAGGGCCTCGTGGCCGTCGGCCGCCAGCTCCACGGCGAAGCCCTCTTGGCCGAGTCCCGACGCAAGAGCCTGACGGTAGGACTCCTCGTCGTCGACGACCAGCACGACGGGTCGACGGTCGCGTGCCGCTGCCAACCGCGAGGGACTCACCGACGAGACGGGGACCGCATGCGCAGGTGGCGCAGGTGACGCAGGTGGCGCAACCGAGGAAAGCGTGCCGACGTCGGACACCGTCGAAGCCGGAGCCATCGGGGCGGTCGGCGTCAGCGGCGTAGCAGGAGCCGTCGGCACGATCGACGTGGCGAAGCCCCTCTGAGCGCGCCCGTTCCCTTCCGGCCGGTGGGCGCTCGCATCCACCCGCCGGTCGAGCGGTGTGCGGAAGCTCATGCCGCGTCGTCCGGCGGCCGCACCGCGTACAACCGCGATCGACCGGTCCTCGTCCTGCGCGATGCGCAAGAGGAGGGATGTGTGAGGCGTGTACTGGAAAATGGAGGCGGAGTCGGGGAGCGGGGGGAGAGCTCCCCTGACGCCGCCTCCTGGCGCAGGCGGATCCAGACCCGCGCGAGCGTGGTGGCCATCCGGCGTCGCGTCCGCGGCAGCGGGACCACATCGGCGAGCGCGGCCGCGGTGGAGGCGCGACTGCACCCCGTCGGGTCCGTTGCCGTCCCGCCGAGCCCGCTCGCACCGCCGCAAACCTGCCGACCCATCGGTGCCAACCGTAGGGAAATGAGGTGAACGGACCGCGAAGCCAGCCCTACACGAAGATGATCCCGCGGTGAACTCTTGCGCTGGTCCTTTCCGGGCGGAGACGCGGGCCCGGTCTTCCGGGCGTCAGCGGGCTGGAGAGGGCCGGTACGCCCGCCGTTCCAAGGACGACCACCGTCGCCAAATCGCAATGTCGCCGGCGGAAGTCGCCGAATTGCTCGCCGCAGCGGTGTGCACGCTGAACCGGGACGGCTCCGTTCACGCAGTCGCCGATGTGGTACGAGTTTCTCGACAGGCGGCTTGCCATGCACACGAAGGCAAAGTCCCAGAAGGCGCGCAACCTCGCACGGGATCCCCGCGTGACCTGCCTCGTCGAAGTTGGGCAGCGGTACGAGGAGCTACGGGGCGTGGAGCTCGTCGGCAAGGCGGTGCCCGTCCGCGATGCGGGGCCGCTCTTCACCGTCGGGTCGGGGTGAACGACTTCGATCGGTGCGTCGTGCCGTGCACCGAACAAGTCGCGCAGGACTGTTGAGGCGGTGTTGCGAAAACGCGTCGCCCTCGTGATCGACGTCGAACGTACAGTCAGCTGGGATCATCGGAAGCTCGGCGACGCCAGCCCCGTTAAATCGCCAGCCCCGTTGAATGAGGCCACGGCACGCTTCCAAGGCCGGGCTAGTGGTGTGGCGCCGGGCGGGCGCTCTAGGCCCCCGGGTGGGTGATCGTCTTCGAGGTGATCGTCTTCAGCTGCCCGATTTGGCGGCCTTCGTGTCACGCGAGCGCCTCTTCGCCTGTCCCGCCTTCCGACGCGAGCCCACGGAGCTGGCCATCAGCGTGAGACCGATTCCGGCTAGCCAGACGTCCTTGGCCAGCGCGGTGCCGTCGTGACTCGGTCGCACGCTCCCTTCCTGTCGCATGCCCGGGGTCCTGAGGTATAGGCCGACGAGACCACCGGCGAACGAGGTGAGCGCAAGCCCGGCCAGTCCGTCGCCGACGACGACCGGCGCGAGCAACGCCCCCCCGAGCGCGATCTCCGCAGCTCCGAGCGCCTTGCCGAATTGCTCGGGGGGCATGTTCTCGAGCACGGGGTACGCGCCGGAAGCAAAACCGTGTAGCCGGCTGTGGGTGTCCTTCTCTGCTTGGAGCTTGGAGAGGCCGGCGTTCAAGATGAACACGCCGGCTGCGGCCCGAACGGGAAGGTTGGCAATTCGTGAACGGTGTCTCACGGTCCCACCGTACCCAACGGCCGCTGACCCGACACGCGGTGCCCGCCCATCCGCCGGGGGCGTCCTCTCCCACGATCCGCGCAGTCGTGGTGTCCGTCAAGTGTCACACGAGGTAGCGGTAGGCGGGGCTCCCGGGGGCCAGACGCTCGATCTGGAGCCCGGACGAAGCCATGCGCTCCATGAGCGGTGCGAGGTCGGCACGATCCGCGAGCTCGATGCCGACGAGCGCCGCGCCGTACTCGCGCCGGCTGCGGTTCAGCGCGTCGAAGAGGGTGATGTCGTCGTGCGGCCCGAGGCATTCGTCCAAGAAGCGGCGCAGCGCTCCCGGCTGCTGGGGCAGCTCGACTATGAAGTAGTGCTTGAGGCCCCGGTAGACGAGGTCCCGCTCGATGATCTCGTCGTAGCGCGCCACGTCGTTGTTGCCGCCGCTCAGGATGCACACAACCGTCAGATCGGCAATCTCAGGGGCGGCGTCGTCCAGAGCCGCGATCGAGAGTGCCCCGGCCGGCTCGGCGACGATGCCGTCCTGTTGGTACAGGTCGAGGAGCGCGGTGCAAACGCGGCCCTCGGGAACGAGGTAGATCTCCTTTACGAGCTCGCCGACGACCGCGACGGGAATCCGTCCCGGCGTGCGCACGGCTGCGCCGTCCACGAAGTCGTCTTGGATGTCGATCGTCACCGGGCGACCTTCGGCGAGCGAGCGGACCATCGACGGGGCCCCTTCGGGCTCGGCGCCGAACACGACGGTCGTCGAACCCAGCTCGTCGAGACACACGGCCGATCCGGCGATGAGCCCGCCGCCACCGACGGGCACCAACGCGACGTCCGGCGGTCCGCCGAGCTGCTCGACGACCTCGAGCATCACCGTGCCTTGGCCCGACACGGTGACGGGATCGTCGAACGCGGACACGAAGGTCGCTCCGGTCGTGCGGGCGTACTCGGCTGCAGCCGCCGCCGCGTCGTCGAAGGTCGTGCCGGCGAACCGCACGTCCACCACGTCCCCGCCGATCGTGCGGATCCGCTCGACCTTCTGCCTCGGCGTGCGGCGCGGGAGGAAGACCGTCCCGTGAACGCCGAGATGCCGGCAGCTCCACGCGACGCCCTGAGCATGGTTGCCTGCGCTCGCGCACACGACCCCGGCGGGCACGAGCGCGTCCGCCTGTCCCGCGATGAAGTTGTACGCGCCTCGGATCTTGTAGGAGCGGACCGCCTGCAGGTCCTCACGCTTCAAGAACACGTCCGCTCCATAACGCTCGGAGAGCCGGTCGTTGTGCTGCAGCGGAGAGCGGACACCCACCGTCTCGAGACGCTCGGCTGCGGCTCGGATGGTGTCGATGTTGACGAGGTCGCGCCACCACCCGGTGGCTCCACCTCCAGGGGCGGCTGTCGTGGAATGCGGGAAGGAATCGGACGGCTGCGCGGATGGGATGACGCGCGCGCTCATGCGGGTCTCGTCGAGGGCGAGCCGGATCCCATGAGGAAAACTCTAGGCACGCCGCACACGCGTTCGGTCATGGGATGACGATGACGCGCTCGAACCGCACCACTCTCCGACCTGGGTTCAAGTAGGCGTACGGAGCGTCCGTGGGTAAGCGAAGGTGTTCGCCCGGACCAAGGGCGTAGAGCGCGGGCCCGATTTCGACGACGAGGCGTCCAGTGTGCACGAGGAGGAGCTCTTCGCTTCCAGGCGGGTCGGCTTCCGCCTCGTAGCGCGCGCCCGCAGCCAGCTCCCAGTACCAGAACTCCACCACCCGCGCACCGGAGCGCAAGTCCAGGAGGCGCGCCGTGCTGCCCCTGCCGTCCTCCCAGGTCGGCGTGACCGCCCGCGTGGTCTCGGGAGTTAGTGGCGGAACCGGGCGGACCGCCGCCAACGTCGCGAAATCGAGCCCGAGCGCGCGTGCGAGCTTGTCGAGGGTACCGATGCTGGCGTTGGTCTCGCCTGCCTCGAGCATCGTGATCATCCTCCGGCTGACGCCGGACCGGGCGCTCAACTCGTCCAACGTGAGGTGCTCTTCGAGCCTGTGCTGCCGAACGCGGCCGCCGATCGCCTCGAGGAGACGGCTCGCCCGAGTTTCGGGACTGCCGGAAGTCGAAGGATCTCGGTCGTCCGGGTGCTGCCGGCGTGGGGACGGCATGAAGGGCAATATACTGCATTTGCAAAATCTTGCACTGACCCGGCTTCGCGGGCCGGACGGGAAAGGAGGCGAGATGGTGAACGAGCTGCGTCGGCGACCGAAGCTCGTCGCGGTCCTGCTCCTCCTACTCGCCTCCGCGATCTGGGGCTCGACGTTCGTCGTGGTGAAGCAGGCGATCAGCCAGACGTCGGTGCTGGACTTCCTGGCCTGGCGCTTCATCCTGGCAGGACTGTTGCTGGTCGCCGCCCGGCCCAGAGCGCTCGCGAGGCTCGGGCGCCGTGGTTGGCGGAACGGAGTTCTGCTCGGACTTGCCCTCGCTGCCGGCTACATGACCCAGACCTACGGGCTCAAGTACACCCCTGCGGCAGTGTCGGGATTTCTCACCGGGCTGCAGGTTGTGTTCACCCCCGTCATCGGGTGGCTGCTCCTGCGGAACAAGCCGAGCGGGCGGACCTGGGCAGCTGTCGCGCTTGCTACGTCAGGGCTCGCTGTTCTGACTCTCCGGGGTGTTCCGTTCGGGATCGGCGAGGCGTTGACCGTCGTGTCCGCAGTGCTGTTCGCATTGCAGATCGTGGGCTTGGAGCGGTGGGCGACGGTGGAAGACGCGTACGCGCTCGCCGCCGTGCAGCTGCTCACCATCGGCGTGGCGGCGCTCACTGCTGCGGCACCGGGAGGGCTCCGACTTCCGTCGACGCCTGACCTGTGGGGTTCCGTCGTGCTCACGGCTGTCGCGGCGACCGCCTTCGCCTTTGTCGTCCAGACTTGGGCACAGTCGCATCTTTCGGCGACTTCGGCGGCTGTCGTCTTCACCACCGAACCGGTCTTCGCAGCGCTCTTTGCGTGGCTGTCCGGAGAGCGCTTCAGCTGGGCGCTCTTCGGTGCTGGCGCGCTCATGGTGCTCGCGATGCTTGTCATGGGAGTCAGGACGAGACGGCCTTCGCTTCCACCGGCAGCGCCCCTAGGCGCCGTCGCGGGTCACTCGACGGACGACGCGCGCGACTTCGATTCTGTGCGGCTGTCTCGCCAGTCGGCTGGATAGCCGCGGGTAGCGAGTGAGTCGGTGTTTGCCTGAACGTGAGGGTGGTATTGACGTTGGGTCCCCTGACCACCGCAACTCACGATGGAGGCAGCGATATGGGTAACGAAGCACGAGTCGGACTGCTACTGGGAGCGACGGCATTCCTACTGGCGGTCTTGGTGGACTGGGCGGTGCACGAGCTGTCGTAGCGCTGCCGGTGGCAGCCGGTGGCTGCCGGTGGCGGGGATCCATCCGCACCGGCGGCCTCGGCGGGCTACGCGGCGTCCCGGTTCGCGCTGGGCGTCATGCCCTGCGCGTAGCAGGGTGGATCCGGACGGTACGGAGTTTCGAGGTGGCTTACTCGTCATTCGAGGTAGTCACTCGTCAGCCGTCTGATGGAAGCACGAACGTCGCGGCGAGCCATCGGACGACGGCGTCGGCAGCGGCGGCGTTCAAGCCGTGCTTGCGGAGGCCGTGATCACCATCTTCGAGCCATACGTGGCTGACGGGTCCTGGGATCGTTGAGGTCGCCTCCTCGAGCTCGGTTCGGGCGCCGAACGCATCTCGGGTCCCCGAGACGAACAGACAGGGCACGTCGAGCTCCCGGAAGTGAGAAGTGCGTAGTCGCTCCGGCCGGCCGGGAGGGTGCAACGGGTAGCTCACGAGCGCAAGTCCAGCCGCAGCAAACCCACCCGCCACGACCTGCGAGCAGATTCGCCCGCCCATGGACCTGCCCCCGAGCACCAGTTCCCCCGTTCGAACGCCGAGGAAGTTGGCGAGAGCGGTGGCCCGATCCCGTACCGCGGCTTCAAGAACCGCCGGCTGGTCCGGGCGCCGGCGTCCTGCGAGCCGGTAGGGAAAGTCCATCCGGTCAACGGTGACCCTGGTGTTCGCGACCAACTCCGCGAGCTCCACGATTGCGGGACTGTCGGCGCTTCCGCCGGCACCCGGCGCGAGAAGGACTCCTGAGACCCGTCTACGGCTGAGCGAAGTTGTCGACCCGGGGCGTGGCGCCACGGGGGCGGACCGTAGCCTCTCGGGTGGAAGCCGTAGCCCCCCGCTTGGGAGGCCATCGGCGGGGGGACTCGGGTTTGACGAGGAATAGTTGCGTTGCGGTATGGTCGCAAAATAGTTGTGGAATGGGGCCGAGCAGGGATGATCGGCCTTAAGCCAGTACCAACACGGGGATGACTAGGGGAAGGGGATGGACCCTTGAGCAGGCGTGTTCTCTCGCTTCGGCGCGTGTCAATGGCCGTTGCATTGTGGGCGGTGGCTTTCAGTGTCGTGACGGGGGGCGGCGTAGTCGGGTCGACCCCGGCTGGGGCGACAACTCCGCCGAAAGGGGCGATCTTCGCGACAAGCTCACCAGCAGTGCTGCCGACAGGTCTCGCTCAGCCAGCGGGCTCCCTCACGATCACGCTGAGTGCCGCGGGATCCCTCACAAGCGGTGCAACCCTCGTTCTACAAATCGCGCCGTCAGCGGGCTCAGGCATCGTTGACTGGGAGAACTACGACGTGTCTGCTGAAGCGGTCACCGTTTCGAGAGTGGGAGCACTCGGTGACGCCTTGGACATGGTGCTTGGGAAGAAGAGTGCCAACACGGCCGCCACGATAAAGCTGACGCAAATCACGGTCTCAACGACAGAGGTTGCTGGAGCCATTGTTGTTACGCCGACGCTTACAGGCGTCGTCTTTACCCCGTCGTCGGCCACTGACGCCACGGTCCTACAGACACCCCCGAACGCGCCGACAGTCACACTTGTCGCGGAGAGCCAACCGCAGCTGAGCACCGGGGAAAGCGACGGTGCCGCTGGCACATGGACGCTGAGCATGTCGGGCGACATCGCCGCGGGCAGCGGCTGGGCGGCCGGCTCCACACTGACGATCACGGTCTCACCGCCTTCGGGATCGAACTGTGTTGGAGAGGGTTACTT
>JASHUY010000207.1 GCA_030039755.1 Acidimicrobiales bacterium
CCTGCAAAAGCGGCCCACAGCCCCCTCCTTGGTCTGACGGTCGCGGCCGTTTCCGTGTTCTTCGGCCGGCGGCTCGATTAGACCACACGCGGCCGGCTTGCGCCCTTGCACGAGACACGCCGACCAGCGTCTCAACGGCGAAGAGTGAGTCCTCTGATTACGAGGTGCATCCGAGGGACAGCGAGCCGGAAACGACCGGGTGGAGATCCGATCCCCGAAGCACGGGAGCGAGCGCGTCGTCTACATCCCCCGAGGCCCTGGTGACGATGATCGCCAGACACAGCGAGGAGAACCTCTCGGACAAGCATCGAACTGCCGGATCTCTGATCCGGTTCCAGAGAAGACTCGCCCCACCATCGACACCCTGACCGCTCGGATCGAGGTGATCGAGCCTTACGCGACTCGCGAGTTGTCTACTCGCGAGTCGCCAAGTGGAGCTCGCGCGCGACATCGACGAGCTCGAGTCGCGGATCCCGGCTCGCCAACTTCACCAACGGATCCGAGTAGCCCAGATTAAACGCTCTCTTGACCAGGGCCTTCTGCCGGAGCAGGATCCAATCGAGTCATCGCACGCTGGGCCTGGCCAGCGGGCTACATCGCACCATCGGAGCAGGTACCGGCTCGGTTCACCCTCTCGAGCACCTTCCAGGCGGAGCGCTTGCCGGTCATCAGCACCTGGACGACCTGCTTGATCGTGGCGTCGCGCAACTCGTCCCGGTGACTGTGTCGCGGGCCGCGTCGGTGCGTGCCGTGCCATCGAAGCTCAAGGCCCAGATGCTCTCGACGGCACAGGGCGATCCACAAGGGGAAATGCGCAGAACTACACGTTGAAGCGGAACTCGACCACGTCGCCGTCTTCCATGACGTAGTCCTTCCCCTCGATGCGTGCCTTGCCGGCGGCACGAGCGGCGGGCACCGATCCTGCGGCAATCAGGTCGTCGTAGCTCACGACCTCGGCCTTCACGAACCCGCGCTGGAAGTCCGTGTGGATCACCCCCGCCGCCTCGGGAGCGGTGGCCCCGATGGGGATGGTCCAGGCACGAGCCTCCTTCGGACCTGCGGTGAGGAACGTCTGGAGCCCCAAGGTGCGGAACGCGACGTGCACGAGCGCCTCCAGACCCGACTCCTCCTGCCCGTACACGGCGAGCAGCTCACGCGCGTCGGCGCGGTCCATCCCCGCCACCTCTGCCTCGATCTGCGCACACAGCACGACGGATGGCGCAGGCACCACCAGTGCGTCCAGACGCGCGCTGAGGGCCGCGTCACCGAGCTGGTCCTCGGCCACGTTGAACACGTAGACGAACGGCTTCGCGGTGAGAAGGTGGAGGTCGCGCAGTGGCGTGAGGTCGACCTCCCCGAGCGCTGCGGCAGCCGACACGGGCCTGCCCGAGTCGAGGATCTCTCGTACCTGCTCCGCCGACGCGAGCTGCGCGGCGAGCTCGGCCCGCATGCGTGCCTCGCGTCGCAGCTTGGCCAGCCGGTTGTCGACCGTCTGCAGATCGGCGAGCACGAGCTCGACGTTCACCGTCTCGATGTCCGCCGGAGGGTCGACCCGACCCACGACGTGGACCACGTCGTCGTCTTCGAACGCGCGCACGACCTGGCAAATGGCGTCGGTCTCCCGTATCGCGGCGAGGAAGCGGTTCCCGAGACCCTCTCCCTCCGACGCGCCTCGCACCAGTCCGGCGATGTCGACGAACGTCACGGTCGCCGGCATGATGCGCTCGCTGTCGTAGAGAGAGGCGAGCCGGTCGAGCCGCGGGTCGGGCACGGCGACGACCCCGACGTTCGCGTCGATCGTCGCGAAGGGGTAGTTCGCGGCGAGCACGTCGTTGTCGGTGAGGGCGTTGAACAGCGTCGACTTGCCCACGTTCGGAAGTCCGACGATGCCGACCGACAGCGCCACTACCGCAGCCCTCCCGCTGACCGAGCCCCCACTACGCCAACCCCTCTGCACGCGCCATCACGGCGACGTCGCGCTGCGGACGGGCTCCGAGGTGCCCGATCACCTCCGCCGCGCACAGCGACCCGAGGCGCGCGGAGTCGACCGGGTCGTGCCCGTGCGTGAGGCCGTAGAGGAACCCCGAGGCGTACATGTCCCCCGCCCCGGTCTTGTCGACGATCTGGGTCGCGGGCGCGGCGGGAACCTCGACCGGACCGCGCCCACCCACCACGATCGATCCCTTCGGGCCGCAGGTCGCGGCGACGAGCACACCGGTCTCCCCTGCCGAGGACAGCGCGTCGTCCAGCGACCGGGCGCTGAACAGGCTGCGCAGCTCCTCCTCGTTGCCGAACAGGACGTCGATCTCGTTGACCACGAGATCGAGGAATTCGCTGCGGTGGCGGTCTACGCAGAAGGAGTCCGACAGCGACAGCGCCACGGAGCTGTCGTGGTCGTGCGCGGTCTTCACCGCGCGGCGCATCGCCTCCTTCGCAGAGGGGCGGTCCCACAGGTAGCCCTCGAGGTAGAGGATCCCCGCTCTGGCGACGAGCTCGTCGCGCACGTCTCCCGGCCCGAGGATGGCGGACACGCCGAGGTGGGTCGCCATGGTCCGCTCGGCGTCCCCGGTGACGAGGACGAACGAGCGGCCGGTGCCGCGTACCTCCGCCTCCCCTTCGTCGGCATCGGCGACGGCGGCCTCGAGCTCGACCCCGCAGGCGCGCATGTCGTGGACGAACACCTTGCCCATGTCGTCGTCCGCGACCTTGCCGATGAAGCCGGCGGTGCCCCCGAGCGCGGCGACGCCGGAGACCGTGTTCGCCGCCGAGCCACCCGAGACCTCGACGGCGGACCCGATCGCTGCGTAGATGCGCTCGGCTCGAGCCAGGTCGACGAGCTCCATCGAACCTCGTACGAGGCTGAGATCGTCCAAGACCCGGTCGGGGACCGCGGCGAGGACGTCGACGAGGGCGTTCCCCATCCCGACGACGTCGAGCGGGCCGCCGTCGAGCCGGCCGGCTGTGGCGTGGCCGCGGTCGGGATGGCCGGCTGCGGCGTGGGCGTCTGGGGGCGTCGTGGCGGGCTCCGGCACGGCGGTCACGGTAGCGTCCTTCCTCATGCGTTCCGCTCCCGAAGCCCACCAGAGCGCGCCCGCAGGCGTCGATTCCTACCGTCTCCCGAGGACCGTCGAGCCGGTCGCCTACCGGATCGAGCTGGTCCCCGACCTGGAGGCGGCAAGGTTCACGGGCGCGGTCGAGATCGACGTCCGGGTCCTGGAGCCCACCGACCGCGTGATCCTCAACGCGGCGGAGCTCGACATCGCCGCCGCCTCGGTCGTGCCGGCCGGCGGGGAAGCCGTCGAGGTCGCCGCGGCGCTGGACGAGGCTTCGGAGCGCCTGGTGCTCGCGCTCCCCTCCCCGATGCCCAGCGGCGACGCGACGGTGCGGCTCGCCTTCAAGGGCACGCTGAACGACAAGCTCCGTGGCTTCTACCGTTCGACCTTCACCGACGAGGAGGGTCGCACCCGCACCATCGCCACCACCCAGATGGAGTCGACCGACGCGCGTCGGGCCTTCCCGTGCTGGGACGAGCCGGACCGCAAGGCGACCTTCGAGCTCACCCTCGTCGTGGGCGAGGGGGACGCGGCGTACTCGAACTCCCCGGCGGTCGAAGAGGAGCCGGTGATCCTCGACGGCGTGAAGAAGCGGAGGGTTCGCTTCGCGCCCACGATGAAGATGTCCTCGTACCTCGTCGCGTTCGTCGTCGGGCCGCTCGTCGCGAGCGAGCCGATCGAGGTCGGCGGCGTCCCGGTCCGCGTCGTCCACGCGCCGGGAAAGGAGCGTCTCACGGCCTTCGCGCTCGACGTCGCGCGGCATTCCCTCGAGTACTTCCCCGACTACTTCGCGATCCCCTATCCCGCCGAGAAGCTGGACCTCGTGGCGATCCCCGATTTCGCGAGCGGCGCCATGGAGAACGTCGGCTGCGTCACGTTCCGCGAGAGCGTGTTGCTGATCGATCCCCAGAACGCCTCGCGTGTCGAGCTCGAGCGGGTCGCGGACGTCATCCATCACGAGATCGCGCACATGTGGTTCGGCGACCTCGTCACGATGCGGTGGTGGGAAGGGATCTGGCTGAACGAGGCGTTCGCCACGTTCATGGAAGTGAAGGCGACGGACCACTACCGGCCCGCCTGGACACGCTGGACCTCCTTCGGGCTCGACCGCGACGCCGCCATGTCCGTGGACGGCCTCCACTCGACGAGGCCCATCGAGTACCCGGTGCGCTCACCCGACGAGGCGGACGGCATGTTCGACGCGCTCACCTACGAGAAGGGCGGGAGCGTGCTCCGCATGCTCGAGCAGTATCTCGGGACCGAGGTGTTCCGGGACGGCGTTCGGGCTTATCTCCGTGCCCACGCGTACGGCAACACGGAGACCGCCGACCTCTGGAGCGCCCTCGCGGAGGTGAGCGGCGAACCGATCCGCACGGTCGCGGACAGCTGGATCCTCCAGGGTGGGCATCCGCTCGTCAACCTCGGCGACGGCACGCTCGGCCAGGAGCCGTTCGCGTACCTCCCCGAACCTCCCGACGGTGAGTCGTCGATCGGGAAGCGGTGGCTCGTGCCCGTGCTCCTGCGTCCCCTCGCCGGCGGCCACGAAGGACGCGGCCACGACGACGTCGTGCGTCTCCTTCTCGCCGAGGAGGCCGCGGACCTGCCACCGGCGGGCGACGGCGTCGTGCTCGTCAACGCCGGAGGCTGGGGCGTGTACCGCGCCGGGTACCGCCCAGAGCACCGGGCGCAGCTGGCCGAGCATCTGGGATCGCTCACCTCGCTCGAGCGCTTCGATCTCTTCTCGGACACCTGGGCCCTCGTGCTCGCCGGGCGGGCGGATCTCGGCGACCTGTTGGCGCTCGCCTCGCGCCTCGGCGACGAGGACGGGCCGGAGACCTACAACGTCGTGGCCTCCGCGCTCCGCCTGTGCGCCCGGATCGCCCGGGACGCAGATCGCCCGGCGGTGGAGGCCGCCGCGCGAGCGCTGCTCGGGCCGCGCGCGGCGGCGCTCGGTTGGGACGGCCGGACGGGCGAGGGTGAGCGGGTTCCCACCCTCCGGGCGCTCCTCATCGAGGCGCTCGGGACGACCGGCGCGACACCGGGGGTGCGCGACGAGGCCGCACGCCGGTTCCGTTCGTCGCGCCACGGTGAAGGGGAGCTCGATCCGAACCTCGAGTCGGCGGTGCTCGCCATCGTCGCCGACCACGGCGCCGAGGGTGACTACGACGCGGTGCTGGACCGTTACCGCCATCCCCTCGACCCCCAGGACGAGCGCCGTCATCTCGCCGCGCTGGGCGCGTTCGCCGACACCGGCCTCTGCCGCCGCACGTTCGACCTCGCCGCCGGCGGGATCCGCCGCCAGGACGGTCCCCTCGTCGTGCGTGCGCTCCTCGCCAACCGCGTCGGGGGCCCGATGTGCTGGGAGCTCGTGAAGGCAAACTGGGCGCTGCTTCTCGATCGGTTCCCCGAGACGAACCACGCGGCGATGGTCTCGACCGTGCGCACGCTCTGCCGCGATCCCGCGCTCGCCGCCGACGTCACGCGCTTCCTCACCGGGCACCCGCTCGCGGTCGGCCAGCGAACGGTCGTCCAGACGCTCGAGCAGCTCGCGGTGAACGTGCGCTTCGGCGAGCGCATGCGCGGGGCCGACCGGCTCGCCGGCGAGCTCGCGAAGGCCCTGCCGCACTGACCGGAACCGGGCCGGCGTGAGCGCGGGGGTCGTCGCAACCGTCTTCGTCCTGGTGGCGGTCGCCGAGCTGCCCGACAAGACGATGATCGCGACCCTCGTGATGGGAAGCCGGAGCCGGCCGCTCCTGGTCTGGCTCGGAGCGGCAGCGGCGTTCCTCGTCCACGTCGGGCTCGCGGTCGGCGCGGGGCGTGCCATCGAGCTCCTCCCCCGGGAGGCGCTCGAGATCGTGGTCACCGCCCTGTTCTTCGCCGGCGCGGTGCTCCTTCTCGTCGTGCCCGTGCGGCGCGAAGAGGCGGCGGGCCAGGCGGAGGCCGACCGGGCGCAGCCCGTGCCCACCCGCCCGTGGAAGGTGGTGGCCACGGCGTTCGGCGTCATCTTGGTCGGAGAGTTCGGCGACCTCACCCAGTTGCTCACGGTGAACCTCGTGGGCAAGTACCACGACCCGTGGGCCGTGTTCACCGGCGCGTACGCGGGCCTGCTCACGGCGTCGGCGATCGGCGCGTTCGGCGGGAGGGCGCTGCTGCGCGTGCTCCCGCTCGAGTGGATCCGGCGAGCCGGAGGCCTCGCGCTGCTGGGATTCGCGGCGTACGGCATCTTCACCCTCGCGACGTGACGGGCCGCCTCGACGAGCTCTTCGCGCTCGCGCGGTCGACCCGGGGGTTCATGCCGGACGAAGAAGGCGTCGCGCTCTACGAGGCGGCGCGCCGCGCGGGCGAAGCGGCCGAGGCCCGGCGCCCCGGGACGCCCGTCTTCGTCGAGATCGGCGCGTGGTGCGGCAAGTCGACGATCTACCTCGGCGCGGCGGCGGAGGCCACTGGCGCCGTCCTCTTCAGCGTCGATCACCACCACGGCTCCGAGGAGAACCAGCCGGGCTGGGAGCACCACGATCCGGACCTCGTCGACCCCGCCGACGGAAGGATCGACACCTTGCCGCACTGGCGTCGGTCGATCGCCGCGGCACGCCTCGAAGGCGTCGTCGTCGGAGTGGTCGGGGACTCGCCCACCGTCGCCTCGTGCTGGACGGCGCCTCTCGAATTCTGCTTCGTCGACGGCGGCCACGGCGACGAGCCCGCGTGGGCGGACTACCGAGGCTGGGCACCCCTCGTCGCCACGGGGGGGCTGCTCGCGATCCACGACGTGTTCCCCGACCCCGCAGACGGCGGCCGCCCGCCCTACGAGCTGTGGCGCGACGCCGTGAGCTCCGGCGAGTGGGCGGAGGAGGCGGCGTGCGGCAGCCTGCGCGTGCTCCGCCGCGTGCGACCGAGCGGAGCCTGATCGCCGGTGCGCGAGCGGTGCGCCTCCTCCCCGCTCACCGCGCGCCTACCTGACGCTGAAGACCACCGCGCCGGTGCTCGTGAGGCGTGAGAAGTGGGTGATGGTCGCGAGGTTCGGACTGCTTTCCGCCCCGAGTGTGTCGGTCACGCATGTGATCGTCGCGCTGGAGACCGAGCCCGGTTGCAGTGCGACAGGGAGCCAGGTGTCGCCGTTCCACCAGTACAGCGCCGTCCCACCGGCGAGGTTGCAGTCCTTCACGGTGAGGGCCGTGAAGCCGTTGGGCGAGGAGAGCCAGACCCCGAAGTACGTGCCCGTCGAAGACGTGAGCGCTCCCACCGGGTCTTTGACGTAGGTCGCGACGGAGACCATCCCGCGACCGGTCGGCGTCACTTTGACTGTGTCGCTCGAGGCCGACAAGGACCTGTCCGGCGGCAGCGTCTTGGTCGCGCATTCCAGCGCGTGCAGAATGCTCGTCTTCTTGGTGCAGTGGGACTGCACGTGGCGCGTGACGGAAGTGTCCGCTCCCACCGATCCCCCGACTCCGGCGGCCACCCAGCCCAAGGATGCGATTGCGATGACGAGGGTCGCTCCCACCACGGCGCGCACGCGCCCGCCAACCAACGGTGCCATTCAGCTTTCCTCCCCTTCCACGTCGAGGGAACCGGTCCCGTGCGACACTGAGATCTCGATCCTAATCAATACCATAAACTTTATCACTCAACTAAGAAATGGGGGTAGCCGACTGCCGGACCTGGGAGAACCCGCCCGCACCCCGTCCCGCAGCAAGTCCCGCAGCAAGCCTCGAGGACCGCTCAGCGGCCCCCCGGGC
>JASHUY010000208.1 GCA_030039755.1 Acidimicrobiales bacterium
CCGCGCCGCAGCGCCGCGCCGCCGCGCGTCAGGCCGCTCGGCCCGCCAACCCCAGTGCGGCGCCGTCGAAGACGTCCGCGTCGAACGGCCCGACCACCGCCAGCGTGCGGGGGGCCGCCGCGAGCGAGCGCGCAACTTCCCAGACCGCATCCAGGTCGACGGCGTCGATGCGCGAGAGCACCTCGTCGATCGTCCACGCGCGGTCATAGAGCAGCACGGACGTGCCGAGGCGGCTCATCCTCGAGCCCGAGTCCTCACAGGAGAGCAACGTCTCGGACCGAAGGTTGCCCTTGGCAACGGCGAGCTCCCGCTGCGTGATGCCCTTCGCGGCGAGCTCCTCGATCTCTCCGGTCACGATCCGGAGCACCTCGTCCACGTGCTCGGGCGCGGTCCCCGCGGAGACCGTCGTGCAACCGGTGTCGTAGAACCCGCTGCGTTCGGACCAGATCGAGTACGCGAGCCCGCGCTCCTCGCGCACCTTCTGGAAGAGGCGGCTCGAGAGCCCGCCGCCGAGCACCACGTTCAGCACGGCGAGCGGCCACCGCGCCTCGTCGAAGCGGGACACCGAGCGCATCGCGAGCACGAGGTGCGCCTGCTCGGTCGGCCGGCGCACCACCACGAGCGGTTCGACGTCGGGGCCCACCGGTGCGCGGACGGGGGCCGCGCCGCCCGGGCGCGTGGCGAACCGGTCTTCGAGCGCCGCGGCCACCTCTTCGTGGCGGCAATCGCCGGCGGCGGAGACGACCAGGTTGGCAGGCCGGTAGTGCTCCTCGAAGAACCCCCGGATGTCCGGGGCGCGCGTCGCGCGCACGCTGTCGGCGGTGCCGAGCGTGTCCCGGCCGAGCGCGTGCTCAGGGAAGAGCCCCGCCATCGCCGTCTCGCCCGCGAGGTCTGCGGGCTCGTCTGCGTGCATGAGGATCTCGTCGAGGATCACGGTGCGTTCGGCGTCGACGTCGTGCTCCCTGAGCGCGGGGTCCTCCATGATGTCGCCGAGGATGTCGAGTCCGAGGTGCAGGTGCTCGGAGAGCAGCCGCACGTAGAAGGCCGTGTACTCCTTGGTGGTGAAGGCGTTGCAGTCACCGCCGACCTCGTCGAGCGCTTCGGCGATGGCCGCCGCCGACCGCGTCGGCGTGCCCTTGAACAGCAGGTGCTCGAGGAAGTGGGACGCTCCGGCAAGCCGCTCGGGCTCGTCGCGCGAACCCGTCCCCACCCAGAACCCGATCGCGACCGACCGAACGTCCGGCATCGTCTCGGTTGCGAGCCGCACACCCGAGGCGAGCCGCTCGCTCTGGATCGCGCTGGTGGCCGCGGTCACCGGCGCCTCGGGCGACGGCGGCCGCCGCCTCGGCGATCCCCTCCCTGTCCTCCGTCCCCCCGTACCGGTGCGGCCGGCGCCGCAGGGCCGAGGTCGCCCAGGTCCGCGAGCAGCTCCGCCTCGAACGCGTCCTCGAACGACACGCGCGCGGGCCGCGCGGGCCCGGAGGCCGCCCCGTCACCACGCGACCGGGCCCCGCTGCTATGGGCGCTGCCGTGGGCACCGTCGTGCGCGCCCGTCCCCGGGGACGCGCCCGCCCCCGGGGACGTGACCCCCTCTCCGACGAGCGAGAGCGACACCTTGCCCTGCGGGTCGATGTCGTCGACACGGACATCGACCGGCTGGCCGAGCGTGAGCACGTCCTCCACCTGTTCGACGCGCTTTCCGCCAGCGAGAGGCGAGAGCTTCGAGATGTGGAGCAGTCCGTCGCGGCCAGGGAGGATGTTGACGAACGCCCCAAACTTGGTGATGTTCACCACCTTGCCCGAATAGACCGCGCCGACCTCGGCGGTCGGCGGTGTGAGGATGAGCGAGATCCGCCGACGAGCCTCTTCGACGGCGTTGCCATCCTTCGCGCCGATCGTCACCGTGCCGACCATGCCGTCGTCGTCCACGGCGATGTCGGCACCGGTCTCCTGCTGCAGCGTGTTGATCACCTTGCCCTTGGGGCCGATGACCTCGCCGATCTTGTCGATCGGGATCTCCATGGAGACGATCTTCGGTGCGCTCGCGGCGACGTGGTCGCGCGGCTCTGCGATGGCCCGGTGCATGACGCCGAGGATCGTGAGCCGGGCTTCCTTCGCCTGGTGGAGGGCCTGGGCGAGGACGTCGGCAGGGAGCCCGTCGATCTTCGTGTCCAGCTGCAGCGCGGTCACCGCGTCGGCGGTGCCGGCCACCTTGAAGTCCATGTCGCCGAACGCGTCCTCGGCGCCGAGGATGTCGGTCAGGGTGACGTAGCGGCCCTCGTCGTGCACGAGACCCATCGCGATGCCCGCCACCGGCGCCTTGATCGGCACACCCGCCGCCATGAGCGAGAGGGTCGACCCGCACACCGACGCCATGGAGGTGGAGCCGTTGGACGACAGCACGTCCGACACGAGCCGCAGCGCGTACGGGAACTCCTCTTTCGGCGGAATGACCGGCAGCAACGCGCGCTCGGCGAGGAGGCCGTGGCCGATCTCGCGGCGCTTCGGGCCACGCATGAACCCCGTCTCGCCAGTCGAGTACGGAGGGAAGTTGTAGTGGTGCATGTACCGCTTGGACTCGTCCGGGGTGATCGTGTCGAGCTGCTGGTCCATGCGCGGCATGCCGAGCGTGCACACGTTGAGCACCTGGGTCTCCCCGCGCTGGAACAGCGATGAGCCGTGCGCGGTGGGGAAGAGGTCGACCTCGGCGGAGAGCGGCCGGATGTCGCCCGTGCCGCGCCCGTCGATCCGGAGCCCCTCCTCGACGATGCGCTTGCGCACGAGCTTCTTGTTGAGCGAGCGCACCGCGGCCGAGATCTCACGCTCGCGCTCGGGGAACTCGTTGGCGAGCTCGGCGACGACCGCCGCGCTCACGTCTTCGGTCTCCGCGTTGCGCGTCGCC
>JASHUY010000209.1 GCA_030039755.1 Acidimicrobiales bacterium
GCGATCGCGCTTCGCTCCTCTCCCGGGGACGAGCCGGAGCTCCAACTGCCCACGAAGGACCACGACGTGCTCTGCTACGTGGTGTTCGGGGAACTGCGTGTGACGCTCGACGAACGCCGAACGATCCTGCTGTCCGACGGGGACGCGCTCGACGTCCGCTCGGCGTCTTCCATCCACGTGTCGACCCAACAGCCGACGTTGTCGATCTGGACGTCGTGCCCCGTGCTCGGCTGACCCCTCCACAGTCTGGCGCCAGCCGGATGTCGCCACCACACCAACGAGCACACGCGGACGACCGAGCGGTGGGCGGTCGACACGGCGAACGGCTCGGTCTTTCGCGCACGCTGTTCACGCAAAGGCGCGGACCGTCACCCCGGCGTCGTGGAGCGCCGATTGGATCGCCCTTGCGAACGTCACGGCACCGGGCGAGTCGCTGTGGATGCAGAGGGTGTCCACGCGAACGGTGACATGGGATCCTGTGAGCGCTTCGAAGGGTTCCCCCACCGCCATCCGGACGCCGCGTGCTGCAACCTCTTCGGCTGTGGTCAGTACGGCACCGGCAACCGTTCGTGGAACGAGGGTCCCTTCCGCCGTGTAGGCCCGGTCCGGAAACCCTTCGGTCCTCACGGTGAGCCCGGCGTCGGCGAGCGTGGCCGCTGCAACGGAGCCGGGGAGCGTGAGGACCGCCAGTCCAGGGTCGTAGCTCCGCACCGCGTCGGCGAGCGCAGCCGCCAACCGGTCCTCGCCGACGAGATCGTTGTAGAGCGCGCCGTGCGCCTTGACATGACGCACCGTGGTGCCGTGGCGACGGCAGAGCCCGTCCAGCGCGCCGATCTGGTAGAGCACGTCCGTGATCAGCTCCTCCGGCGAGACACCGATATGACGTCGGCCGAAACCGACGAGGTCCGGGTACGAGACGTGCGCTCCGACGACGACACCGTTTCGAGCCGCGTCGGCGACGGTCTTGTCCATCACCCGCGGGTCACCCGCGTGAAAACCGCACGCGACGTTGGCGCTCGTGACCAGCTCGAGGAGCTCGGCGTCGGGCCCCATCGAGTACCGGCCGAACGCCTCCCCCATGTCGGCGTTGACGTCCACGACGGCCCGACGTCGGCTGCTCACCGGGTCACTTCCGGAGGGCGCGATCAGGTCGGGCCACGTTCACGTCATCAAGTCGGCGTTCCGGCGTTCGACGTCTGCAGGTCAACTAACGTTCTCCCCGTGGAGCGACGCCGTTCTGCTTCGCCGGTGAGCCTTGGTGTCGCTCGGCCCCACGCGGACTCGTCCGAAGCTCGACATGAAGCCGCAGCGTAGGCCAGAACCACCGGACGGGCAGGCCGAACGCAGCGCTCCTGCGGCACCACCTGAGTTGGGCCGCTGCGCGCGGTTCCTCACGATGGGCCCGTCCGCGCTCCTCGTGGAGCTCGAGGACCCCGACCTCGTCCTTTCGCTCGTCGCAGAGATCGAGCGGCGCCGGGCGTCGGACTGGCGGGATCGCGTGGTCGACGTCGTCCCGGGGGCGACCACGGTGCTGCTCGACGGGATCGCGGATCCCGCCGCGTCGGCCGCGGAGCTGTCCCGTTGGGTGCTCCCGCCTGTTGCACCTGTCGAGAGTCCACCCGTCGAGATCCCCTGTCGATACGGCGGGCCCGACCTTGCCTCGGTCGCCGCGCACTGGAAGGTCAGCGAGGACGACGTCCGGGTTGTCCACTCCTCTCTGCACCACCGCGTGGCGTTCTGCGGCTTCAGCCCCGGTTTCGCGTACATCACGGGCCTGGGCGATCGATTGTCGGTTCCCCGGCTTGCCACCCCGCGACCCGTCGTGATGGCGGGAAGTGTGGCCGTCGCGGGCGTCTTCACGGGTATCTATCCCCGCCGGTCTCCCGGAGGCTGGCGCATCATCGGCCACACCGATGCCGTTCTCTGGGACGCAGCAGGGGACCCGCCCGCTCTGCTCTCGCCGGGAACCAGCGTCCGTTTCGTCGCGGTATGACGGCACCGTCCGCGCCGCCCGACGACGTCGTAGGCGCGGCGACCGTCGTGCGGCCGGGCGCGCTGACGACCGTCCAGGACCTCGGGAGACCAGGCTGGGCCCACCTCGGCGTACCGCACTCGGGCGCCCTCGACCGTGTGGCGCACCTCCGTGCCAACCGACTCGTGGGCAATGACGAGCATGCGGCGACGCTCGAGACGACCGTTGACGGCGTATCGCTCCGTTTCGAGTCCAGCGCTGTGGTCGCGGTGACGGGAGCGAACGCTCAAGTGCTCGTCAACAACGAAGCGCGAGGATGGAGCCTCCCGCTCTACCTGCGCGCGGGCGACATCCTCGACGTAGGCCCCGCCATCACCGGTATCCGCTCGTATGTGGCGGTGTCCGGCGGCTTCACCGTGCCCCGAGTGCTCGGGAGCCGATCGAGGGACTCCCTCTCCGATCTTGGTCCTCCGCCACTCGTCGCCAACACCTCGCTGGGCATCGGCAGAGCGAGAACGATCCCCCCGGCGCTCGATTTCGCGCCATATCCCACCACCGGCTCGATTGCCACGCTTTTCGTCCACCCCGGGCCGCGGCTCGATTGGCTGACCGACGAGGCAGCCCGCGCGCTCTTCACCCAGAGCTATGTAGTCAGCCCTCTGAGCAACCGGGTCGGGCTACGCCTCACGGGCCAGCCGCTCGGGCGGCGCTACGACACCGAGCTACCGAGCGAGGGGGTGGTCTGGGGTGGTGTCCAGTTGCTTCCTGACGGGCAACTCGTCGTCATGCTGGC
>JASHUY010000210.1 GCA_030039755.1 Acidimicrobiales bacterium
GTGGGCGGGTCGGCGAGCCGCGTCGCCCGTCGAGAGCCCCACCGCTTGGGGGGACCGTTCCTCGAGAGATCGAAGAGGTAGCGGTTGTAGGCGTCCAACTCGTCGTCGACGGTCACCTTCACCTCGAGAACCTCGGCGTCGATCACCGGTCGGAAGAGACCGTCGCGGTCTTCGTCGACGTCGTGGACCGCGCCCGAAGCGGTGAACGTCGAGCGGATCTCCTCGCTCCCGCCAGAGGTCGCCGGCATCAAGCCGGCCTGCTTCGGAGCCCCCACGTCGAGGGCGCGGCAACTCGGGCCGGAGAGGGCCGGGTGTCGAGCGGCGTTCCGGCTGACGCGGCGGACCTCACGTGACAGAGCCTTGTCGGTGGCCCAACCGGGGATCTCGTGGAGGGGCTTCCCCTCCGCGTCCGCCGCCGCCCGTTGTTTCGCCGCCCAGAGCCGGTCGAACGGCGTGCTCTCGTCATGGATCAGCCTCCACCAGATGTACACGGCATAGACCGCAAAGAACGGCCACTCGACGGTGTACACCCAGCTCAGGTCGTTGCCGCCCAGAGCAACGTGGTACTGCCACCAGCCGGCCAGGAGAAACGCGGGTACGAGGACGAGGACGAGCGCATGCAGACCGATGCAGCGCCACGTGAGGTACTTCCTCATGCCGGATCGAGGTTACTCAAGGCGACACCGCCTCTTCAGCCGGGGTGGAGCCACAACCACGTCGCAAGGGCGAGCCCGAACAGTGCCACCACCCACCGTAAGGGGTCGGCCGGCACCCGTCGCGCGATGCGAGGTCCTAGCGTGCTGCCGGCGAACATCCCGGCGGCCAGTGGGAGGACCGCTGACCAGTCCACGGAGGTGAACAGGACGAACGCGAGCGCAGAGACCAAGGTGGCGGCGCCGAGAAGCATGTTCTTGAAGGCGTTGGCCTTGGCCAGGTGCCGCTCGACGAGGACCAGCAACAGTGCGAGAAGCATGATCCCGGAGCCTGCGCCGAAGTAGCCGTTGTAGATCGCCACCACGAAGAGCCCCGCAAGGACGACGAGCTTGTCGGCATGCGCGAGACGGTGCCCCTGCCAGTCGTAGAGGCGACGCTGGAGCACCAGGGCGAGGGACGCGCCTACGACGAGGAAGGGAACGATCCGGACGAACAACCCGGCGGGCGTGGAGAGCAGCAGGGCGGCGCCGATCGCGCCGCCTGCGACGCTGGCGACGGCCCAGCTCCGTAGACGCGACCCGCTGCCTTGGAGCTCGGGCCTCGAGGCGAGTGCGGAACCGGGCCAGCACGCGACCAGGGCGACCATGTTCGCGATGTTCGCGGGGAATGCCGCGAGGCCGACGGCCAAGAGCGACGGGTACGAGATGAGCGACGTGATGCCGCCCGCGGTCCCCACCGCCCCCGCGACGGTGCCGGCGCACAGCAGCGCGAGGACGTCGGCGACGCCCACGTCACACCTCGGCCGAACCGGTGTGCTCCCGTGCCCTCACGCGGGGGGCCGTCGGGGAGCCCGGCTGCTCCGGAGCAGTGCTGTCGGCGGGTGGTGGCGGCATGGACGATCCTCGCGCCTCGATCCTCGCGCCTCGCGCCTCGCGTGCTCGAGCCTGGGCATCTCGCCGGCGCACCTCGCGGCGCGCCTCCGAGAACCGCGCGCCGCGAGCTCGTCAGGTCGCCGCTCGACCGCCGTCCACTGCGAGCACCGCGCCGTGGATGAAGCTCGCCTCGTCGCTCGCGAGGTAGACGATCGCCGAGGCGATCTCCTCCGGGCTGGCGGGGCGTCCCGCCGGCGCCAGTGACGCCAGCTGGTCGAGGGCCTCGCCCATGGCGGCGGTTCCCTCGGTCCGGGTGGGGCCCGGGCTTATCGCGTTCACCCGCACGCCTTTGGGGCCGAACTCGGCCGCCCACGCCTTGGTGAGCAGCTCGAGCGCAGCCTTGCTCGACCCGTAGAGCGCCATGCCGTCGACCCCGAACTGGGCGACCATCGTGGAGACGTTGACGATGGCACCCGCCCCTCGTCGGGCCATGGGCGGCGCGAGAGCGGCGACGAGGAACCAGGGTGCCTTCACGTTGAGGGCGTACACCGAGTCGAACGTGGCTTCATCGTGGGAGTCGGTGGGGCCGAAGGGGAAGATGCCGGCGCTGTTCACGAGGATGTCGACGGCTCCACCGAGGGCTTCGGTCGCGCGTGCTGCGAGGTCGAGGGCCGCGTCCCCGTCGACGAGGTCGGCGGCCACAAAGACGGCCGATCCCCCGGCGGCACGTATGGCGTCGACTACGGCTCGCCCCTTGTCCTTGTCCCGACCGCTCACCGCCACCGTCGCGCCGGCTGCGCCGAGAGCGATGGCGGTCGCCCTGCCGATGCCGCTCGTCGCGCCGGTGACGAGCGCTTTCTTTCCGGTGAGGTCGTGCATGGAGTGTCCTTCCTGACGCCGATCGATAACGAGACGAATGGTCTCGCCGGGGTTAGAACAGAGACTTTGGTTCTCGTATTCCGTCGGCTTCTGAGTAGGCTGAGGTGATGGCACGTACGAGGGACGAGGCAGCCGCCAGGCGGGTGCTCGACAGCGCACGCGACCTGGTGCGCCGGCTGGGTCCGCGGGCGGTGACCGTCGACGAGATCGCCGCCGCTGCCGGAGTCGGCAAGCAGACCATCTATCGATGGTGGCCGTCGAAGTCCTCGGTGATCATGGACGCGCTCTCCGAGCTCACCGATCCCGAACCGGCTCAGCTGCCCGACTCGACCTTCGAGGCGGTCCGCCTGCAGATGCGCCGGGTGGCCGCGATGTTCGCGTCGCGGAACGGAGAGCTGATCCGAGAGCTCGTCGCCGACTCGCAAGGCGACCCCGCACTCGCCAAGGAGTTCCGGGAGCGGTTCTTCGCCCACCGCCGGGCCAGGGCGGCGGCAACTCTCGAGAACGGCATCGCCACGGGGCAATTGCGACCCGACCTGGACGTCGACGACGCGCTCGACGTGCTCTACGGCCCACTGTGGCTCCGCCTGCTGGTGGGGCACCTGCCCACGAGCCAAGCCGCCGCCGACCGGGTGCTGGAGCTGGTGTGGCCGGGCCTGGCGCGCGGGGGAGCCCTTCCGGCACCACCGTCGCCCGGGCGCAAGCCGTCGCGACGTCGACCGGCGCCGTCACGGTTCGGATAGGGGAGGATCTGCCCATGACCCGAGTGCTGGTCAGCAGTGCGTGCGGCGCGAACGGTGACGGTTACGGCACGGTCCTCGCCTTCGACGCCGACGGGGCACCGAGCGGGACGTTCGGCGAGGACCACCGGATCACCGACCCGCGAGGCCTCAGCGTCGACCCGTCAGGCGGGCTCGTCTATGTGAACAGCGGCGACGACCGGGTCCTCGCCCTCGATCCGCGCGGTGGAGCGGTGATGGACTCGGGGCGGCTGGACGGGCTGGACCCGGGAGGGGGCACCTTTGGCCCGGACGGGCGCTACTACGTCGGGCTACGTCGACGCCGGACCGTCCTCGCGCTGCCGGCCGGTCTGGTCGGGGAAGGAGAGCTCGTTCTTCCCGAGCGGATCGTGCCCTTCCCGCGGGGCTTCGGCTTCGGGCCCGACGGCGAGCTCTACCTGGCTTCCGGCGTCGGCCCGTCAGGCGACGGGGACAACACCATCTTGGTGTTCGACCGGGAACGGGCGCTGTCCACGCCCCGTCTCGTCGAGGACCCCGAACTGAGCCCTCTCGATCTCACCCTCGCTCCGAACGGGAACATCGTGGTCTCGAGTGAGTGGCCCTACGGCTCGCCGGACGCGGTGGCGAGCGTCCGGGAGTACGACCGTTCGTCCGGGCGCCTCGTCCGTGTGTTCGCAGCCGACCCCGTGGTGGGCTTCGCCAGGCCCCGTGGGCTGCGCTTCGGGCAGGACGGCCACCTCTACTGCGTCGGCGAGAACCACGTCGTCGCGTTCGACTTCTCCGCCGGCACGTACCTCGGAGCAGTCGTGCGATTTTCGAGGCTCAACGGGCAGGCACTGGTCTTCTGGTGATGAGCGCCCGCGCCGCGCCGCGCCGC
>JASHUY010000211.1 GCA_030039755.1 Acidimicrobiales bacterium
ACGCGCCGGTGTGCGTCGGGGTCGGCGTGTCGACGCCGACGCAAGCCCGCGCGGTCTGCGAGGTCGCGGACGGAGTCGTCGTGGGCTCCGCCCTGGTGCGGCGGTTGCTCGACGGCGGCGGCCCGGACGCCGCGGGCGAGTTCGTCGGGCAGCTTCGGGAAGCGCTGGACGCCGGCTGAGCACCGCAAAGGAGCGGCGATGCGAAATCAGACGGGCGACGAGGAATGAGCAACGGAGCTGGCGCCGGGAGTGCCCGTGCTGCCGAGTTCGGGGAGCGACGGGACTCGTCGACGAGCTCGAGTCCGAGATCCATCACATGACGCTGGCCGAATCCGAGAAGGACACGCTGCAGCTGTGGAGGCGGACACCGCTTTTCACGGGCTCATCGTCGAAGCTGGAGGGCGTCTGCGCCTGGCGCAGCTCTGGCACCAGCTCGACGGCCAGATGGGTGCGCTCATGCGCAGCTCCTTGGATCGTCAACGGGCGGAGCTCCCCGACGTCACGTCGAAGCACGTTGCGCGCTCCTGGAGGCGTTCGGGACGCGGAAGCGGCGCCCAATCGAGATCGCGCTCAGGGTGCACTACCTCGAGTAGGAGGCACCTCCGACCTTCCGACCTTCTACGGCCCGGGGGTGGGCGTGGGCGGAGCGGGCGGCGTGGTGGCAGGAGGGACGGGGAGCGCGAAGTAGTCCTCGGTGGTGCGCGGCTCGAAGCCGACCGACGTGTAAAGGCCGAGGGCGTGGTCGTTCTCGGACTCGACTTCGAGCGTCACGCTTCGTGCGCCCCGCACGCGCGCGTCGACGCAGACGTCGTAGAGCGCGGCGCGGCCGATGCCCTGTCCACGAAGGTCCTGCCTCACCGCGAAGCCGTAGATGCCCGCAGTGTCTCCTCCGACCTCGACACGCAGGGTGCCGACCACCTCGCCGTCGCGCTCCAGGACGAGCGCGAGGTCGCTCGGCCCCGTCTCACCGGCGGACGTCGCGCCGCTGCCGAAGGCCTCCTTCAGGATCGGGACGACCGCGCTCTTGTCCGCGCCGGTCGCGGGGCGAACCCGGAGGGCCCTCGTGGACGGCCGGGGCTCAGGCGGCCCCACCGGGGGGCCGGGGAGCTCCAGGTGGTGCTCGGAATGGTCGAGCGTCGCCCCCTTCGCCATCGCGAAGTGGCGCCCCGAGCCCGTGGCTCTCGGCGTGACGAGCAACGCGGTCCTCTCTCCCCGCCGACCGAGGTGACCGAGCGCCCGGGCGAGCAGGGCTGAGCCGATGCCCCGACGCCGGTGCGCAGGGTCGACCGCCCCCGCCAGCTCGGGGGCTGTGCCGAAGGCGTAGATCCCGCAGAACCCGACGAGCGTGCGGCCCTCCCATACCAGGAGATCGCTCACGGGCCCGGCGGGCCGGTCCCTGAGGACCCCCCATTCGAGCTTCAGACGGCCCCCGTCGTGGGCGACGACCCGGCGCTCGAGGTCGGCGATGGCGTCGAGCTGCGCCCGGGTCAGCCCGCGCGCTTCGTCGATGTCGGGGGAGGGCACGCGACGTGGTGCCGGACGTCACTGGGACGGCGGGACGATGACGAGGCAGCCGTTGTGACCGCCGAAGCCGAAGGAGTTCGACAGCACCGGGCCCGGCTCCCACGCACGGCCTTCTCCCCGCACGACGTCGAGGTGGATCTCCGGGTCGAGCTCCTCGCAGCCGTAGGTCGGCGGGATCAGCTTGCGGTCGATCGCGAGGACCGTGGCGACCGCCTCGATCGCCCCGGCGGCTCCGAGCCCGTGGCCGGTCACCCCTTTGGTCGAGGTGACCGGAGGGCCTGGCTCGCCGAAGACCTTGTTGATGGCGACAGCTTCCGCGAGGTCGTTGAGGGGCGTCGAGGTGCCGTGCGCGTTGATGTGGGCGACGTCCCTCGCCGAGAGCTGTGCGTCGAAGAGCGCCTGTTCCATGCAGGAGACCGCGCCGTCCCCGTCAGGGTCCGGCGCGGTGATGTGGTGGGCGTCGGCGGTGGAGGCGCTTCCTGCGATCTCGGCGTAGATGCGCGCGCCGCGTGCGACGGCGTGGTCCCACGCTTCGAGCACGAGCGCCGCCGCGCCTTCCGACATGACGAACCCGTCCCGCCGGATGTCGAACGGCCGGGAGATCCCGCTCGTGGACATCGCGGTCATGTTCGTGAACGCCGCCATCGCGACCGGGTGCATCGACGCCTCCGCGCCGCCGCCGAGGACGACGTCGCACCGCCCGCTCGCCACCAGCCGTGCCGCGTTGCCGACCGCGTGGGTCCCCGCGGCGCACGCGGTGACCACGGTCTCGGAGGGCCCGTGCCAGCCGAGGCGCATGGAGACGTGCGCGGCGCCGGCGTTGGCCATCATCATGGGAACGAGGAAGGGGGACACCCGGCGTGCACCGCGCTCGTTGTAGACGGTGACCTGGTCGGCCAGCGTTTCGAAGCCTCCCACGCCCGTGGCGAAGAGCACCCCGGCACGAGCTGGATCGACCACGAGATCGCCCGCGTCGTCGACCGCCATCTGGGCCGTCGCGACGGTGAAGGCGGCGAACGGGTCGAGACGGCGTGCTTCCTTCGCGTCGAAATAGACGGTGACGTCGAAGTCGCGCACGCGGCGTTCACCCGAGATCGAAGGGTGGACGAGACCGTCCCAGAGTGCCTCGACGCCCTGGCCGCAACAGGTGACCGCGCCGATTCCGGTGACGGCGACGCGCCGCCCCCGGATCGGCCCTGTGGGACCGACCCCGAGCAGCATCAGAGCTTGGAGCTGATGAGCTCGAAAGCCTGCCCGGCGGTCTCGATGTCCTCGAGCTCGCTCTCTTCCACGGTGACGTCGAACGCCTCCTCCAGCGCCATCACCAACTCGACGAGGTCGAGGCTGTCGGCGTCGAGGTCCTCGGCGAACCGGGCCTCCATGGTCACCTTGTCGGCGGGCACCTGAAGGACCTCCACTGCGCATTCCCGGAACTTCTCAAAGGCTGCCTCGTTGTCCACGTCTTCTCCTTGTCGGGCCTTCGTCCGGCCGTTCTCTCGGGCCTCGTCGGGTCCCCTGGCCTGTGTCGGGGTCCTGGGCCCGTCGACCCCTCGGTCCTCCCCCGGTCCGTAACCGGTTCCTGCCTCGGCGGCCCATGAGCCTACCCGCGTGCCGTAGGGGGCCTCCGGTTGGCGCGAGGCGTGCGACGCGGGTCCCCCGCCGGAGCTCAGAGGCCCATCCCCAGCCCGCCGTCGACGGGCAGGACGGCGCCGCTGATGTAGGCCGCCGCGTCCGAGGCGAGGAAGCCGACCGCGGCAGCCACGTCCTCGGGGCTCCCCGCCCGACCGAGCGGCACCATTGCGACCAGCTCACCGACACGCTCCTCGCCGAGCGCCCCGGTCATGTCCGTCTCGACGACGCCGGGCGCGACCACGTTCACCGTGATCTGCCGGCTCGCCACCTCGCGGGTGAGAGCCCGGGCCATTCCGACCAGGCCGGCCTTCGACGCGGCGTAGTTGGCTTGGCCGGGGAGCCCGACGAAGGCGCCGACCGACGAGATGAAGATGATGCGCCCGCGGTGGAGCCGCACCATCTTCGCAACCGCCCGCTTCGCGACCCGGAAGGCGCCCGTCAGGTTCGTCTCGAGCACGTCGCGCCAGGCGTCTTCGCCCATCCGCAACACGAGCGTGTCCTTCGTGATCCCGGCGTTGGCCACGAGCACCTCCACCGGGCCCCACCGCGCCTCGACCGTGCCGAAGGCGGCCTCCACCTGTGCAGGGTCGGTCACGTCGCACTGCAGGCCGACGAACCGGTCCTCGGGCACGCCGTGAGGGGGCTCGAGCTCCCGGGGGTCGCCACGCGTCGTGGCTGCCACCCGGTCGCCGTGGGTCGCAAACCAGGCGGCACACGCTTCGCCTATGCCCCTCGATCCGCCGGTGACGAGGACGACGCGACCCTCTCGGGCGGCGGGCTCGTCCACTGCCGGGGACGCCGCTCCTCCGTCGGCGACCGTCTCCCCGCTCACCCGTTCTCCCCGCTCACCCGTTCTCCCCGCTCACCCGTTGTCCCCGCTCACCCGCAACCACACGAGCGGCTGCCCCTCCTGCACCCGCTCACCTGCGACCGAGAGCCAGCGGATGACCTCACCCTCGAACGGCGTGCGGACCTCGGTGACCCCGACACTCCCGACCAGATCGCCGGTGCGCACGTGCGAAGGGTCCGACTCGTGGCCCGCGGTGCCCGGCAAGAGGCCGGTGCCGGGAGCTGCGAGCGACTGTTCGGGCGTGAAGATCCCCGAACAGGGGCTCACGACCACGCGCTCGGACATGTAGAGGTGCTCGCCCTGGTGCGCATGGGCGTCGTGGTGCCAGAGGTCGGTCGCGACCCCCTCGGGCTCGCCCGCAACCGAATCGAGCAGCGCGTCCAGGTCGTCGGGCTTCGCGACCGACAGCGCCTGCGCTTCGGG
>JASHUY010000212.1 GCA_030039755.1 Acidimicrobiales bacterium
CCGAGCGCCTCGCTCTCTCGGGTGACGAACGCGAGGCGCAGCCCGAGCGTCTCGATCGCCTGGTCGACGGGGCGCTGCATGCCGTCGAGCTCCTGACCGCCGAGGAACTCCCGAACGTCCTCGACGAGGGCGGTTCCTTGCGGTCCGGGGGCTATCAGCCAGGAGACGCCGGAGAGCAGCCTCCAGAAACCCTTGCCGGCTCGAGCGGACGTCTCCTGCCAATTCGACTTGAAGAACTGCCAGGCCACCGGACCGACGTGGCGGCTCGTCATCAGCCGGCGCAGCAGGACGGCGAAGTGCGGCGACTTCATCTCCACCAGGCCGGAGGCGCAAAGCTCCGCCGCGAAGACCGGGTCACGGACGAAGCCGAGGGCTTCAAGGAGTCGCTCCTCGTCTTGGGGATCACGCGAGCTCCTGAAGCGAGCACGGAGCCGGGCGAGCTCTTCTTCGGTGCCGTGCCCGGCGGCGACGCTGAACACGGCGGCCGCCATCGACGCCGGCACGCGGGCCTCTCCCGCGCACTCGGACCCGAAAAGCTCGCGCGCCCGCTCGATGACCGCGTCGTCCTCTCCGACGTCGCCGAGCTGCCTGATGGCGATGGACCGCAGGTTCGAGCGGCGTGCGCCCTCGTTCCCCCCCGGCTCCCAACCCAGCCGATCGAGCGCCGGCTGGAGAAGTGCCTGCGTCCACGCGCGTACCGTGGCCCGGCCGGAGGGGGCGACGGCGTGGTCGAAGGTCCGGATCGCCTCCTCGACCACGGTGAACACGCCGGGATCGACGTCCCCCCCGACCGGGGGACCGAGTGCGGACACGACCTCGAGGAACTCGGACAAGGGAGCGTTGTCGAAGAGCGCCAGTGCCCAGGCGTCCGACACCACGCTGAATTGCTCGAGCGGTAGCAGCGACCCGAGACGCGACAGCAGTGCCGACCGGAGGGCCGGGGAGTACCGGACGCGGTAGAAGCCGGACGCACCGGCGTTGGCCACGACCCCCTCCGCGGGGTCGACGGGGAGATCGGCCCCGGGCGCGCCGAGGATCGCCTTCGACCGCGCCGGCGCGGTGGGGTCGCCGGGGGCGGCGAGCTCCCGCACGATGCACGGAACGAGCCAGCGGCCGTCGCCCGCGAGGCCGAATTGCTCCTGGCTCAGCTGAAGTCCCCCGGGACCCTCCGCAGCGGTCACGAGGGGGTATCCGCCGCGGAAGATGAAAGAACGCATGATCTCGTGGACCGGTTCGTCGCCCGCCGCGTCCTCGATCGCCTCCCAGAGATCCGAGGTCTCCGTATTGGCGAACTGGTGCACGGCGAGATAGTTCCGGACCCCCCGCTGGAAGCGGTCCTCCCCCAGGTACTGCTCGATCATCCGGACGACGCTCGCCCCCTTCACGTAGGTGAGCGAGTCGTACATCGCCTCGGCCTCGTCCGGCTCCCGCACGGTGAACTCGATCGGGCGCGTCGACGCCAGGGCGTCCACGAGCATCGGCGTCTCACGACCGATGCCGAAGGTCGTCCAGCACTCCCACTCCGGGCGGAACGAATCGAGGCACTTGAGGCTCATGAAGGTCGCGAAGGCCTCGTTCAGCCACAGCCCGTTCCACCAACGCATCGTGACGAGATCGCCGAACCACATGTGGGCGATCTCGTGCTCGATCACCTCGGTCACATGCTCCAGCTCAGAGCGCGAGGCGTCCTCCTGATCGACCAGCAGGGCGGACTCGACGAAGATGGCGGCACCGAGGTTCTCCATGGCGCCCCCCCGGTTCGGAACTGCGACGAGGTCGAGCTTGTCTCCCGGGTAGGGGAGACCGAACCACTCGCGGTAGAAGGAGAGCGCGTGGGAGGCGACCTCGAGGGCATGCTCCGCCAGTCGCGCCTTGCCGGCGACGTGCAGCACCCGGATGGGGACGCCGTCCGCCTCGACCGGTCCGCTCACCTCGAGCGGGCCGATGACGAATGCCACGATGTAGGTGGACATCACGGGGGTCTCGCCGAAACTGACGCGTCGCCAACCGTCAGCCAGCTCGGCGACCGAGAGCTCGGGCCCGTTCGAGACGGCCGTCATCTGCGGGGGCACGTCGAGCTCGACGGCGAACACGGCCTTCATGTCCGGCTCGTCCCAGCACGGGAAGGCCCGTCGGGCGTCGGTCGACTGGAACTGCGTGCTCGCGATCTTCTGCTCTCTCCCGTCGGAGTCGACGAAGGTGTTGAGGAAGAACCCACGCAGCTTGTCGTTGAAGGTGCCGGCGAACTCGAGATCGAGCTCGTAGCGCCCCGGTGGGACCGTCCGGGGGAGGAGGAAGTGGGCTCTCTCCCGCTCCTGGTCGAGCTTGACCGCAAGAGGCTCGGCTACCCCCGCGGTGGCCCCACCGCCCATGTCCAGCAGGGGGCGGAAGCGGGCCGCCGAGATGTCGAGATCGACCGCGTTGCAGACGATCTCACCCGTCTCCTCGACGATGTCCAGCTCGACCTGCTCGCACCCGCGGAAGCTGCCCGCGTCGAAGTCCGGGCGGATGCGGATCCGGTAACGGCGAGGAAGTGCCGTGCGGCGAAGGCGGAAGCTCTCGTCGGGAGAAGACGCCGGCGATTTCACGCGCCGGATCATAGATGATCTGACTTGCAGCTACGCCCTGCCGCAAGCACCTTTTGGAACCGCACGACGGGCGTCAGCGTGAGACCAGTCGCGGGTCGAGGACGTCACGCAGCGCGTCACCCACCAGGTTGAAGGCGACGATGACGAGAACGAGGATCACGAGCGGAGGCCACAGCATCCACCAGTAGCCGTCGGCGGCGTACGTGACCCCCTGGGCCACCATGCCCCCCCAGGTGGCGGCCGGGGGGGGCAGGCCGAGGCCGAGGAAGGACAGGGTGGCCACCACCAGGATCGCGTCGGCGACCTGGAAGCTGGCGTTCACCATGATCGTGCCGAACGTGTTCGGGACGAGGTGACGGCGGATGCTGTGCGTGGTGTTGCCACCCATCACCGTGGCCGCCTGGACGAATTCGCGGCGCCGGAGCGAAAGCGTCTCCGCTCGTACGAGCCGGGCCGGGCTGAGCCAGGAGAGGCAGGAGATGACGAGGATCAAGACGACGAGGGTCGGGCGGAAGACCGAGCCGATGAAGATGATGAAGAAGAGCGTGGGGACTGCGAGGACGACGTCGATCAGCCTCATCAGCAACGAGTCGAGAGCCCCGCCGGTGTAGCCGGCGACGACTCCGTAGATCGTCCCGAAGAGTGGTGCGAGCAGGCCGACGGCGAAGCCGATCTCGAGCGAGTTCTGCCCGCCGACCATGAGGCGCCCCAGGACGTCGTAACCCTCGTCGTCGGTCCCGAGGAGGTGGTGGAGGCTCGGGGGGAGCGTCACCTGTGTGAGGTTGGTCGTGATCTGGTTGGTGTGGTGCACGAGCGGGCCGATGAAGCAGAACGCGACCACGGCAACGACGATCGTGAGCCCGGCGATGGCGAGCCGGTTGGCGAGAAAGGCGCGCACCGAGAGGCCCCTGAGCGACGCCACCGGCGTCGTGACTTCGATCGTCCCGAAGTCGGGAAGCTCAGCGAGGAACTCGCCTGCGTCGCCTGTGGCGGACTTCACTTGGGCTCGGCCAGACGAATTCGTGGGTCGAGGCCCACGTAGGCGAGGTCGGCCATGAGGTTCCCGGCGACGACGGCGACCGCCACGACGAGGGTGATCCCGAGCTCGAGGGCGTAGTCGTGCCCGGTGGCGGCGTCGTAGTAGGCGAGGCCCGTTCCCGGATAGTTGAAGAGGTACTCCACGACGAGCCCTGCGGTGAAGATGCCGGGCAACGTCATCCCGACGAGCGTCGTCACCGAGAGCAGGGCGTTCCTGAGGACGTGGCGGAGCAAGACGAGCCGCTGCGGCAGTCCCTTCGCCCGGGCGGTCCGGACGAAGTCCTGTGCCAAGGTGTCGATGGCGGACGAGCGCATGTAGCGGCTGAAGAGCGGTATTCCGAGGAGGGTCAGCGTGAGGATCGGGAGCACCAGCCCCGCCGGGTCGGCGAGCACGCCCCCGACGGTCGTGCTCTGGGGCGCTTCGGCCGGGAGCCAGTTCAACTTGTCGGCGAAGAGCTCGAGCAGCAGGACGCCGACTGCGAACGACGGCGTCGCGTAGAAGCCGAAGAGCAAGACGGTGAGCACGTGGTCGGTCGCCTTGCTCCGGCGCGTCGCCTGGAGCACGCCGATCGGGATCGCCAGCAGCACGGAGAGGGCGAAGGCGGGGCCCACGAGGACGAGGTCCTTCGGCACGTCCTGCGCCAGCACCGTGTCGACGCTCTCGTTGAGGCGGAACGACCGGCCGAGGTTCCCGTGGACGAGGTGGTCGACGTAGATCAGGTACTGGACGACGAGCGGATGGTCAAGACCGTTCTGCCGGTTGAACTCGGCCACCTGTGCGGTGCTCGAGTGGGGGCCGAGGATGCCTCGCGCGAGTGTGCCCGGGAGCAGGTGCTCGAGCAGGAAGGTGATGATCGTGACCCCGACCACTACGACCAGGGCGTGGAGCAGGCGACGGACGAGGTAGGCCGTCACCCGTGATCACTTCGTGAAGTACCAGGACTCAGGGTTGATGCCGAGCAACGGCTGTAGGGGCAGCGCGCCGTGGAGGGTGCTCTTGACCATCGCCAGGCTGAGTGGGGCTTCCGGGAACCACCACTCCGGCAGCTGTTCGGCCACCACCTTCTCTTCCTGGTAGAGAGCCGAGAGGCCGGACTCGTCGTCGGCTGCCGTGACAACGCTGTTCACCGCCGGTGTGGAGAAACTGTTGACGTTGAAGACACCGCTCGTGGTGAGGAATGTTCCTCCGGTCGGGTAGACGGTCGGCCCGTAGAGCCAACCGCCCCAGTCGTGGATCTGCCACTTGCAGGTGGACTGGCTCGGCTTGCACGGAACCGTATCACTGAGCAGCTCGCCGAACGGCTGGCTCGTCAATGTCAGCGTGATGCCCGCCGCGGTCTCCAGCTCGGAGCGGAAGAAGCCGAACATCGACGCGTCGTAGCTGTCAGAGGTTGTGTAGACCATGTCGAAGGAGAGCTTTTCCCCTGCGGTGATGCCGGCGCCGCAGTCGGTGGCCCCGGTTCCCGGGCGGACGCACGTGCTCACGCCGTTGGGCACGATCTTCCAGCCGTGGTGCTTCAGCGTGGACACGGCTTTGGCAGGATCGTACGGATAAGGGTTGACCTTCTCGCTCGGGCCTTCGAAGTTGGACGGGGGCTCGGTCGGCACCGGGCCGTAGGTCGGGTAGCCCCAGCCGCGCATCGCGGCCTTGACGTATCCCGGCTGGTCGATCATCTCCTGGACCGCTTGCCGGAAGTAGAGCTGCTTGAAGATCGGTCCAGCGCTCGGGTTGTTGAAGTTGGCGGAGATGAAGTTGATGTCCCAGAGGTACCAAGGCATCATCGTGTAGCCCGAGATCGGGCTCGCCGGGGTCTTGCCGCTCGAGGGCTTCACCGGAGCGTCGACGATCGGGAGGTAGCCGAAGTCGAGCTTTGTGCCTGATTTGAGGACGCTGTACTCGGATGTGTCGCTCGTGAAGGGCAGCTCGACGAATTTGGAGAGGTACGGCTTCGGGCCGCCGGTGTAGCGGGAGTTCGGCACGAACGTGGCCTCGCCCGACGAGGTGAAGGCGGAGAGCGTCCACGGACCGTCGACCGTCTTCCATATGGGGCTGGTCGCGAAGTCGCCGGTGTTCTCGGCGAGCTTGTTCAAATAGGTGTACACGGCGGCGCAGCCGGAGACGGAGGTGGCGCAGCTCCCCTTTGCCGTCGCACTCGTGACGTCCCAGGCGAGTGGGATGGGGGTGATCTGTGCGAGCTCCTCGTACGTGAGCCAGCGAGTGGAGTAGGTGCGGTTCATCTTGAAGACGACCGTGTAGGTGCTCGTCGCGCTGTAGCTGACGACGTTTGTCGGGAAGTCGCCCGGCACGAATCCGACCCAGTTCGTCTTCTCGGCCTCGAGGAGGTTCATCCAGAAGACCACGTCTGCGGCGTCGACGTGCTCACCGTCCGACCAGGTGTAGTTCGTCTTCAAGTCGATCGTGATGACCTTGTCGTCGTCCGAGAATTTCGGCATCTGCGCGAGGCTGTACGTCGGGTCGACGTCGATGGTGGATCCGTCGCCGTACCAGTACAAGGGTCGGTACATGAGCCACTGGAACTCGGTCGCGTTCGCGTCGTTGTAGTACTCGGGGCTCATGAAGGGGAAGATGTAATTCGGGGGGAGCCCGGCGCCTTCGGCGAACGTGACCGTCCCGCCGTGCAGCGGCTTCGACGCCCGCGCAGTCGGGTTGGCGACGCTGGTGCCGGACCAGGCTGCGAGCATCAGCGCGCACGCTCCGCCCAGCCCCAGGGCCCGGAGCGCTCTCTGGCCGATTCGGTGCCTCCCTGAGTATCCCGTGTATCCCGTTCCGTAGAGCCGCATGAAGATCTCGCCCCCCTCGCGTCACCGGGCTTCCTCGTGCGATTTCCTGTCGGCGAACCCGCCCGGAGCCGTGACCCACCTGCGACACGCTCAGCGCCGTCGGCAGTCGATCGCACGAGAGCTGGACGCTAGAAAGTATCCACCCACGTCACGCGACCGTCAAGCACATCGTATATCATTTTGGCGCATGGAGTTGACCGGTGGCCAGGCTCTCGCCCGACAGCTCGTCATCGAGGGGGTCACCGACATCTTCGGCATTCCGGGCGTGCAGCTCGACTTCGCCATGGACGCCCTGACCGAGGTGAGCAGCCGGCTCACCTTCCGCAACACGCGGCACGAGCAGGCGGCGACCTACATGGCCGACGGCTTCGCGCGGAGCTCGGGCGGGATCGGCGTCTCGATGGTGGTGCCCGGGCCCGGGGTTCTGAACGCACTCGCGGCGCTCTCGACGGCGTGGGCTTGCAGCTCGCCGCTGCTGTTTCTCGCGGGCCAGGTTCCGTCGAGCTCCATCGGCTCAGGCCGCGGGCTCCTGCACGAGATTCCCGACCAGTCGGGCATGCTCGCTCGATTGACGAAGTGGTCGGCGCTCGCGCAGAGGCCTGCGGAGGTCCCGGGCCTCGTGCACGAGGCTTTCGTTCAGCTCCGTTCGGGGAGACCGCAGCCGGTCGCCCTCGAGCTGCCGCCCGACGTGTTGGCGGCCAACGAGGCGGTGTCCCTCGTCGACGAGGCGGCTGCCCCGCGGCCGCTCCTGCCGGACGAGGCGCAGGTGGATCGAGCAGTGAAGTTGCTCGGCGAGGCGCGCCGGCCCGTGATCTACGCGGGATGGGGCGTGCAGGCCGCGGGCGCCGGGGGAGAGCTGCGCCGTCTCGCCGAGGTGCTCGGATCCCCGGTCGTCATGAGCCAGCACGGGAAGGGCTCGATCGACGATCGCCATCCACTCGCGCTCACGAGCCTCGGCGCTCCCGACGTGCTGCGGCAGGCCGACGTCGTCCTCGCCGTCGGGACGCGCTTCGTCGAGCCCGATGGGAGCGCGTTCGAGCTTGCGGAGTCGGCCTCGGTCATCTTGCTGAACGCCGACGAGGAATTGGTCGCACGGCACCGCGAGGTGGAGCTCCCGCTCCTCGGTGACGCGCTCGTGGGCTTGCGGGCGATCGCCGAGGGCATCGGAGCCGGCGGCGCCCGCGCCTGGGAGGTGGCCGAGCTCGACGCGGTCCGGCGCCGCTGCGCAGAGCAGATCGCCGAAGTCGAGCCGCAGGCGGACTTCGTGCGCGCCCTTCGCGACGCGATCCCCGAAGACGGGATCCTCGTGACCGAGCTCACGCAGGTGGGCTACCTCGCGCAGGTGGCGTACCCGGTCTACGGGGAACGCACCTTCCTCACCCCGGGCTATCAGGGCACCCTTGGCTACGGCTTTGCCACCGCGCTCGGCGCGAAGGTCGCCAACCCGCAGCGGGTGGTCGTCTCGATCACCGGAGACGGAGGTTTCGGGTGGAACATGCAGGAGTTGGCGACGGCGCGTAAGTACGGCATCGGGGTCGTGACGGTCGTCTTCAACGACAACGCTTTCGGCAACGTGCGCCGGACCCAGATGGACCGCTTCGGCGGGCGCCTCATCGCGAGCGACCTCGTGAACCCGGACTTCGTCGCACTCGGCGCGGCATTCGGGATCCGTGCGATCCGGGTCTCGACTCCCTCGGAGCTCACGGGCGCGATCTCGTCGCAGCGCGACGAGAACGAGCCGCTGCTCGTGGAGGTGCCGGTGGGACCGATGCCGACGCCGTGGCACCTGTTGCACCCTGCCGCGCGCCGGGCCCGCTCGGCGGGGGCGACTTCGTCGCGTCGGACCGCAGGCAGCGGCACGTCGCAACCTTGACAGTGCAAATGGATCATATACGCTACGGCGAGGTGCCGTCGCGGAGGCGCGAACGCGGAGGGACGTCATGACGGACGTGATCGACTCGGGAGCTGCCTACGGGCGGCCTTCACCGACCTTCGATGCAGACCTCGTGCAGGTGGGTCCCGGCACGCCGGGTGGTGAGCTCTTCCGCCGGCACTGGCAACCGGTGGCGATCGCGACCGAGGTTGCCCAACGCCCTCGCGCCGTGCGCATTCTCGGCGAGGATCTGATCTTGTTCCGCGACGGCAGGGGACGCCCGGGGTTGGTGTACCCGCGCTGCGCCCACCGGGGCACGACCCTGTACTACGGCAAGGTGGAGGAAGAGGGCATCCGGTGCTGCTACCACGGGTGGCTGTTCGACGTCGAGGGGCACTGCCTGGACCAGCCGTGCGAAGCCGAGGGTGGCCGGCACCGGGATCGGATCCGTCAGCCCTGGTACCCGGCGGTCGACCACTACGGTCTCGTGTTCGCCTACCTCGGTCCGCCGGAGCGTCGCCCCCCGCTCCCCCGCCTGGACATCCTCGAGACGCTCGGCGACGACGAGGTCTTGACCAACTCGCAGACCGCCGGCTTGAGCGGTCCTCTCGTCATCCCGTGCAACTGGCTCCAGCTGTTCGAGAACGTCATGGATCCCTGGCACGTGTTCGTGCTGCACAGCAGTCTGAGCGGCACCCAGTTCACGAGCGCGATGGCGGTCGCGCCCCGGGTGAGCTGGGAATGGGACGGGGACTACGGCATGCACTCCGTGCAAGATCGTGACTTCGAGGGGAAGCTGTTCCGCCGGATCACCCAGGTGCTCGCTCCCAACGTCCGGATCGTGCCGAGCACGCAGGCGGGAGCCGACCCGAATGCGTTCGGAGCCGCGACCGGAGCGATATGGGTGGTGCCGGTCGACGACACGAGCACGACGGGCTTCGGCGTGCGAAAGGCACCGCTCGGTCCCGACGGGAAGCCCGTTCCGCTGCGAGGTGCCGCCACATTCGAGGGGAAGAGCTGGTGGGAGCTCAGCGAGGAGGAGCACCAGCGAATGCCCGGTGATTTCGAAGCCGAGGCCGGCCAGGGCCCGATCACCCTCCACTCCGAAGAGCACCTGGCGACCTCGGACCGCGGGGTGACGATGTTTCGCCACCTGCTTCGACGTCACATGAACGCCGTCCGGGAGGGGTCGGATCCGCCGGGTTCTCTCGTCGGACCGGATGCGACGGTGCACGTCGAAGCTGGGAACTTCATCCTCGAGCCGTCCTGAGGCCTCCTCGACGGTCCCGGGAGCGCGACGGCGGCCGTTCCCGGCCTTCGCTCAGTCCCAGATGCGGTGAGCGACGTCGGCGACGAGCTGCAATTTCGCCCGCTGCTGGTCCACGGACATGGGAGCGTTGGCAGCCGACGCGAACCCGCACTGCGTGCTGATGGCCAGCTTGTCCAGGTTCCGGATCTTCTCCGCTTCGGCCACCCGGGCCTCCACGGTGGAGCGTTCCTCCAGGTGGGCGTCTTTGGTGGTCAGCAGTCCGAGAACCGCGGTCACCTCGTCGTCGAGCAGCGCGAGAGGGGAGAAGTCCCCAGCCCGCGCGGAGTCGTACTCCAGCAGGACCTCGTCGACGACCAGGTCCGGGAACAGCCCTCCGGCGATCGCGCCGTATCCTCCGCTCGAGTGCCAGGTCCCGCCGGGCAGGTTGCCGCGGCAGATGTGCACGGCCCGCGTGACGTCGAGATCCTCGAAGACCGAGCTGTCGAGTGCGGCGTCGAAGCGGATGACGGCCTCGACGTCGCGGCCGGCGGCGGCGTGGAACGCCCGGGTGTCGGGGTCGCAGAGCGACCCGTAGTTCGGCGCGTCGAGCTGGAGGTACGTGCAGCCCTGCTCGACGAGCCGGGCGGCGACCCCGTGGAGCCAGTCGCGCACCGCGACCAGGAACTCCTCGCACGTGGGGTAGGCCGAGGTGGACAAGTCGTCCGACCAGTACCGACGGTGATAGCTCGGAGCGGCCATCGTGTACTTCGTACGGGTGGTCGCGTGCTCGCGAAGGTAGGGGTACTCCTCGCCAAGCGGGTGATCGTCCCGGACCTCGATGGGCCGGACCACGACAGGGAACACCCGCGCGGTGTCCTCGACGTCGATCCGGGCCATGGTCGGGTTGATCGGGTAGGCACGGGTCCCGGGGACCGGTTCGAGCCCGGTGAGATGATGGCGGGTGTCGGCCCAGTTGGTCCGTCGCATCTCGCCGTCGGTGATCACGTCCAAGCCGACCTGCTCCTGGAGGGCGATCGCGGCAAGGACGGCACGGTCCTCGACGGCCGACAGCCCGTCCGCGTCCAGCTCACCTGCGGCGTGGCGTTCGCGAGCTTCGAGCAGCTCGTCAGGTTGGAGCAGGCTCCCGACCGCCTCAGCCCGCGGAGTCGCGATGTTCACGGATGACCCCTTTCCTTTCTCTTGCTCCCCTTCACGGCACAGATCTCCGACCGTGATTCTTGCGCGAGGCCCGATGCGGTGAAAAGGTGACCCGCCGGGCAGGAGGCCGATGGATCTCGTGGACCTGATCGACGGCGACGTTGCGGCCGTGGGCCGCTCGATGTCGTGCACCCCCTCAGAGACGTCGAGCGACGGACGCACGGGTCTGCGGGCCCGCGTGCGACCGGCTCCGGTGGAGCCCCGCCATGGCTGAGACCGTCCTCGGCGTGGGGTCGTCCCACACCCCGCAGATGAGCACCTCCGCGGAGCATTGGGCCCAGCATGCGGCCCGGGACCGGGCGAACCCTCTCCTCTTAGCCGCCGACGGCGAGTACCACACCTACGACGACTTGTTGGCGTCCGCCGACCCGTCGATCGCCGACCAGCTCGACCTGCGAACTTGGCGGGAGAAGTTCGACCGTGCGCAGGCAGCTGTCGAGACGCTCGCCAAGCGGTTGGCCGCGGCACGGCCCGACGTCGTGGTCGTCGTAGGCGACGACCAGCACGAGCTCTTCGGTGCCGACGGCGTCCCCGCGATCGCGTTGTTCACCGGCGAGCGGCTCCTGGACATCCCGCCCGACGAGGAGCGGATCGCCCGCGTCCCCGCCGACATCCGTGCCGCCTTGTGGTCGCACCACGCCACGCGGCCCGACACGTACCTCGTCGCCGCCGACCTGAGCCGCCACCTCGCGTCTGCGTTGTCCCCCGATTTCGACCTCACCGTGATGGAGCAGCAACCCGAGGGGCGCAGCCTCGGCCACGCCTTCACCTTCGCCAGGCTGCGCCTCGGCTTGGACCCGGCGGTGCCCATCGTGCCCGTGCTGTTGAACACCTACTACCCGCCGAACGTCCCGCCTCCCGGCCGGTGCTGGCGGCTCGGGCAGGCCCTGCGCGCCGCGCTCGATGCCTGGGACCGTCCCGATCGCGTCGCGGTGGTGGCCAGCGGGGGCCTCAGCCACTTCGTGGTCCTCGAGTCCTTCGACCGCGACGTGCTGGCCGGGCTCGAGGCTGGGGACGGTGCGGTGTTCGATGCCATCCCCGCCCGGTTCTTGCGCTCGGGCACGTCCGAGACGCTGAACTGGGTGACCGCCGGTGGGATGCTGCAAGACTTCCATTTCGATCTCGTCGACTACATCCCTGCGTACCGCTCCCCGGCCGGCACGGGATGCGGCATGGCATTTGCCACCTGGCGGCCGTCACCGAGCCCGTGACCGGATCAACCGGATCTCGGGTCGCCGCACCCCTCCGGCGTTCGGTTTCCCACCTTGCGCGTGAGGCCGACGATCGTTACGTTCACGCGGCGGGGCGAGTGGGACGCCGACGCCGTGACGACGGTCGCCGGCGCCATCGCGAAAGTGAGGGCGAGATCGCGTGATCGTCGACGTCCACGGCCACGTCAGTGCCCCTGACGGCCTCTACGCCTACAAGGCCAACCTGCTCTCGCACCGTGGTGCGCACGGCCGCGGCGGCGTCAGCGTGAGCGACGACCAGCTGCGATCGGCAGTCGAGTCCCCCAACGCGTCGTTTGGGATCTCCCACCTCGAGCACCTCGACACCGCCGGCATCGACGTGCAGCTCATCTCCCCGCGCCCTTACACCCTGATGCACTCGGAGGATCCGGCGAAGATCGTGAGCTGGTTCACCGAGGAGACCAACAACGTCATCCATCGGGTCTGCGGCCTGTACCCGGACCGTTTCAAGGCGGTGGCGGGGCTCCCCCAGTCGCCGGACACCAGCCCATCCGAGTGGGTCGGCGAGCTGCGTCGCTGCGTGCAGGAGCTCGGCTTCGTCGGCGCCCTGCTCAATCCCGACCCGATGGAGGGCAGGCCTCCCGCGCCGCCCGCGTTGGGCGACCGGTACTGGTACCCGGTGTACGAGGCGCTGTGCGAGCTCGGGGTCCCGGCTCTCGTGCACTCCGCCGGCTGCCGCCCACCCGCCCGCGAGAGTTACAGCCTCCACTTCGTCCTGGAGGAGACGGTCGCCGTCGCGAGCTTGCTCGCGTCGGACGTCTCTGCGGATTTCCCCGAGCTCAAACTGGTCGTGTGCCATGGGGGAGGGGCGATCCCCTACCAGGTCGGGCGCTTCCTGCCGGGGGCGGTCCGCAGCCAGTCGGGGGTCAGCTACTACGAGAGGCTGCGGACGCTGTGGTTCGACACGTGCCTGTACACCCGCGACGGGATCGAGCTCCTGCTGCGGACCGTCGGCGTCGACCGCTGCCTGTTCGGCTCGGAGAAGCCGGGGACCGGTTCGGTGCGGAACCCCGAGAACGGACGCTGGTTCGACGACATCAAGGTGCTCATCGACGAGATCGAGTGGCTCGGTGACGACGACAGAGCCCGCCTCTTCGAGCTCAACGCGCGCGAGCTGTTCCGCTTGGGGGACCTGACGCCGACGCCGGGCGCCGATACGCGGGCTGCGGCGACTGGCGGGAGCGCGTAGTGCTCGTGAGCGACCGTCCCCACCGGCCCCGCGATCTCGCCCCGGTGGTCGACCCGCGCGCGTGAGCGCAGCATCGAGCGCATCGCTCGTCGACCGTCTCGGGCAGCTCGACGCGTGCGTCGTGTCCGACGCGCTCGATCGGTTGCAGCTGTCCGGCGCGGTGACGGGAATCGCTCCCCAGGTCCCGATCGACCTGCCCGTCGCCGGGCCCGTCGTCACCGTGGAGGTGGTCGCCCGCACCGACGACGGTGCCCGCCCACACCTGGGTGCGCGCGCCATCGCAGCAGCCCGGCCGGGTGACGTGATCGTCGTCGACCACAAAGGCCGTGTCGACGTCTCGGCGTGGGGAGGGATCCTGTCGCTCGCGGCCCGGCAAAAAGGGATCGCAGGGGTCATCGTGGACGGCGCCTGCCGTGACGTGGACGAGGCCCGCGCGCTTCGCTTCGCCGTGTTCGCCCGGGCGGCGGTGCCCGTCTCCGCGCGCGGCCGGATCGTCGAGCAGAGCTACGGCGAGCCGATCACCGTCGGTGGGGTGACCGTGGCCACCGGCGACCTCGTGATCGCCGACTCGAGCGGCGTCGTCTTCGTCCCCGCCGGAAGAGCGGAGGAGGTCGTCGCGCTGTCGGAGCGCTTCGCTGCGCGGGAGGCGGCGATGGCCGAGGCCGTTCGGAGCGGGAAGTCCGTCGTCGACGTCATGCACGACTCCCGTTTCGACGAGGTGAGATGACCCGAGCTGCTCGCTCCGGCGAAACCGACGGCGCTGCAGCGTGACCGTTCGACCGTAGGAGGGGACCATGGCCGCCCACGATGCGACGATTCTCCGGGGCAAGGAGGATCCGGCTCTCGGCTACCTGCGGATCGCGACCGAGGAGGCGTTCTGCCCGCCGGAGCTGGTCCGGATGTGGCAGGAGATGCTCGCCGGTGGCGGCGACATCGACCCCGGCTTCGAAAGCCTGATGGGCTTCTACCTCCGCAGCACGGCCGATCGGCCGAAGTACATCTTCGAACGCCTCCAGGACCTGGGCTCTCTCCGGCTCGAGGACATGGACGCCACCGGGATCGACCGCCAGGTCATCTCCCTCACCGCGCCGGGCACCCAGATCTTCGGGGACGCGGCGACGGCGACGTCGGTGGCGACGTTGGCCAACGACCAGCTCGCCGCCGCGTGCCGGGCCCATCCCGACCGGTTCAGCGGGCTCACCGCCATCGCTCCCCAGGATCCGCATGCCGCTGCCGAGGAGATCCGGCGGGGGCACGACCAGCACGGCTTCTGCGGCGTCATCGTCAACTCCCACACCAACGGGGAGTACCTGTCAGACCCGAGGTTCTGGCCCGTCTTCGAGGCCGCGGAGGCGCTCGACACCCCGATCTACCTTCACCCCAACACCGCGCCGCGATCGATGATCGGTCCCCTGCTCGAAGCGGGCCTCGACGGCGCCATCTACGGGTTCGCCGTCGAGACGGGGATGCACCTGCTCCGCATCGTCACCTCCGGCGCGTTCGACCGCTTCCCGCGTCTCAAGCTCGTGGTGGGCCACCTCGGCGAGGCGCTCCCGTTCTGGTTGTACCGACTCGACTACATGCATGCCGCCACGGTGCGCGCCCAGCGCTATGCGTCGATGAAGCCGCTGCAGCGCCGCGTCAGCGACTACCTGAGAGAGAACGTCTGGTACACGACGAGTGGCATGGCCTGGGAGCCGGTCATCCAGTTCTGCCGCCAGGTGCTCGGCGCCGATCGCGTCCTCTACGCCATGGACTATCCGTACGAGTGCGTGCCCGCAGAGGTTCACGCCCAAGATGCGATGGCGTTGAGCCCGGCGGAAATGAAGGGGTTCTTCCAATCGAACGCCGAGAAGCTGTTCGGGCTGCCGGCCGACAGTTGACGACCGGGCGCCCGGTCAGCCGACCAGCGTTTCGAGGTACTCGACGAACGCCTTGACGTTTCCGCTCAGGTTGCCGGACAGCGCACCCTTGCACTCGATGGCGTACAAGAGCTGCTTGTGACCGGTCTTGTAGGTCAGCTCCGCCGAGTACGTGGTCCCTCCGGTGCACGAACCCGGGCCCGTGGCAGGCAGGTGCAGCGCGATGTGGTCCGCGTGAAGTTTGCCCACGAACGCGGCCACGGAGTCCTTTGTCCTGAGGAACACGTTGCGCGGCGCGTGCGGCGAGCTGACGTGCACCATGACCAGCCCCGTGGTCGGGACTGTCGCGGCGCCTGCGGACGACGCGAAGAGCAGCGCCGCAACGGTGAAGACGAGCGCGACGGCAGCCCTCACCCAGATTCGCGGTCGCACGCAAGCGAAGCCTAGGCTCCTCGACCCGGCCACGCTCGGTGGAGCACTCCTTCGCTGTCGCAACGAACGGCGGGCCCGGTCTCGAGCGACTGGGCCGGCTCGTCCCGGGCTCGTGCCGGGCTCGTAGCCGACGTCGCTCAGGCGGACGGTGTGAGCTGGACGTCGACGACGGCGGGCGTGCCCGACTCCACCACTTTGAGCGCCCGCGTGAGCAGCTCGACGAGGCCCGACGCCTCCGCGACCGTCTCGCCCCACCCCCCGCATGCCCGAGCGGTCGCCGCGAGGTCGGGAGGGCGACGGAACCGGGTGGCCACCGCGTCGCCACGACGCGCTGATTCTCCGTCCGGAAAGAGCTGGAAGACCGGCTGCCTGCTCGCGCGGTAGCCGTCGTTGTCGAGCACGACGGCGAGGAACGGCGCGTCGGCCTCGGCGGCGAGGCAGAACGCGGACGTCGGCACGCCGAAGAGAAACGAACCGTCTCCGACCACCGCCACCACGCGACGGTCCGGGCTCGCCAGCTTGATGCCGACGGAAGCGCCGAGCGACCATCCCAACCCCGGACCACCGTTCGAAAAGAGCGTGCCCGGCTCGGTCCGTTCCAAGAGGCGTTGGACCGCGTCGACGTTCGTCACGGCTTCTTCGACGACGAGGTCGTCGGGGCGCAGGACCTCGTTCAGCGCGAGCATCACGTCGTCGGCGTTCAGGCCACCACCCCTCCTGGGAGATGGTTCGGCGTTCACCGGCGCGACGTCGCGCGCGGCTCGCGGGCGTGCGGCCGCCGCGTCGGCCAGCTGTCCGAGCGCGACCGCACCGTCGGCGATGATGCTCACGTCTGCGGGGAAGGTCCAGAGCGGCATCGACGAGTGCACCGGATCCGGATCGATCACGACGATCGTCGCGTCGTCCGACGGCTGGACGAAGCCCGGTACCCAGGGGACGTCGGCTTCCACCACGATCACCAGGTCCGCCGCGCCGACGAGCTCTGCCGAGCGTGCGGGATCCCGGCACGCCATCGGGTGGTCCGTCGGCAGGTTCACGGCTTCGGGCCGGCCGACGACAGGGCAACCGACGGCATCTGCCAGGCGCGCCAACGCCCCCGAACCGCCGGGACGCCGGCCCACCCGCGTCGTGACGATCACCGGGCGTCGCGCGGTGGCGAGGAGCCCGGAGACGAGCTCCACCGCGTCCGGTGCCATCGCCGGCCCGACAGGACGCGCGGCAAGTCGGGTCGGAGCCGTCGTCTGGCCCCCGGGTTCCATGAGGACGTCGCGCGAGATCGTGAGGTAGGCGAGGCCCGGAACCTCGCCGCCCGCCACCTGTACCGCCCTCGCGACCGTCCGGTAGGTCTCGCCGGCGCGCACGAGCTCGTACGTCCACTTGGCGTACGACCGGACGATCCCGGCCTGGTCGGGCACGTCCTGCTGCCAGTGGATCGGGCTCGACCGGCCGCCCGGTACCTGGAGGTCGTCGGCGTAAGGGGTGCGCCCGGCCAGGACGACCACACCTGCACGGTCGCGCAGCACGTTGTGCACCATCGCACCCAAGTTCTGGGTCCCCGCGTCGACGTGGACCCAGACCGCCTGGGGACGTCTCGTCACCTGCCAGTACCCGTGCGCGGCGGCAAGCGACACGCTCTCGAACGTCGAAGCCACGATCCGGGGGATCGGGACGCCGAGATCGGCGAGCACGAGCGCCGCCTCCTGGACGGGTGCGGAATCCGTCCCGGGGTTGAGGAACAGCACCTCCACCCCGCTCCGTCCGAGCGCGTACAGCAGCTCTTCGGCGCACGTGCGCACCGGTGCGGTCACCGTCGGCCGGCTGCGGGCGTCACGGGAGGTGGGGGAGACGCCATCTGGTGGAGTGTATTCGAGGTTGCGTCCTCGCCCCCTCCGACGTCCGGAGGGCAAGGTGGCGTGCGCGAGCGGTCGAAGTCCCGGGAAGAGCGGAGGTCGTAGATTCGGCGGAGAGCACGGGACGGAGAGCGAGGACGAGATGGGTCGTTTCAGGATCGTGTCGCACGGTCGCCTGCAGGACTGGATCGCAGCCGAGAACGGCTACTTCGACGAGGAAGGCCTCGACTACGAGTTCGACGTCGTCCTGCTCCAGAATTCCGACCAGAACGTCGTCGCCACTTCCGGCGACGTCCGGACGGGGGCCTACGAGCTCTACCGGTCAGGGGGACCCGGGAAGAAGGACATGAGCTGTGCGTGTCACTGGGCCGTGAACCAAGCGGCCGTGGACTCCTACGGACGGATGTGGGGAGACGCGTACTCGGTGATCCCGAGCGGGATCTACGCGGCCCCGGGCTCGGGAATCCGACAGCTCGGCGATCTGGCAGGCGTCGAGGTCGCGGTCGGGTTCCACTCGGGCAGCCATTTCACGACCATCCAGGCGCTGGAAGCGTTCCTCGACCCCGGGGACGTCAAGCTCGAGTTCGTCGGCATGCCCTACGACCGCGTCGACGCCCTGTTGAGCGGCGAGGTGCAGGCCGCCAACATGTGGGGCGCACCCACGTACCTCGTGGAGCAGCAGGGGTGTCGCAAGGTCGCTGACAGCACCTTCATCGCGGCGTTCCTCTTCAACGGGAGCATCGAGCGGGAGGACATCGAGCGGTACTTCGCCGCGTTGAAGCGTGCCCAGCTGGACCTCGATCTCGAACCCGAGAGGTACAAGCACTACTACCTGAACGAGATCCCCGCCCGGTTCCACGATCGGATCGACGTCCGAGGCTTCGGGCCCGGTGAGCGTGTCGTGTTCCTCCCGTACACGAAGGCGATGCACGGGCACACCCAGGAGTGGCTGCGCGGTCACGGCTTGTTCCAGGACGTCCAATCCGGCACGCCGTCGTACGAGACGGTCGTCGACGCGCGTTGAACGACGTCGGCCTCGGCGTGCAACCCGACGAAGTCAAGGTCGCGCGCCGAGGCCACCCGTCACGAGGGAGCGTGAGCTCCTTCGGCTACGACTTCTCCGTGCCTTCACCGCTGTCGTCGTCCTCGGCGAGGAGCCGGTAGAGCGACTTGCGGGTCTCCTTCAGCAGGCTTTCGGCGCGTGCGACCTGTCGTTCGTCACCCGCGGCGGCCACCTGCATGACGGCGCCCATCACCTGGAACGCCGTGGTGCGCAGGCTCCGGATTCCCGTCCCGTCCTCGTCTGCGAGCTCCTCCCAGGGAGCCCGACGTCCGGCGGACGTGGCCCTTTGCACCTCGTCACGACCGGCGTCGGTGAGCGCGAAGGTCCTGCGCCCGTCCTGCTCGGTCACGGTGACGAGTCCCTCGTCCTCCAACTGCTGGAGGGTCGGGTAGATCGAGCCCGGGCTCGGCCTCCACGCGCCACCGCTTCGCTCAGCGAGCTCCGTGATCATCTGGTAGCCGTGCATCGGCTGCTCTGCGAGCAGGCTCAGCACCGCCAGACGGACGTCGCCGCGTCGCGAGCGGGACCGTCCCGGGCCTCCCCGGGGAAATCCGAAGCCGGGTCCGCCCATTGCCCACGGGCCCGGGAACCCGTGACGGCGCCGGCCGCGGCGAGGTCCTCCCATGTCGTCCCCCGGCTCGCCCTGAGCCCATCGGCCCCGGGCCCTCACCCGTCCCTGCTCCGCCCCCCACATGCCGTGTCGGCGGTCTCTCCTTGATGTGGACATCTCTTCCTCCTATGGCTGGCTGTCCATGATCGACTGTCTTCAATCGATCACGATATATCGTAACTACGACGATAGCAACCCCTCCGAGGGTTTTTTCATTCCCCCGGACTCCGGCCTGGAGCGGCGTGGTGCGTGTGGGCTCCTCGGCGGTGCCTTCCAGGCCCGAACCGGCGCGGGTGCCTTCCAGGCCCGGCCTGACGCGGGCGGTAGCCTCGCCGACATGGCGGCGAGGCCCACGCCGGTGGGAGCGGAGCCTTCGGGTCCGGTGCGCGTCGCCCTGCTCGGCTACGGCAACGTCGGCTCAGCCGTTGCCGAGCTGCTCACGACGCGCGCGGCGGAGATCGCCACGCGTACCGGGGTGCGCTTCGAGTTGGCGGGCGTCGCCGTCCTCGACCTCCGCCGGGAGCGACGGCCTGGCGGCGTGACGGATCCCGTGCTCTTCACCGACGACGCCAAGGCGCTCGTCGAACGGCCGGACGTGGACGTGGTCGTCGAGCTCATCGGGGGTCTCGACCCGGCACGTACCCTCGTGGAGGCTGCGCTCCGGGCGGGCAAGCCCGTCGTGACCGCCAACAAGGTGCTCCTCGCGCAGGCAGGCCGCGAGCTCTCCGACATCGCGTCGGCGAACGGCGTGGACCTCCTGTACGAGGCGGCGGTGGCCGGCGCGATCCCGGTGATCCGGCCGCTTCGCGAGTCGCTCGCCGGTGAGCGGGTGCTGCGCGTCATGGGGATCGTGAACGGGACGACCAACTACATCCTCACCCGCATGACCGACGACGGCATGAACTACGCGGAGGCGCTCGCCGAGGCCCAGCAACTCGGCTTGGCCGAACGGGACCCGTCCTCGGACGTCTCCGGTGACGACGCTGCCGCGAAGGCGGCGATTCTCGCGGGGCTCGCCTTCGGTAGCGACGTGCTCGGGACGACGGTCCCGCGCGAGGGCATCACGGGCATCCGGTCGTTGGACGTCGAGTACGCAGCACGGCTCGGGTACGTCATCAAGCTGCTCGCGATCGCCGAGCTGGTCGACAGCGGCCCCGACGTGTCGGTACGCGTCCACCCGGCGATGGTGCCGGCCGATCACCCGCTCGCCTCGGTGCGTGGGGCCTTCAACGCGGTCTTCGTGGAGGGCGAGGCCGCGGGCGAGCTCATGCTCTACGGCAGGGGAGCGGGCGGCGCGCCCACCGCGAGCGCCGTGCTCGGAGACCTGATCGACGCCGCACGGAACCTGCGGGCCGGGGCACACGCCCCCGCGCCCCACCGCCGCCAGACCTCTGTGCGGCCGATCGACGACCTGCGGTCGGCCTTCTACATCAGCCTCGACGTGGTCGATCGCCCTGGCGTGCTCGCGTCGGTGGCGACTGCGTTCGGCACCCACGCCGTCTCGATCAGGGCGATGGAGCAAGATGGGCTCGGCACAGCGGCGCGTCTCGTCTTCCTCACGCACACCGCGCGCGAGGGGGACGTGCGGGCGACGCTGGACGCGCTGGCTGCGATCGATACTGTGGTGCGTGTCGGCACCGTGCTGCGGGTGATCGGTGCCGACGACGGTGCTCCCGTGCGCGTGACCCACGGGCGCGCCCGGAGCCACTGACGTGCCGGTCGGCGCCGCGTGGCGCGGCGTGATCGAGGAGTACCGCGAACTTTTGCCGGTGGACGACGGCGCGCCCGTCGTGACGCTCCTCGAGGGCGGCACGCCGCTCGTGCCCGCGCCGCGCCTCTCCGCCCGGACCGGCGCCTCGGTGTGGTTGAAGGTCGAAGGGGCGAACCCGACCGGATCGTTCAAGGACCGCGGGATGACGCTGGCGATCTCGAAGGCAGTCACCGAGGGAGCCAAGGCCGTGGTCTGCGCGTCGACGGGCAACACGTCAGCGTCGGCTGCCGCGTACGCAGCCCGGGCCGGGCTCGATTGCGTGGTGCTGATCCCCGAGGGCTACATCGCCCTCGGCAAGCTCGCGCA
>JASHUY010000213.1 GCA_030039755.1 Acidimicrobiales bacterium
CCGAGCGCCTCGCTCTCTCGGGTGACGAACGCGAGGCGCAGCCCGAGCGTCTCGATCGCCTGGTCGACGGGGCGCTGCATGCCGTCGAGCTCCTGACCGCCGAGGAACTCCCGAACGTCCTCGACGAGGGCGGTTCCTTGCGGTCCGGGGGCTATCAGCCAGGAGACGCCGGAGAGCAGCCTCCAGAAACCCTTGCCCGCTCGAGCGGACGTCTCCTGCCAATTCGACTTGAAGAACAGATCGGGTACGGGCCCCAGCTCGAACCCGGGGTATACACAAAGGTCGTGCTCTACGAGGAACACGAAGACTGCATTCTGTCGAGCCTCTCGTCGCTGTCGGTCATCGCTACAGCCGGTACGACTCACAAGATAGTTGGGGTCCCGGCTCACCTGACGGACGCGACAGCCCCATGAACTGGTCTAGAACGCCGCCTGCGCCGAGAGTCCTGCGTCTGCGACGTAGGCAGCGCCCGTCACGGCGCTCGCGTCCGTGCTGAGAAGAAAGAGCACCACCGCAGCGATCTCCTCGGGCTCGATCACCGTTCCACGCGGATGGATCTTTCCCCACTGCTCGATCGTGTCTTCGGGATCACCAGGCGCAAGTTCGGCGGCGTGCCACAGCATCGGCGTTCGCACCGAGCCGGGGAGCACGCAGTTCACGCGGATGCGGTCCTTGGCATGGTCGAGGGCGAGCGTCTTCGTGAGGGAGACGATGCCTCCCTTGGACGCTGCGTAGGCGGCGACCTCCCGCTGGCTGATCAGCGCCTGCACCGATGCGATGTTCACAATCGCTCCAGTAGTGCGTCGGCGCATCTCGGGGATCACGTACTTCGCCATGAGGAATTGGCCCTTGAGGTTCGTGTCGACGACGGTGTCCCAGTCGGCTTCGGCGAAGTCTGGCACTTCCCCGTAGATCACGACGCCTGCGTTGTTCACAAGGTAGTCGATGCCCCCAAATTCCTGCACAGCGATCGAGACCGCGCGCTGAACGTCGGCGACATTGCCGACGTTCGCAACGACTGGGGTCGCCTTCCCTCCGCTTTCCGTGACTTCTTTGACGACGCCCTGTGCCGCGTCACCGTTCAGGTCGACGATGGCCACCGCCGCTCCCTCGCGTGCGAGAGCGCGTGCGACGGTTGCGCCGATGCCCATGCCACCTCCGGTGACGATGGCCACCGTCCCGCTGAAGCGGTCGTACGATTTCATTTGTGTGTCCTTTCTGCGAGCCCTTCAACGGAGCCGCGATGTGCAATGTCGACGCTGTGCCGTTTACTTGGCGAAGCCCACCGCTCCTCCCTCGCCGATCCCGACTACCTCGCGCGTGTCGTGGAAGACGACCGCCTCCACGACCACCTCGATCGACTCGCGCGGAGCGAAGCGCACGCCGCGGTGCCCCTTCGCGAGTGCCGTTTCGATGCCCTGGCCGGGGATCGTCGACGCGGGCTCGACGGCGACGACATAGGCGCGTCGATACCAGGGCCATCCAGTGCTCGAATGGATCTCTTGCCAGAGCCACGCCTTCGAGAGTCGCTCGAGTGGCCAGCGGAGGCCGACGCCGAAGCCGAGGCGGCGACTCGTTAGTGCGAAATAGGGCTCGACGAAGTCTTCGCAGTACGCGAGCATCGCTCGCGGCTCGTCGGGACCAGGTATGAGGCGGAGGTCAACCACTCCGCCGTGAGATGCCTTCACGAGCGGCCAGTCGTGGCGGCTTCCCGGCGCGAGCAGGGTCCCCGGCCCCCGGTCATCGGCAACGACGGTCCTGCAGCCGATCGCCATCCGGCTCGTCTCGTCGACGAACGGTGCGCCGAAGGCGGGGTGGTGCGACCACATGCACTCGAACGGCTCGGGCGAGGTGTTCGTAACGGTCTCGGTGATTCGCAGTACGGGTCCCTCAACGAGGAATGTGCGCCGAACGGAGAGGGGGGCGGTCGTCAGCGCCGTGACGAGCGTCGCCTGGTCGCGACGGCAATCCTCGACCTCCCACTCAACCATCGCTGCCTCGCCGTGATAGCCGAGACGAGACCCCTCGTGCGTGCACTCGTCGCCCCCGTTCGGAAGGAGCAGCTGCCACCCGCCGGGGTACGCCTCGATCCACCGCTCCATCGACGAGTGACCGACCCAAGGGGGCTTTCGGAGGCCCCAAGGGGACTTGAAGAGAACGTCGACGTCCGACCGACGGTCGACCAGCGAGTAGAGATCGCTCCCCTTGCTCGGCAGGATCGTCACCGTGATGTCGTCGCTCTCGAGCGTGATCGTGTCAACGCACATTGGCCCGCTCATGGTCGAAGCGGCTCAGTTACCTCTAGAACGGGCCGCGCCCGTTATCCACATGACAATCTCTTCGACCGTCGTATCCTCCCGATGGAGGTTTGCGACGATGCTCCCCCGGAGTAGGACGACGATCCGATCGCATAGCTCGTGCACCTGTGGCAAGTTGTGGCTCACCAAGACGACGCCGACTTCACCCTTGACGACCTCTCGAACGAGTCCCCCGATCTTCTCCGCCTCCATGACCGCCAAAGCGGCGGTCGGTTCGTCCAGCAGCAATACCCGGGACCCCCATCGGATCGCCTTGGCCACGGCGACAGCCTGTCGCTGACCGCCAGAGAGCAAACCACAACGCGCGGCGACATCGTGGATCTCGATGCCAAGCGAGTCGAGCGTCTCTCGGGCGTCGCGGGCCATCGCGTTCCGATCGAGAATGCCGAAGCGGCCCAGAATTCCCGTGCGCCGTTGCTCCCGTCCGAGGAACACGTTCTCCAGCACGGACAACTCGGTAGCGAGGGCGAGGTCCTGGTAGACCACCTCGATTCCGCGCTCACGCGAGTCCCTAGGCGAGTGGAACACGACCGGAGAGCCCTCAACGAGCAACTGCCCGGACGAGGGCTGGAGGGCGCCGCAGAGAATCTTGAGCAGCGTCGACTTCCCTGCGCCGTTGTCACCCACCAGCCCGACGACCTCACCCGGGTGAATGGCAAAGTCCACGCCGTTGAGCGCTTGTACGGTGCCGAAGGAGCGGGTGACGCCGCGCGCCTCGAGCAATGCGTTGCGGAGGGTTGTCGCCTCCTTCCTTGCGGTCCGTCCCTCGCTGACTTGCACAGGTCGGGCCTCGTTGACTGCACCGTTGGGTTCGTTCATCGCTCAGCTCGTCGAACGAGGCGGTCGGTGAGGACGGCGAAGATCAGCAAGCAGCCAAGGACGGTGTCCTCGAGATAGGTGGAAAACTGAAGAAGAGCGAAGCCATTTTGGAGGACGCCGAGGATGGCCACGGCCACGAGCGTGCCGACCATCCTGCCTCGCCCCCCACGTAGGCTGGCACCGCCGAGAATCACCGCCGTGATCACTGAAAGAAGGTAAGACGTGCCGATCTGTGGTGCGGCCGCGCCCAGTTCGGACGTCACGATGATTCCCGCCAGGCCCGCGCTCGTTGCAACGGCGACAAACAACCCGACGCGCAGCAGGTCCGCGCGAACCCCCGAGCGCACCGCAGCGTCGTAGTTGTCGCCAGTGGCGTACACGTGCCGGCCAAGTCGACTGTGCCGAGCCGCTACTGCGACAACGAGCCAAATTCCGACGAAGAACAGGACGGGAACCGGGATCGACCCGACGCTCCCACTGCCGAGAACGTCGAAGCCCTGGCCGCCGACAGAGACGGTTGACGTGCTGGAAAGCGCGTAGGCCAATCCGAGGAAGATCGAGTAGGTCCCCAAGGTCGTGACGAGGGAATTGATCTTGAAGTAGACGGTGACCACGCCATTGATCACGCCCACCGCCGCCGAGAACAACAAACCCAAGATGGCCGCGAGCCAGATGTTCATCCCCGCTGCCGCCATCAACCCCAGGAGAACTGAGACGGCTGCCATGACACTCCCAACGGAGATGTCGATCTCTCCCGCGATGACGAGGAGGGTCTCGAGCACGGCCATGATGCCGAGTATGCTGACGACACTCGCTGCAGTGAGCAGGTTCCCCGTCGTCAGAAAGTACGGCGAGCTCACCCACATGATCACGAAGACCACGATGAAGACGAGCACGAGCCCTTGGCTTTGGAGCCGCCGAACGAAGTTCCGGTTCCGTGCTACACGTCGCACACCCTCAGCGGCGAGGCGCTCGTCTTCCAGCTCGCGGAACGTCTTTCCCGGTCCGGCGTTGGTGGTAGCGACCACTGACGGTTGCGCAAGAACGCGGTCTTCTTTCATGCGTGCTTTCTGACTCACCAGGTGTCGCTCAGTTCGATCGGTTCTCTGAGCCCCGCCAACCGTAACTGCTGGCGGGGCTCAGAGAACTCGTCTCTCACTTGCAGTGCAGCTTCTCTGCCCCGCTGCGTACGATCTCCGCGCCAAGAACTCCTACTGTCTTGGGAATGTGCATACCTGGGTTGTTGATCTCGTCCAGTACCACGGAGAGGGCGTCGCGACCCCACACGAGCGGCTCGAGATACCAGGCGCCGACGTAGTAGTTGGACTGAGAGCAGACCTGACTCATTCCGTATGTGTCACCGCCGTACGAGTTGACGAGGATCTTCTTGAATCCTCGCGCAACGGCCGCCTTGAAGAGACCACCGGTGGCTTCGTCGTTCACGCCGGTGAGCAGGACCAGGGAGCCTGAGGGAACCTTCGAGAGCGCCGAAAGGGCGTTGCTGTACGCCGTTGTCTCTAGTCCCTTGGTTTGGACCTCGACGATGTGGCTACTTGGGAGGCCCGGATACACCTTTTGCTCAGCTGCGAGCGCTCCGGTGTAACGACCCAAAATGAGGGGGCCAGATGTGTCCTCAGCGCCACCGATCACGTATGGAACTGTTTTCGGGTAGCGCTTCTTTGCCTGGTCTGCCAAATAGAGACCATCCTTGTAGGCGGATGTGTAGTCTTTGGCGCCGACTCCCGGCCAGCCTGGCAGTGTGGCCCCGATGACCGCATCACCGGGTATTTTCGCCGACTTCATCTCCTTGGCGATTGCCGGCTGGTACGGCTCGAGGATGTTGAAGTCGATCAGCCCATTGATGCCTTCGCTGATGAGCGTCTTGACGTTCGACACCGCGGTCGGACCTGTGTCGTTGTCGATCGTCTTCAGTATCGTCACGCAGCCGATCGACTTGGCGGCCTTCTCTATGCCTGTCCCGACGAGGTCGGCGAAGGGCTGTGTGCCGGAAAACACTGTGTAGCCGATCTTGTAGTTCGCCCTCTTGCACAACGCCTTCGTCGGATGTGTAAACGGTGGAACCGCCGACTTCGTTGCAGCACCTGCGGATCCCGATAGAGCCTGCACGCCAAGAGCCATGGGCAACAGCAAGAGCAAGAGCAACCAAACCCCCGTTGGGGCGCACCTTCCTCTTTGGCTTTTCGTCGAACAACCGGTTCGCATGGAATTCCCCCTTATTTTTCTGTTTTCGTTTCAGAACTTCGATGTTTTCCGACACAGCGAATGAGCTCCCCATCGTCTGCGGGCATCCGAGCGCGGCTCGAGTACTCCCCCCGGGGCCCCGTCCCTGGGCTCGAGGAGGTGGCCGTATCAGGCGCGGATCCGCGGAAGGGAACGTCAGTTGCTCCTCGTCGGGATGCCGACGTGTCAGTGGCTCGATCGCTCGGCAGTCGACCGCGATCATGTGGGTTTCAGCGATCAGGGACGAATGCGGTCTGGTCGAGACCCTCACGATGCGTTCGCGCCGTCCAACGGGTGCCAGACAAGGTTCCTGTGTGGGCGAAGGAGCCCTGTGGTGCAAACCGTCGCATCTGCACATTCGCAGCGACCACGAGCGGGGAGCGGGGTACGCGAACGGGCACAACGCCGCTCATGCGCATCGATACGCGATCGAGAAGGTTTTGTGCAGCACACTCGGGAGCATACGATATGATTCAGAGGAAAGCAACGTGGAACAGAGAAATGATCATTCCGTTCAGCGGAATGGCGCTTCCACTGGAGCTCTGGGTTAACTGCCCGCCGAGGAAGGGAGCCAAGTGGGGGAGACAGCGCGGCAGGCGGGACCGAGGCGGTACAGCCGGATGCTCCTCGACGGGCCGATACGCGCACCGGCTCGCTCGTATTTGCGCAACATCGGCTACTCCGCTGAGGACCTCGCGCGCCCGATCGTCGGTGTGGCGCACTGCTGGACGGACACCTCGCCCTGCAATATCAACCATCGACTGCTCGCCGAGCACGTGCGGTCGGGGGTGAAGCGGAGCGGCGGCACCCCGATGGAGTTCTCGACGATCGCCGTCGGCGACGGGATCGTCATGGGTACCGGAGGGATGCGAGCCTCACTCGTCAGCCGCGAGGTGATCGCCGACTCGATCGAGCTCATGGGCATCGGACACTTCTTCGATGCGCTCGTGTGCCTGACCGGGTGCGACAAGACGAGCCCAGGTGCCGCGATGGCAGTGCGACGGCTCGATCGGCCCGCAGTGATCGGCTACAGCGGCACGGTGCTCCCCGGCAGCTACCGAGGGGTAGACGTCGCCTCCGGCGACATCTACGAAGCCGTGGGTCGCTACGTCGCGGGTGAGCTCAGCCTCGAGGATCTCGAGGCGCTCGAGGCCGTGGCATGTCCGGGCGCCGGCGCCTGCGGCGGGCAGTACACCGCGAACACGATGTCGATGGTGCTTGAAGCGCTCGGGCTCTCTCCCGTCGGGTTCAACGACGTGCCGGCGGCCGACGCGAGCAAGGCCTCTCGCGCTGAGCGACTCGGCGAGCTGGCGATGGCCGCCCTAGCCGCGGACCTGCGTCCGAGCCGGCTGTTGACGCGCACGGCATTCGAGAACGCGCTTGCAATGGTCGCTGCATCCGGCGGCTCGACGAACGCCGTGCTGCACTTGCTTGCGCTGGCGCACGAGTCCGCAGTCGAGCTCTCGCTCGCTGACGTCGACCAGATCTCACGGCGCACGCCGCTCATCTGCGACTTGAAGCCCGGTGGTCGCTATGCCGCCAGTGCTCTCCACGACGCGGGGGGCACCGCGCTGGTGCTGGAGCGGTTGATGGAGAACGGTCACGTCGACGGTGCCGCCCCCACGATCACCGGACAGACGCTCGCCGAGGCGTGCTCGGGGGCGCGGGCGGTCCATGGCCAGAAGGTCGTGGCGACCGTCGAGTCGCCCTTCGCGAAGGAGGGCGGTCTCGCCGTCCTCTGGGGCAATCTCGCCCCCGAAGGCGCGGTGACGAAGATCGCCCACCGCCGCCTCACGCGCCACGTCGGGCCTGCCCGGATCTTCGAGAGTGAGGAGGAGGCCATCGAAGCGGTGCTCGCTCGGCGCATCGGGCCTGGCGACGTCGTCGTCATCCGCAACGAGGGTCCTCGCGGCGGACCGGGCATGCGCGAGATGCTGCAGGTAACGGCCGCGATCGTCGGCGAGGGACTCGGCGAGAGCGTGGCGCTGGTCACCGACGGACGCTTCTCGGGCGCGACCCGCGGCATGATGGTCGGGCACGTGGCGCCCGAGGCGGCGGCGGGCGGTCCGATTGCCAACCTCGAGGAGGGCGATCTGATCACGATCGACGTCGCCAATCGAGAGCTCAGTGCTCTGGCGCTCGAGCGTCGGCGGCATTCCTCGGTTCCTGCGCCGGTCACGGCGCGCGGCGCGCTCGGCCACTACGCCGCGCTCGTCGGCTCGGCCGCAGGTGGTGCCGTGCTCGCCACGGCGGCCGGCGGCGACGCCGTGGTCGCAGCCACGGAGCAGCGGGTCACCTCAGCATCGGCCTCGACTCCCGCCGCCGGTCCGTTGTCGCACCTCCGCGTGCTCGACTTCACCGCCCTGGTGCAAGGGCCGCTTGCCACGCAGATGCTCGGTGATCTCGGCGCGGACGTGGTGAAGGTCGAGCGGCACGAGGGTGAGTGGAGTCGGCATTGGGGAATCGCGGACGGGCGCACGCATGAAGAGACGGACTCCTTTCTGGCCTTCAACCGCAACAAGCGCAGCGTCGCGGCGGATCTCAAGGATCCAGGCGTGCGTGAGCGCCTGCTCGAGCTCGCCCCCGAGTTCGACGTCGTGGTGGAGAACTTCCGTCCTGGCGTGATGGCGCGCCTCGGTCTCGCGTACGAGGACTTCGCCGACCGCAACCCGCGGATCGTCTACGTGAGCTCCTCCGGCTACGGCCAGAGCGGGCCGTACGTGACGCGCCCTGGACAGGACATGCTGGTCCAGGCGCTGTCGGGGATGCTGTGGCTCACTGGCCGCGCCGGCGAGCCGCCGACGGCGTGCGGCATCGGCATCGTGGATCAGTACACGGCGCTACACATCGTGATCGGGGTTCTCGCCGCGCTCGAGCACCGCCGGGAGTCGGGGCGCGGCCAGAAGCTGGAGCTCGATCTCTTCAGCTGCGCCGTCGCCGCGCAGCAGCAAGAGCTCACCTATTACCTCAACCATGGCGAGATCCCCGAGCGGCCGGTCCAGAACCACGGCTCCATCTGGGCGACGGCGCCCTTCGGCATCTACCGCACGGCGGACGGCCATCTCGCCATCGCGATGACGCCGTGCCCGATCGTCGGCAAGGCGCTCGGCATGCCTGAGCTCGAGCGGTACGACACGAACGCGCTCATGCTCGAGCACCGCGCCGAGATCTACGAAGCGATCGAGCAGCGTCTGCGCGCCGACGTCACGGCGCACTGGGTCGAGCGCCTGCTCGACCACGACGTCTGGTGTGCGCCGGTGCAGAATTATGGCGACCTGCGCGAGGACCCCCAGGCGTCGCACAACGGGATCTTCTGGGAGGTGCCGCTCGGCGACGGCTCGCGCACCTTCACTACGGTCGGCTCGCCCTTCGTGTTCTCGGAGACGCCGGTCGCCGTTCACCGCAGCGTGCCGGAAGTCGGGCAGCACACCGCCGAGGTGCTCGGTGAGGCATTTGCCGAGAGCGGCGACCGTGGCTGAGGCGGCCGGCGACAAGCGCGAGGTGCGGGAGGTGGCAGCGGGAATCTACCAGCTACCGACCGACTACCCAGAAGTCTGCAACGCTCCGCTGTGGACCTACCTCGTCGCCAGCGACGAGCACTTCGCGCTCATCGATCCTGGCGTGCGGAGCACGTACCGGGCGCGTCTCGACGCCGCCGTGCGCGACGCCGGCTTCGACCCCGCGGCGCTCGACGTGCTGATTGCCACGCACGGCCACCCTGACCATTCGGGCGGCCAGAGCTCATGGGGCGACGTGGCGCCTGGCGCGCGAATCGCCGCGCCGCTCGAGGATGCGCCGTGGGTCGAGTCCTTCGGGCATCAGTGGACCCGCTTCTGGGACGACTACCCAGGCACGATGGACCTGCGCGGCGACCGTGACTTCCTCGCCAGCCTCTGCACGCCTGAACCGCGCGTGGACGTGTTGCTGCGCGACCGCGACGCGCTGGCCATTGGCGATCGCACCCTGGAGGTGGTCGAGACGCGCGGCCACACCTGGGGTCACTGCGCGTACTTCGACAGCGAAACGAGAACCCTCTTCACGGGGGACGCCGTGCAGGGTCACGGCGTGCCGAGCTGCGACGGCAAGTCGGTCTTCGCTCCGCTCTACCTCGACGTCGGCGAGGCTCGAGCGGGATTAGAGCGATTGATGGAGATGCCGTTCGAGGTGCTGTGCCCGGCGCACGTGCCACCGCTCGATCGCGTGTCCGGGATGGCCTTCTTGGAAGACAGCATCGTGTTCATCGACGCGGCGGACGCGATCGCTCGCGAGCTCGTCGACCGGACGGGCCCGGTGACGACCCGGGAGCTCGCGGTGCGGCTCGGCGAGCTCTGTGGCACCCATCCGCCCGTGGCACCGCAGACCGTGTCGACGGCGCGCGCCCATCTCTACGAGCTGGCGCGCGAGGGCCTCATCGAAGCCGCGTGGCTGCCGGTGGAGGGGAGACTGTGAGCGCGTGCACGCAAGTGCAGCTCGTCGGGTCCTCGTGGGACCATCCCCGGGGCCACGCGCCGATGGTGGCGACGGCCGCGGCGTACCAGCGCGCAACCGACGCCGTCGTGGCGATCGAGTGGAGGCCCCGTTCACTTAGACGCTTTGGCACCGACGTCGTCGAGCACCTGGCGCGCGACTACGACCTCGTGCTCGTGGACCATCCACACGTCGGCACGGCCGCCGAGGCGAGCTGCATCGTTCCGCTCGACGAGCACCTCGACGATGCCACCATGCAGTCGCTACGTGAAGGCTCGCCGGGTCATTCGTATGAGAGCTACGTGTACGGTGGCCACCTATGGGCGCTCCCAGTCGACGCCGCGTGCCAGGTGTGCTGTTGGCGGGAAGACCTCCTCGACGAGGTGCCGGGCACCTGGGAGGAGGTGCTGGCGCTCGCTGCCTCCGGGCGCGTGCTCTGGCCGCTCTGCGACGTCGACGCGGCGGCGAGCTTCCTGTCACTTGCCGCGCTCGCGGGTCATCCGTGCGCGGGCGACACCGAGGCGGGCTTCGTCGACAGGGCGGTCGGGCGTTGGGTGCTCGAGCTCATGCGCACCGTGGCGGGAACGAGCGACCCGCGCTGCCTCACGGCGAACCCGATCGCCGCGCTCGACGCGCTCGCCAGCACCGACGACTTCGCGTATGCGCCCCTTCTCTTCGGCTACGTCAACTACTCGCGCGTCGATGCAATGGGGAGGCGGCTCCGTTTCGGGGACGTGCCGGCGGTCGGCGGCTCGCGCGCAGGCGCGCTGCTCGGCGGTGTCGGCCTCGCGGTCTCCCGGCGCTGCGCTGCGCCCGACGTGGCGATCGACTACGCCCGGTTCGTCGCCGCCCCGGAGACCCAACGGGGGATCTATTTCCACGCGGGAGGACAGCCCGCCCACGCGGCGGCCTGGTCCGATCCGGAGGTCGACCGTATGGCCGGCGGCTTCTTCTCGGCGACGGGCGCCACGATGCGCAGCGCGTGGACTCGGCCCCGGTACCCGCGCTTCGCGGCATTCCAGACCGAGATGATGGAGCTGTTCGCCGGCTTCGCCACCTCCGCGCGGAGCGCCGACGCGCTGCTCGACGAGCTCGACATGCGCTACGAGCGCTCGCAGGCGAAGGTCTGAAGGTGGGCAACGCGCCGACGACCCTACGGGTCCCGGTGGACCACGCGCTCGCGCTGGCGAGCGCGGTGCTGCGCGCCGTCGGGGCGCCCGCACGCAACGCGGCGACCCAGGCCCGCTGGCTCGTCGAGGGCGACCGCCGCGGGTACGGCTCGCACGGTATCCAGCGGCTCCCGGTCCTCGTGCGCCGGGTGCAAAAGGGTCTCATCGTCCCCGACGCCGAGCCGCGCCTCGAGTGGCGGAGCGACGCGCTGCTCGCCGTCGACGGTCGGCAGGGGTTCGGGCCGGTGGTCGTGCTGGCAGCGCTCGAGGAGGTGTACCGGCGCGTCACGAGCACGGGCGTCGTGCTCGCTGCCGTCTCGAACTCGAACCACATCGGGGTGGTCGCCCCGTACCTCGAGTGGTTGGCGGACCGCTCTCTTTGCGGGCTCGCCTTCACGACGAGCGAAGCGCTCGTGCACCCCTACGGCGGTCGTCGGGCGATGGTCGGCACGAATCCCGTCGCGATCGGCGTCCCGGCGCGGCCCCGACCGCTCGTCGTGGACCTCGCGACCAGCGAGGTCTCGATGGGGCGGATCATCCGCCACCAGGAGCTCGGCATCCCGCTCGAGCCAGGCTGGGCGGTCGACGCGGCCGGGGTGCCGACGACCGTCCCGGTCGCGGCACTCGGTGGCGCCATCTCCCCCTTCGGCGGGGCGAAGGGTTTCGCGCTGGGCCTTGCCGTCGAGGTCCTCGTCGGCTCGCTCACGGCCTCCGCACTCGGACGGGAGGTGAGGGGCACGCTCGACGCCGATTCGGTCTGCAACAAAGGGGACGTCTTCATCTGCGTCGATCCGGCGCGCGTCGTCGACCTCGCGCCGACCTTGGAGCGAGTCTCGAGGTATCTCGCAGAGGTGGGCGCCGAGCCGACCCAGGACGGGTCCGAGCACGTCCGGCTCCCCGGGGAGCGGGCGGCGGCCTCCCGGAGCGAGAGCGCCGTGGCAGGCGTCGAGGTCGCGGCGCGTGCCTGGGAGGCGGCGAACGTCCTCGCCGCCGAGCTCGGGGCCCGCGTCGAGGTGGAGCGCCACGCTCACGAGGACACCGAGTCGCCCGAGCCCCGGGGTTCGCTTGGGCGCCCGGGCTTCCAAGGAGTGAAATGAGTTCCGTGCCACCGAGACCGTCCTCCCGACACTCCCCCCCGGGGGACGGGACGCCGGCCGCCACCAGGTCGACGGGGGATCCCGGCGTGACGCCGCCGGCTGCTCGCCGCCGAAGGGCACCCGCGGTGGCAGCCACCAGGCAGCCTGGCGACCCCGGCCCCATGGTCGACGAGCCGGACGCCCGCGCTCTCCCCGGCGACGCGCGCCCGGCGAGCGGCAACGGCGGGCGGGCCGATCGTGACGGTATCGCCCGCTCTACGACCGGTGACCTCCTCTTCCTCATCGAAGAGCTGTCGCAGTTCGGCACCATCGGCGTCACTCGCCTCGCCCGCCACCTCGGCATCCCCGTCGCCACGGCGTACCGGATGCTGCGCGTGCTCGAGCGGAACGGCTACGTCGAACAGTTGCGCGAGTCGAAGGAGTACCGCCTCACCCTCAAGATCTTCGAGATCGGCTGCCAGGTCGCGAAACGCACCACCATGCGCGATGTGGCGGCGCTCGAGATCGAGCACCTCTCCCAGCAGACCGGCATGGCAACGAACTTCGGCGTGCTCGTCGAGGACGACGTCCTCTACCTCGGGAAGGTGGAGACCGACGAGGTGTTGACGCTCAACCTGCGTCCCGGCAGCCGGGCTCCCGCGACCTGTACCGCGATGGGCAAAGCGATGCTCGCCTTCGAGAGCCGCCCGTTGCGCTCGATGATCGGCGAGGAGCCCTTCCGGGCGCGCACCGAGCACTCGCGCACTACCTATGAGGAGCTGACCGCCGATCTCTTGGAGGTGCAGCGTCGCGGGTATGCGGTCGACCGGCAGGAGCTGAGCCTCGGGCTGTGGTGTGTCGCCGCCCCGATCCTCGGCATCCGCCAGGACCAGAACGGCGCAGTGAGCGTTTCAGCGTACGGCTTGGACCTGGACGAGGCCGACTTCGAGCGCCTCGGCAGGCTCGTGATGGCCTGTGCCCATCGCGTCTCCCAGCGGATGGGCGGCCTGTCGGACATGCATTCATGGGTGGGCACCGTGCGCGCGAGCTACCCGCGGCCGTAAGCTGATGGCGCACGGCGTGGTGTCCGCACCCGAGGTGGCGCCGGCGGCGTGGTGGCACTTCGTATCGCCCGCCCGCGTCGTGTTCGGCGAAGGGTGCAGCCGCTTCATCGGCGACGCCACGCGCGAGTTGGGCACGCGCGTGCTCGTCTGTACCGACGCGAATCTCGTCGGCGCTGGCGTCGTCTCGCCCGTCGCGCAGGACCTCGAGGAGGCCGGGCTCGCCGTCCAGGTGTTCGACGGCGGGCGTGCTGAGATCGGCATCGGCGAGGCCGAGGCGTGCGTAGGGGCCGTACGCGCCTTCGCCCCAGACGTCGTCGTCGGCCTCGGCGGCGGCAGCAACCTCGACCTCGCAAAGGTCGCCGCTGCTCGGCTGCTCACCGAGCGCCCTGTCGGCTCGTGGCTGGCAGAAGGGGTACCGAGCCGGGCGCTTCCGCTCGTCGCGATGCCGACGACCGCCGGGACCGGCTCGGAGGTGACGCCGGTCGCCGTGCTCACCGACGAGGTGAGCAGCACCAAGATCGGCTTCCCGAGCCGTGCCCTCCTCGCCCGGACGGTGCTCGTCGACCCGCTCCTCACTTACTCCTGTCCGCCGGTGGTGACTGCGCACGCGGGGATGGACGCGCTTGCACACGCCGTCGAGGCGCTGCTCGCCCTCGACTTCTTTGCCAAGCCGATCGAGACGTACGGCTTCCAGGGCTTCGTCGGCAAGAACCCTGTGTCGGACGCGCTGGCGCTGCGCGCCGCCGCGCTCGTCGCAGGCAACCTTGCACGTGCCGTGCACGACGGCCGGGACGCGGCGGCGCGCGCCGGGATGGCGCTCGGCAGCCTGCTCGCCGGTATGGCGCTCGCAAGCGCCGGCACCGCCGTCGTGCACGCCCTGCAGTACCCGATCGGTGCCATGACGAAGACCCCGCATGGGCTCGGCAACGCGGCGCTGTTGCCCGCGGCGCTCCGGTACAACCTCGGCGCGCACCCCCACGACGAGCGGGCGCTGGCACAGGCGCTCGCCGGGCGCCCGACCGCCGAACCGGAGCAGCTGCCCGAGCTCGTCGCCGAGTTGGCGCGCGAGGTCGGCATCACGCCCAACCTGCGGTCACTCGGCGTGTCTGCGGACGATCTGCCGGCGATGGCCGCCGCGGCGGCGCGCATCGAGCGGCTCGTGTCGAACAACCCCAGACCGCTCGACGAGGCGGCGCTGCTCGACGTGCTCACCGTGGCGCTCGACTTCGGGTCGCCGGCAGGGGTGCGCTGAGGCACCGGAGAACTTGCCGTTCCCCCCTTTCGGGTGCGGTGACGAAGGGAGAAGACAGATGCGTCTCGCAGCGCTGTTGGCGCCGGGCTCAGAGGGGAGCCGTCTCCATCTCGAGACGAACGACGGCTACGTGTCCGTCGACGAGCTCGCGGCAGCTTCGGGTGTGACGCAGCTGCGGGGCCTCGCCGACGTCAGCGCGCTCTTCTCCCGAGGAGACGAGGCCGTCGCCGCCCTCTCGGCTCTCGATCCCTTGGAGGTCGCCCCGGTCGCCGGACCGGTGGGCTTCGCTCCGCCGGTGCGACGGCCGAGCAAGATCATCTGCGTCGGCCTCAACTACGCCGCGCACGTAGAGGAGAGCCGGACGTCGCGTCCCGAGCGGATCCTGCTCTTCAGCAAGTACCCTTCCTGCCTCGTCGGCCACGAGGGGACCATCGAGCTGCCGGCGGCGACGAGGGAGCTCGACTACGAGGGCGAGCTCGCCGTCGTGATCGGCCGCCGGGCAAAGGGCGTGCAAGCGGAAGATGCGCTCGGCTTCGTCGGCGGCTTCACCATCATCAACGACGTCACGGCGCGCGACCTCCAGGAAGCCGAGCCGCAGTGGGTGCGGGGAAAGGCGCTCGACACGTTCGCCCCGCTCGGCCCGGTCGTGGTCGACACCGCGTCGGCTCCCCCTATAAGGGACATGCACATCCGAACGCTCGTGAACGGTGAGCTGCGCCAGGACGCCTCGTGCGCGCTCATGATCACGCCCGTGCCGGAGTTGATCGCCTACATCTCGGCGGGCATCACCCTGGAGCCCGGGGACATCATCGCCACCGGCACGCCGGCGGGCGTGGCGTTCGGGATGGAGCACCCCGTGTACTTGGCCGAAGGCGACACCGTGGCGGTGGAGATCGCCGGGGTCGGGACGCTCGTGTCCCACATCGCAACCGCACGGGCCCAGCGATGAGCGCGGCTGCCGCCCGGCGGCGCGCGGAGGCGGCGGCCCTGCTGGTGGCGACCCGTCTCCGCGACGACGAGCTGTTCGGCGGGCTGCCAGCCGACCTTCGCCCCCCGGACGAGGACAGCGCCTACCGGGTGCAGCACGCTGCCCACGGGTTGCTCGCGACGGCTGGCTTCGGGGTGCGCTGTGGTTGGAAGATCGGTTGCACGACCAAGGTGATGCAGCAGTACCTCGGCATCGGGACCCCATGTGCCGGGGCGCTGTTCCAGGCAAACGTCTGGCGCGCCGACCACGTGTTCGCGCTCCCGCGCTCCGGTCGCCTGGGCGTGGAGTGCGAGATCGCCGTTCGGCTGGCGACCGAGCTGCTGCCGCGGGGAGCCCCAGTCGGCGAGGGGCAGGCGGCCGCGGCAGTCGCCTCGTCGATGGCCGCGATCGAGGTCGTGGCCGATCGGTACGTCGACTACGGCTCGCTCGACACCGAGACCCTCATCGCGGACGACTTCTTCCAGCACGGCTGCGTCCTCGGTCCCGAGCGGGAGGGCTTCTCGCCCGCCGCGCTGCGGGCGACGACCGCCGAGATGGCGATCAACGGCAACGTCGTCGGCAGTGGCTCGGGCGCCGACATCATGGGGGAGCCGCTCAGCGTGCTCGCCTGGCTCGCCAACGCCGCGGTGTCGTGGGGCATGCCTCTGCAGCCGGGCGAAGTGGTGCTCCTGGGCTCGCTCGTGCAGACGCAGTGGGTGGGAGCTGGTGACCGGGTGGAGGTGCGCAATGCGCAGCTCGGCCAGGTGGCGACGAGCTTTCGGCGGCTCGTTGACAGCCCCAGCCGTGCTCACTAAGGTCCTCACAAGCGTTCAGCTCAGGCAATATGCATTTCGATCAGCGGAATGAACCGGGAGGAGCGATGGGCGGCGGGGTGCTGTGCCGGTGACGCGCTCGGCGCGCGTCGGAACCGCGCCGTGACCGCCGAGGAGCCCGCCGGCCCAGCCCCGGTCGCAACGGGCGAGCCGCCCGTTCGCTACCGCGAGCAGGGCGGAATCGCCTATCTGACGCTCAACCGGCCGGAAAAGTTGAACGCGCTCAACCCCGAGGTGTTCGGGCTCCTCGACCGGTACCGCGGCTGGTTTGTCGACTCGCCGACGGCGAAGGTGGCGATCCTGCACGGCAACGGGCGGGCGTTCGCCGCTGGAGCCGACATCGAGCACTACGTCTCCATCTCCGTCGCCGACTACGCCGAGTTCATGCGGACGGGCAACGCCGTGCAGCAACGGTTCATCGAGTGCCCCAAGCCGATTGTCGCCGCCGTGCACGGCTATGCCCTCGGCGGCGGACTGGAGCTGGCCCTGTGCTGTGACCTCCTCGTCGCGGAGCCCGACGCGGAGCTCGGCCTGCCCGAAGCCCGGCTCGGTCTCCTGCCCGGCGGCGGCGGGACTCAGCGCCTCCCGCGCCTCATCGGCACCATGCGCGCCGCTGACCTGCTTCTCACGGGACGTCGCATGAGTGGGAGCGAGGCCGTCGCCTGCGGACTGGCGCTCGGGACGGGCCAGCACGCGAGCGCGCTCGCGGCCGCCGAGGCGCTCTCGACGCGCATCGGCCGCCAAGCCCCGCTCGCGCTGCAGATGGCGAAGGTGCTGCTTCGCGCGGCCGCCGACACCCCGCTCTCGGCCGGGCTCCCGCTCGAACAAGCGGTCGGCGCGATGCTCTACGCGACCGACGACGCGCGTGAGGGCATCGCCGCCTTCGTCGAGAAGCGCTCGCCGACGTTCCGGGGGATCTAGCCGTGGCCTGGGACCCCGCCCTCCGACCGGCGGCGGTGCAGGTCCTCCCGGACGAGCTCACCGAGCGAGGCCGCCGCATGTGGGGGACCACCCCGCCGGGCGGGGCGCGACCGTGCGCGCGCACGAGCCCGCTGAGCGAGGAGGAAGTCGCCGAGGTCGTCGACGTGATCGCCGGTGGCCGACTCGGTCGGCGCAGCGTGGTGCTGCCAGAGCGGCTGCGGACTCGCCACTGGGCCTCGGTGGTGAAGGTGATCTTCGCCTTGGACGAGCGGCTCGGTTGGCCGGGGGCGGGGTGGAAGATCGGTGCCGCAAGCGAGGAGATCCGCCGCGCCGAGGGCCTGCCGAGCCCGTCGCCCGGCCGGATCTACCGCCACACCTGCTTCCGGTCGGGGGAGGTGCTCGGGCCCGAGCTCTTCATCAACTACCGCAACTGCGAGTGTGAGTACGCGTTCGAGCTCGGGCTCGGGTTCCCGGTGCGCGACGCCCCTTACACCGAGGCCGACGTTCGGGCGGGCATCGAGGCGCTGCTGCCGGCGCTCGAGCTCGGCGATACCGTCTTTTCGGATTGGTACGGGGCAAGCGGCTACTTCGGATCCTGTCTCGACAATGGCGGTGGCGCGGCGTTCGTCGCCGGCGAGCGCGTCACCGGCTGGCGGGGAGTCGACCTCACCTCGGCGGGGATGGTGGTCTCGCTCAACGGCCACGTCATCAAGGCTGGCAGTGCCCGCGCCGCGATGGGCCATCCGGTGACGAGCCTTACCTGGCTCGTCAACTGGGCCCGCGAGCACGGCCGTCGGGTGGAGGCCGGCGAGATCGTGAGCACCGGCACGTGCACCGGCCATCTCTTCTGCGCGCGGGGCGACGCGGTCTCCGCCGACTTCGGCGAGCTCGGCGTCGTCGAGGTCCACTTCAGTTGAGGGGGTCGCAATGATCGACGCTGACGGGCGGCGCCGCGGGAAGGAGAAACCGATGGCCGCACGTCCCGAGCGCTTCCTCGTCACCGGAGCCGGCGGCTGCATCGGTGCCTGGACGGTGCGCCTCTTGCTCGACGAAGGCGCGGACGTCGTCGCCAGCGACCTCAAGGAGGACAAGCGCCGTCTGCAACTCGTCTCCCACCCCGACAAGGGCACGGACGTCGAGTTCGTGCCGCTCGACGTGACCTCGACCGAGGCGGTCGTCCGCCTCGTGGCCGAGCGGGAGATCACCCACGTGGTCCACCTGGCCGGGCTGCAAGTACCCTTCTGCGCCGCCAACCCCCCACTCGGGGCGATGGTGAACGTGGTCGGCACGGTGAACGTCTTCGAAGCGGTGCGCGCCGCGGCGCGGGGCATCGGACTCGCCTACGCCAGCTCCGCGGCCGTCTTCGGCAGCAGCTCGTTCTTCTCGAGCGGCATGGTGGGGGACACCTCGGCGTTGCGGCCCGAGTCGCACTACGGGGTGTACAAGGTGGCGAACGAGGGGACGGCACAGATCTACTCGATGGAGCATGGCATCGGTTCGATCGGGCTGCGCCCCTTCGTCGTCTACGGCCCCGGTCGCGATCAGGGGATGACCTCCGACCCGACCGTCGCAATGCTCGCCGCGGCGGCCAAGACGCCGTTCCACGTCAAGTTCGGCGGCAACGTGCTGCTCACCCACGCCGCCGACTGCGCGGCGTCCTTCATCGCGGCGGCGCGTGCAGCAGCGGGCTCCGGCGATGCGGTCTGCTGCAACGTCCCAGGGCAGCGCGTCGGGGTGGCGGCGCTCGTCGAGATGATCGAAGCCGCGGCCCCGGAGGCGGCCGGCCTGATCACGCACGAGCGCGCGCCGCTCAAGGTGCCGGCGCTGCTCGACGCTCCGGCGCTCTCGGCAGTCATCGGCGAGGTGCCCAACCGCGAGCTCGCGTCCAGCGTGGCAGCGACGGTCGGACACTTCCGCGCGGCACTCGAAGCGGGTCTCGTCGCGCCGCCGGCAACCTGAGCGCCCTGGTGACGCGCGGCTACCTCGGCATCGACGTCGGGAGCTCGGCGACGCGCGTCAGCGTGCTCGACAACGCGGGGCGTCTGCTCGCGACGACGAGCGCGGCGTATCCGACGGTGGCGGGCCCGGAAGGTGTCGTCGAGCAGCAGCCGGCCGACTGGCTTGTGGCGCTCGAGAAGGCGCTCGCCGCGTTGCCCGCGCAAGCTGTCGAGGTTGCGGGCGTCGGGTTGTGCGGTCAGACGCCGACCCTCGTCCTCGTCGGCGCCGACGGAGAGGCCGTTCGCCCGGCGTTGACGTGGCAGGACACGCGGGCCCGCGCCGAAGCCCTCGGGCTTGCCGACCTCCTGGGGGATCCGGTACCACTCGTCGGCACCGCGCTGCCCTGGTCGGCGGCGAACATGCCGGCCAAGCTGCTCTGGCTGGCGCGCCACGAGCCGGCTTCCGTCGAGCGCACCCGCTTCCTGCTCCAACCGAAGGACTACGTCGCCATGGCGCTCACCGGTGAGGCCGGATCCGACCCATGGTCCTCCAAGGGCATCTGCCGGGTCAGCGACGGCGCCCCCGCGAGCGAGGTGCTCTCGGCGTGCGGCTGGGCGAGCGATCGCTGCCCACCGGTCGCCCCAGCGTGGACGGCACGGGGCGCGATCACGCAGGCGGCGGCCGCCCGGTTCGGGCTGCCCCCTGGCGTGCCCGTCAGCATCGGCTGGAGCGACGCTCTCGCGCAGGTTCTGGCGTCCGGATGCTACGACCGGGGGAGCGGCTTCTTCTTCAGTGGCACCTCGGCGATCGTCGGCGCGGCCGTTCCCGACGTCGGCGGCCTCGAGGGGCTGTTCCTCGTGCCGCCCAGCTGCTCGCCACGGCCCCTCCTGTACGGCCCGACCCAGTCGAGCGGTGCCGCCGTCTCCTGGGTGGCCGACCTCCTCGGCATCGACACCGAGGAGGTGGCGTCCCTCGCCGAGGAGGCGATCTCGGCCCCGGCGTTCGTCCCCTACTTGGCCGGCGAGCGCGCACCGTGGTGGGACCCCGACCTGCGGGCGCTCTTCCTCGGGGTGAGCGCCCAGGATGGGCGGGCGCAGTTTGCGCGCGCGGTGCTCGAGGGCGTCTGCCTGAGCGCTCGACATGTGCTCGCACTCGTCGAGGCAGCCGTCGGGAGCTCGGTCGAGCTCATCGAGGTGGCAGGAAGAGGCGTGGGGGACTGTTCGTGGGAGCGGCTTCTGCTCGAGAACCTTGGCGTCCCGCTCAACCTGCACGACGATCGTGACCTCTCCGCGCGCGGCGCGGCGATGCTCGGCGCGGTGGCGGCCGGCGTCGACCTCAGGACGGTCGCCGAGCGGCTCGGCGACCGCGTGCGGGCGCTCGAGCCCTCGGCGGCGGACGTGGAGCACAGCCGTCGCCGGCTCGAGCGCTACATCGCTGCTGCCGAGGTCGGGCGCGCGTGGCGCCGGGAAGCGGTGACCCGGTGAGCCCCACCGAGTACGACACCAGCGCACCGCTTCCCTGGCTCATCGCCGTTGTCCGGAGCGCGTCGCCATTGGAGTGCCGAACGATCGTCCGGGGGCTCGTCGAGGCCGGAGTCCCGGGGATCGAGATCACCATGACGGTCCCGGATGGGGTGCAGCTCATTCGCGAGTTCGCGCCCGAGCCGGTGGTCCTCGGTGCTGGCACCGTGCTCGACGTGGCGACCGCGGAGGCGTGCGTGCACGCAGGCGCTGCGTTCCTGGTCTCACCGGTGAGCGATGCCGAGGTGGTGGGGGCCGCGCACGACGCGGGCGTGCCCTACGTCGGCGGGGCACTGACGCCGACCGAGATCCACGCGTCGCTGCGCATGGGGTGCGACGCGGTGAAGATCTTCCCGATCGGCAGCATCGGCGGCGCGCGCTACCTCGAGACCGTTCGGGAACCGCTGCCGGAGCTGCGAGCCGTCGTCTCGGGCGGCGTCGAGCCAGGCGACGCAACGGCGTACTTCCGCGCGGGTGCCGTCGCCCTTTGCATGGGCGGAGCACTGATCGACCGGGCCGCGGCGCGCCGAGGCGACGCGAAGGCGGTGGCCGACAAGGCGGCCGAAGCGCTCGCCGCGATCGGGGAGGTCGCAGGAGATGCTTGAGATCACGGAGCTGTTGGATCCGGCGCCGAGCCCGCTGTGGCGGCTGGTGAAGCAGGCTGGCGTCAACGAGGTCGTCAGTCTGCTCGACGGCGCGGAGCAGATGTGGCGGTGGCCGAAGACCGGGTCGGACCGCGACGTGCCTCGGCCCTACGTGGTGGGCCCGGCAGGCGAGCGGCCTTGGGAACACCGCGCGCTCGAGCACCTCCAGGCGAGCTATCGCGATCACGGCCTCGAGCTCGCGGTGATCGAGGACACGCCCCCGATGGACCTCGCCCGCCTCGGTCTCCCCGGACGCGACGAGCAGCTCGACTGGTTGGCGACGCAGATCCGCGCCATGGGGGTCCTCGGCATCCGCACGCTTTGCTACAACTGGTGCGCCGTCTCCGGCTGGGCGCGCACGCACCGGGACATCCGGGTGCGGGGCGGGGCGCTCTCGACCGGCTACGACGACGACGCCATGCGTCGAGCAGTGCCGCTTGCCGCACCAGGTGAGATCTGCGCCGAGCAGCTGTGGGAAGCGTTCGCGTACTTCCTCGAGGTGATCGTGCCGGTGGCTGAGTCGGCCGGTGTGCGCATCGCGCTCCACCCCGATGACCCACCCATCGCCGAGGTCCGCGGCGTGCCACGTATCATGCGAACGCCCGAGGCCTTCGAGCGCGTCCTGCGCGCGGCAGAGAGCGAGTACAGCGGCATCACCTTCTGCCAGGGCAACTTCACGTTGATGACCGACGACCTTCCGGCACTGATCCGGCGCTTCGGCGGCGAGCGGCGCATCTTCTTCGTGCACTTCCGCGACGTCGCCGGGGACGCGCGTCACTTCGTCGAGGTGTTCCACGACGAGGGGCCAACCGACATGCTCGAGTGCATGCGGGCGTATCACGACGTCGGCTTCGAAGGCCCGCTGCGCCCCGACCATGTCCCGGCGCTCGAGGGCGAGAGCAACGAGAGCTTCGGCTACGCCTCACTTGGGCGCCTGTTCGCACTCGGCTACATCCGTGGACTGCGCGAGGCGGTCTACGGGCGCCCGCACTCGCCCTACGGGCGCGCCCCGGTCGTCCTGGCGTGACGGGGCTGAACGTGCCGGGTGGGCGAGAATTCTCGTGCTCCCGGTCCTGACCGTTGGCGAGCCGCTCGTCGCCGCGGTGCCGGTCGTTCCCGAGCCGCTCGAGGTCGCGCCCTGCTGCCGGCTGTTTCCGGGTGGCGCCGAGGTGAACCTTGCCGTCGGGCTGGGCCGGCTGGGGGTGCCGTGCGCGTTCCTCGGCCGCATCGGCGCGGACCCGCTCGGCCGACTTGTGCTCACCCGCCTGGAAGAGGCCGGTGTCGGCGTTGCCCATCTGCGGGCCGACCCGCGCCCGACGGGTCTCTACCTCCGGGAGTGGCTGCCCGACGGCGTGCGCCGTCCGTACTACTACCGGCAGGGCTCGGCCGGTGCCCAGCTCGACGTCACCGACGTCGCCGTCCCGCTCGAACGCCACTCGCTCGTGCACCTGACGGGGATCACGCCGGCGCTCGGCCCGGGCCCGCGGGCGGCGGTGCGTGCCATCGTCTCAGCCGCCGCTTCGGCGCGCGTGCCGGTCTCCTTCGACGCGAACTTCCGCCCGGCCCTTTGGCGGGCGGCCGACTTCGCCGAATTCGTGCGTCCGTTGCTGCCGTACTTCACGGTCCTTCTCGTCGGCGAGGAGGAGTCCGAGCTACTGTTCGGCAGCGCGGACCCGGACGCGGCGTTCTCCTGCGCCCGCGAGGTGGGGGTTCCCCTGTGCGTCCTGCGCCTCGGCGAGCGAGGAGCGCTCGCCGAAGATGCACGCGGCCACCGGGTGGCGCGCCGCATGCCGGCGCGGGCGGTCGACCCGGTCGGGGCGGGCGACGCGTTCGACGCCGGCTTCCTCGCCGCGCGGCTGTCCGGCGCGACCGTGGCCGACAGCCTCGCTCTTGGGGTGTACTGCGGCGCGCGGGCCGTCGAGGTCCTCGGCGAGCACGAGGGCGCGCCGACGCTGGCGTCGTTGCCGCCTGCGCTCGCCCGTTGCCTCGGCAGCACGAACGGTCCACAGCTCGATCCCCCAGCTTGACGGAGGAGTGATGCTGCGGTGATCCTGTCGGGCGTGGCGAACGACCTGCACTTCAGGGTCTCGTAAGGGGCGACGCACCGTGATTCCAGCGGGAGAATTCAGGCTCGGCACCCCTGATCGGCACTGCGGCAGCCGGGCACCCAGAGCTGTTGGGCGCGCCGACCCTCTAGGGCCTGACGAGGCTGGGTTGGCTCGAGCTGGTCGGGGTCGTCGCCATCGACCCCGAGCTCTCCGATACGGCTGAGACGCCCAGTCCCACAGGATCGACATCGGTGAAGCATCCCGGCAAGATCATTCTCACCGGGGCCGTCGGCGACTACGGCGTCGCCCTGAAGGTGAACGCCGCCGGCAAGGCCACAAGCAAGGGGGCGTACCGATTGGCCAAGTTGAAGAAGGGCACCATCCTCATCGACATCGCCAAGTTCCAGGTCGCGCAGGACAAGGCCTTTTCGTCCGTGAAAATCAACGCCG
>JASHUY010000214.1 GCA_030039755.1 Acidimicrobiales bacterium
GCCGCTGGACCACGACGTCGTGGCGGAGGGGTTTGCCGCGGTGAAGGTGCCGGGACGCCTCGAAGTCGTCGGCCGCAGACCGCTGTGCCTGCTCGACGGAGCCCACAACGTCGCAGGGATGCAGGCGCTCGCGAGGGCGCTGGGTGATTTCGCCGTCGGGGGCACGACCGTGGCCGTCGTCGGGATGCTCACCGGGCGCGACCCCTCGGCGATGCTCGCCCCCCTTGCAGCGCGGGGCGTGCGCCTCCTCGTCGCGTGCGCCCCCCTCTCTTCGAGAGCCCAGTCGGCCGAGAACGTCGCGGAAGCGGCAAGTGCGGCGGGCATGGAGGTGGTCGTGGCGGGTTCCGTCCGGGAGGCCGTGTCGGTCGGCAGGGAGCTCGCTGGCGAGGACGGGCTCGTCGTGATCGCCGGCTCCCTCTACGTGGTCGCCGAGGCGCGTGGGCTCCTGGTCGAGCAACCCGGGCAGGCGGCGAGCGCCCCCCACACCCACTGACCCACCTCGTACCCGTACGGGCCCTCCAGCTCGGGGCGCGCCCCGCCGCCCTCGTCCTCCGAGGATCTCGGGTGGTCCTGGTAGGGTGCTCGCCTCGTGACCCGCACCCTCGTCATCGTGAAACCCGACGCAATCGAGCGGGGGCTCGCGGGTGAGATCGTCTCGCGTCTCGAGCGAAAGGGCCTCCGGCTGGTGGCGGCCGAGCTACGGACGATCACGAGGGACGTGGCGGAGCGCCACTACGCAGAGCACAAGGGCAAACCCTTCTACGAGGACCTCGTCGCGTTCATCACCCGCTCCCCGGCGCTGGTCATGGTCGTCGGGGGACCCGACGAAGAAACCTACGGCGTCGTGCGAACCCTGATGGGGGCGACCAACCCGAAGCAGGCGGCGCCGGGGACGATCCGGGGCGACCTCGCGGTCGAGATGACCGAGAACCTCGTGCACGGCTCGGATTCTCCGGAGTCTGCACGTCGGGAGATCGCGCTCTTCTTCCCTGGACTTGGCTGAAGGGCGCGGTCACCCCACGCCTGAGTCCGCCTTGTGCCGCAAGGCGGGGTCCCGTAGCCTTTCCGAGGTGATCCGTCGTCGGCGGACCAGCCCGCGGGGTCGCCGACCAGATGTCCTTGGCGATCCGGTCCTCGGAGAGGAGCCCTAGGTCGATGCCCGACAACCGTCTCAACCTTCTCGGCCGCGACATGGCGGTGGATCTCGGCACCGCGAACACGCTCGTGTACGTACGTGGCCGTGGGATCGTCCTCAACGAGCCGTCGGTCGTCGCAGTCGACGTGAAAGACGGGCGGCCGCTCGCCGTCGGGGCCGAGGCGAAGCGGATGATCGGCCGGACCCCGAGCAACATCCAGGCGATCAGGCCGCTCAAAGACGGCGTCATCGCGGACTTCGAGATCTGCGAGAAGATGCTTCGCTACTTCATCCATCGGGTCCATCAGCGCCGCTTCGCCAAGCCCCGGATGGTCATCTGCGTGCCGTCCGGCATCACCGGAGTGGAACAGCGGGCGGTGATGGAGGCGGCGGAGTACGCGGGGGCGCGCAAGGCGTACATCATCGAGGAGCCGATGGCTGCGGCGATCGGCGCGGGGCTGCCCGTCCACGAGCCCACGGGCAACATGGTCGTCGACATCGGCGGCGGCACCACCGAAGTTGCGGTGATCTCGCTCGGCGGGATCGTGACCAGCCAGTCGGTCCGCATCGGCGGTGACGAGCTCGACGAGGCCATCGTCTCGTACGTGAAGAAGGAGTTCAGCCTCGCGCTCGGCGAGCGCACGGCGGAGGAGATCAAGATCGCCCTCGGTTCCGCGTACCCGCTCGAAGAGGAGCTGCACGCGGAGATCCGCGGCCGTGACCTCGTGACCGGGCTCCCCAAGACGGTCGTCGTCTCCACCGAGGAGATCCGGCGTGCGATCGACGAGCCTGTCTCTGCGATCGTCGACGCCGTAAAGGTGACCCTGGACCGGACGCCGCCAGAGCTGGCCGCCGACATCATGGAGCAGGGCATCGTGCTCACCGGTGGTGGCGCGCTCCTCCACGGGCTCGAGTCGCGCCTGCAGCACGAGACCGGGATGCCCATCGTGGTCGCGCGGGATCCGTTGAACTGCGTGGCGGTAGGCAGCGGGCAGTGCCTGGAGGAGTTCGAGGCGCTCAAACGCGTCTTGATCACCTCGTCTCCCCGCTGACCGACGCGGACCGGCAGTGGCGAGGGTGGCAAGACCGAGGCGCTCCCGTCGCACGCTCTCGACGCTGGTCGTACTGGTGCTCCTCTCGGTCACCATCATCACCCTGGACGACACCGGTCACGCCCGCTTCTTCACGTCCGGGGTGAAGTCGCTGGCGAGCGACGTCTACTCTCCTCTGCGACGGGGCGTGAACGGCGTGCTCGACCCGATCGGCAGGTTCTTCGCCGGCGCGGTCGACTACGGTTCGCTCGAGCGCGAGAACCAGAAGCTCCAGGACCAGATCCTCACACTCGAGCTCCGCAAGTCGACGGACGCGGCCGAGCGTCGGCAGCTGGCGCAGCTCCAGCGTCTGCTGGCGACGAACAAGCTCCCCTCGGTCGCCTCGCTGTCGATGGTCGCCGCAGAGGTCACAGCCCAGAACGTGTCGAACTTCGCCGCCACCGTCAGCGTCGACAAGGGCACCGATCAGGGTGTGCGGCTCGGCGACCCGGTAGTCGGCCCGGGCGGGCTCGTGGGTGAGGTGGTGACGGTGACGCACCAGACGGCGACAGTCCGGCTGCTCACCGACGGCAAGTCCGTGATCGGCGTGTCGTTCGGCCACCAAGAAGAGGCGACCCTCCAGGGGTTCGGCGCAGGGCACGCCCTCCAGATCGACTACGTGCCGTCGACAGCGGCCGTGGCGCGCGGGGAGCTGATCGTGACCAGCGGACTTCAGGGGGCGGCGTTGCCACCGGGCATCCCGGTCGCCGAGGTGACCTCCGTGCGCAGCGTCGTCGGGGCAGCCGACAAACAGGTCTGGGCGCGCCCCGTCGCAGACCTCGACGGCCTGAGCTACGTGGAAGTGGTCCAATGGTCGGGCTCGTCGTGAGCGGAGTGACCGCCCGGTGAGCGGCCGCGCCGTGTTCCGGGGTCTCCTCGTCATCGCGTTCGCGCTGCTCGTCCAGATGACCGTGGTCCTCGACGTCCGCGTCGCGGGCGCATCCCCGAACGTCATGTTCCTCTTGCCGATCGCCGCCGGAGTGGTCGCCGGCCCGGTCGAGGGCGCAGCGGTGGGCTTCGCAGCAGGCATCGCGGCGGACCTGCTCACGCCGACGCCGCTCGGGTTGAGCGCCCTGGTCGGGACGCTCGTCGGGTTCGGCGTGGGCGCCATGTCGGGCAGCCTGGTGCGCGAGGTGCGCGGGCTACCGACGCTGGTCGCGCTCGGCGCCAGCGCGGTCGCGGTCATGCTGTACGCCGTGCTCGGCGCCGTGCTCGGGGAGTCCCAATTCCTCCACGTGGACCTGGCTGCCGTCGTCACCGTGGTCGCCGTCGCGAACGCCCTGCTCGCCGGGCCTACGGTGCGTCTCATGCGCTGGGCGCTCACCCCGCCTGCCGAGCGGTCCTCCGCAGGCGGGCGCCGGTGAGGCGCCGGTGAGGCGCCGTTCGTTCCGCCACCCCTTCCGCGGCGGCCGGCTCTTTCCGAGGGCCGCCGGTCGGGTGAAGGGACGCTCGGATGGTGGCGGCCGGCACCGCGCCCACCAGCCCCGGATGCGGCCGCGGCGCAGCGTGAACGTCGCGTCGCTCGTCGCCTCTCCCGAGGAGGTGCCGGCCCGGCCGAGGATCCGCATGCGCGTCGTGGCCGCGGTCGTGTTCGTCCTCTTCGGGGTGATGGTGCT
>JASHUY010000031.1 GCA_030039755.1 Acidimicrobiales bacterium
CGTCGGGAGCCGTGAGTGTGGTGCCCAGCGCACAGGTCCCGCCGGCCTCGAAGCACCCCTTCAGTGTCGTGAACGAGGTGATCGGCACCGCTGTGACTGTGGCGAAGAGTGTCACCGTCTTGGGCCCCGCGCCGAGCAGCGTCGAGAGGTTCGTCGTGCCGCCGATCGCCTTCCCGTCGTAGGACCAGCCTTCGAAGGCGTAACCCGAAGACACCGTCAGGCCGGGCAGGGTCTCGTCCGCTGCAATGACGGAAGGGGCGTAGAGGTGGAGCGCCGCTGGTGCGCTCGGGGAGCCGGGCACCCCGGTCACTGTGAAGTCGAGGGTGTAGTCGTCTGTGTCGACGGTGAGCGTGGCCGACACCGTGCCAGCCGGGGTGGCGGCGTCGACGATGGTCCCGGCGTTGGTGAGCGTCCCTGTGCCGGTGACCGTCCCGTGGTCGCGGACCGTGCCCGAGTTCGTTGCCGCCGTCCCCGCAGGGAAGATGAGGTCGGAACCCGACGGGATCGTGAGCATGCCGGAGTTGGAGAAGGACCAACCCGCAGAGGACGTGCGTGTCAGAGATGTCCCGCCGTCGCCGACGGCGCTGGCGTCGTGCCCCCCGTCGGTCGACGTCACGTCGGCCGCGGACGAAATGACGACGGTGCCGCCGTCTCCGAGCCCGGCTCCGCCGCCGATACCCGCCGCCGCTGTCCCGCCGCCGGCGATCACGGTCCCGCCGTCGATGGTGACGGTGCCACCTGACCCGTCGACATCGCCGCCGATTCCTGCCCCTGTGGGTCCTCCGGTGGCGACCAGTTCCCCCCCGCCCCCTGTGTCCTCGACGGTGAGCGAGCTCCCGGAGGGGACCTCGACGCCGGCGTCGCCGACGGCGGGCCGGGTGACTGTGAGCTCGTAGCTCGAGAGGTCGAGCGTGACCGACTTGCCTGTGCCCACGACCAGGTGTGTGCCGTCGGGTGCGGTGATCGACCCACCGAGCACGCATGTCCCCCCGGCTTGGAAGCACGCCTCGAGCTCGGCGAACGTGGTGAGCCCGAGGGACACTGTGGCCTCGAGCGTGACCGTCTCCGGCCCCGCGCCGAGCGACGTGGGGAGGTTGGTCGAATCGGTCAGCGCGCTCCCGTCGTGGGTCCAGCCGTTGAAGCTGTCCTTGGCGGGCACCGTGAGCTCCGGCAGGGCCTGCTCGGAGCCGGTGACCTCCGGCGCGTAGACGTGGAGCGTCGCGGGCGTGCCCGGTGACCCCGGCACGCCTGCGACTGTGAAGTCGAGGGTGTAGTCGTCGTCGGTGACGTCGAGAGTGGAAGAGACCGTGCCCGTCGGGGTGGCGACGTCGACGATCGTCCCGGTGTTGGTGAGGGTGCCTGTCCCCGTGACGGTCCCGTGGTCGTGGACGGTCCCCGAGTTGGTGGCCGTCATCCCCGCGGGGAAGATGAGGTCGGAGCCCGACGGGATCGTGAGTGTGCCGGCGTTTGTGAACGACCAGACCTGGGAGAGCGGGGACCCCGACGGTGTCCCGCCGTTGCCGACGGCGCTGGCACCGCGTCCCCCGTCCGATGCAGTCACGTGGCCGTCGGATGCGATGGAGACCGTGCCGCCCGCGCCGTTGAGCCCGCCACCCAGGCCCGCCGAATATGTCCCGCCTGTGGCGGTGACTGTTCCCCCGTCGATCGTGATGGTGCCACCCGCCGCCCCTGTACCGCCGCCGATGCCCGCGCCGGATGTGCCCCCGCCGGCAGTGACCTTCCCGCCGTGCACGGTCACCGTGCCGCCGGATCCTCGCCACCCGCCGCCGATGCCTGCACCTGTCGGACCTCCGAGGGATGTGACTGTCCCCCCGTCGATGGTCACAGACCCGGCGGACTGGGTATGTCCGCCACCGATGCCCGCACCGTGGAGGTTGCCTGCGGCCACGAGCTTGCCGCCGGCAGTCGTGTCCTCGACGGTGAGCGAGGTCCCACCGGGAACTCCGACGGCGGCGTCTGTCGAAGGCGGATCGGAGACCGTGAGCTTGTAGCTCTCCAAGTCGAGGGTGACGGATTTGCCCGTTCCCACGGCGAGGTTTGTGCCCGCGGGGGCCGTGAGTGTGGTACCGAGCACGCACGTCCCGCCCTCTCCGAAGCACGTCTTCAGCGCCGTGAATGTCGTGATCGGCCCGGCGGTGATTGTGGCGTCGAGCGTGACCGTGTCGGGACCTGCGCCGAGCAGGGTGCGGAGATCGGTCGTGTCGGCGACCGCGCTCCCGTCGTACGCCCAGCCGTTGAACGTGTCCCAGCTGGGCACCGCCAGGCCGGGCAGTGCCTGCTCAGCCGCCGTGATGTCCGGGGCGTAGATCTGGAGGGCGGCAGGTGCGCCCGGTGTGCCGGGCACGCCGGCGACTGTGAACGTGAGGGTGTAGCTGTTCTCGGTGATGTCGAGCGAGCTCCCGACGGACCCCGAAGCCCCCAGCAGGATGATCCCTGTGTTCGCCAGCGTGCCTGCGCCGCCCAGCACCGATGTCGTGTGGATCACGCCGGTATTGGTGACCGTGGTGCCCGTGGGGATGTCCTCGGCGCTCTGGAGCGTGAGTGTCCCGGCGTTCGTGAGGGAACCGAATGTTGTCGTTGTGAAGCCTGTTGTCTCGCTGCGCCCGATCGCTGTGGAGTAGCCCGAGCCGGCATCGGCCACGACCACTGCGCCGGAAGCGATGGTGACGTCTCCGCCCTTCCCTGTCGCACCGCCGCCGATGCCCGCGCTCTCGGGTCCGCCGGACCCGCCCGTGCCCGCTCCGCTCCCCCTGGCTGTGACGGTGCCCCCGTTGATCGTGACCGTGCCGCCGTCGCCTCCGTCGCCGCCTCCGATGCCGGCCCCCCCGTCTGTTGTGCCGTGGGCGGTGACCGTGCCGCCGTCGATGGTGGCGGCGCCGCCTGACCCGCCGGACCCACCTCCGATGCCCGCGCCGCCGTGCCTGCCGATGGCTGTTACCTTGCCGCCCTTGATCGTGACGGTGCCGCCGTCCCCTCCGGCGCCGCCGCCGATGCCCGCGCCGTACCCTGTGCTCACGGCGCTGACGCCACCGCCCTTGATCGTGACGGTTCCGCCTGTGCCGTTGAACCCGCCGCCTATGCCGGCCCCCCCTGTGGAGCTGAACGATGTGACGTACCCGCCGTCGATCGTGACGGTGCCGGCCGTTTCGCCCGTGTCTCCGCCGATACCCGCGCCGTCGTGGCCGCCGTCGAGCGACAGGGTGCCGCTCCCTGTCGGGTCCTCGACGGTGAACGAGGTCCCCGCGGGCACGTCGACGGCGGCGTCGCCGGACGCAGGCCCTGTGACCGCGAGCACGTGGTCGGAGAGGTCGAGCGTGACCGACTTTCCCGCGCCCACGACGAGGTGTGTGCCGCCGGGTGCGGTGATTGTGGTGCCCAGCACGTATGTCCCGCCGTCCAGGAAGTCCGCCTTCAGCTCTGCGAACGTTGTGGCCACGTTGAGGACCACAGGGAGAAGGGTCGCCGCCACGGGCCCGGTCCCCAAGAGAGACGGGAGTGTGGTCGTGTCGGTGACGGTGGCGCCACCGTAGACCCAGCCGACGAGGGCGAGCCCGCCGGACAGCGTCAGGCTGGGCAGCGTCTGGTCCGACTCCGTGACGCTGGTGGCGAAGACGTGGAGCGTCGCGGGCTTGCTCGAGCTCACCCCTGTCACTGTGAAGTCGAGGGTGTAGTCGTCGTCGTCGATGGTCCCGGTGTTGTCGACGTTCCCGATGATGCTGCCGTGGTTGTAGATCGTCCCCGAGTTGTCAGCCGGCGACGCCGAGGTGAGGACCAACTCGGAGCCCGTGGGGATGGTGAGGGTGCCGGCGTTGGAGAACGACCACGTTGTGCTGTCATCGGCGCCGATGACGCTCAGGCCGTTCGTAGTCGATGCCGTGACGGTCGCGCCGGACCCGATCGTCACTGTGCCCCCCGGCCCCGTTGTGCCGGCGCCGATGCCCGCGCCGTCGTTGCTGGAGACGGCTGTGACCGTGCCGCCGTCGATGGTGATGGTGCTGGGGCCGCTGGTCCCGCTTCCTCCGCCGATGCCCGCGGCGTCGGTGCCGCCATGGGCGTGGACTGTGCCCCCGTTGATGGTGACGGTGCCGGGGCTGTGACTACCACCGCCGATGCCTGCCCCCGATGCCCCTCCGGTCGCCGTGACCGTGCCGTCGTCGATGACGACGACGCCCCCGTAGCCTGTCGCGTCCCCGCCGATGCCCGCAGCATGTGTGCGTCCGGAAGCCTGGACGGCGCCGCCGTCGATGGTGATGTGACCGGCGGTGACTGTGCCCTTGTCACCGCCGATGCCGGCCGATGTTGTGCCGCCGGCAGCTGTCAGCTCGCCGCCCGCGCCGAGTGTTGTCGTGAGCGTGAACGTCGTTGTGTCCGGGACGGAGACCGCCGCAGTGTCCGAGGGCTGCGTGATGCTGAGGTGGTGCCCATTCAGGTCGAGGGTCACCGGCTCGGCTGGGCCCACCGCGAGGAATGTGCCGGCGGGGGCCGTGAGTGTGGTGCCCAGGGTGATCGTGCCGCCGGACACGAAGTCCGACTTGAGGACTGTGAACGTTGTAGCCGTCGTAGAGGCCCCGGCCTCTTGGGGCACGGCGGCCAGCGAGACGCCTGCCGCTCCGAGCGTGCCGACGACCAGGGCGACGGTGAGGACGATGCGCCCGTTGCGGCGAGCGAGCGGGACGGCCCCCTTTCTCGAGGCGGTTCCGCGCGCGCCGATTTGCCTCATTCTCCGCTCCCCTTTTCCCCAGACGAAGAAATGCTGCTTGTACTCGGAATGCAATGTTTGCACAACCGGTTCGTCTATAGGTGTCGGCACGGATCGAGCGCGTCTTCAGCCTCGCGCGCAGCGCCGTCGACAGGACCAGCGCGCACCCGCGGAAAATCCCTCCTGAGACCACGAGTGGGAGGAGAATGTAAGTAAATGTGAGAGCCGGCGGTCACATTCGGTTGCGTCGTGACCTACGCCCGCCAGATCGTTCATTCGATCTGGAGACGCAACTCCCGATGCGTCTGCGGGAGGCCCGCTCAGCAGCGGCTCACAGATATGCGCAAATGTAAGCCGGCAGGGTTACATTTGGTTATATTTTGCGCTATCCTGCCGGTGTGCCCACGTCGATCGACGAGCTGCTCTCCCGGTTACGTGCAGAAGGCGGGGACAGCGCCAACATCGAGGCGAAGGCAGCCGTCGGCGGCACGTCTCCCTCACTCGGAGTGAGCGTGTGTGGATTGTCCAACCTGCCCGGAGGCGGCTGGATCATCCTCGGACTGGACGAGGCGAACGACTTCGCCCCTGTCGAGCTCTCAAACCTCCAAGGCCTCAAGCAGGGGGTTGCTGCGATCGCGCGCCGGTGCCAGCCCCCTGTTCGCGTGGCGATCGAACAGATCGGCCTCGAAGGAAAGCCGATCATCGTTGCCAGGATCCACGAATGTGACCCGTCGGCAAAGCCGTGTCGGCTTGATGGGCGCGGATGGATCCGCTCTTGGGACGGCGACTTCCAAATGTCTGAGCTCGAGGAACAGGCGTTTCTCGCGCAAAGGCAGCAGCCGAGGTTCGACAGGCGACCCGTTACCGGCGCTTCCCGTGACGACCTCGACGAGGAGCTCGTAAGGCTGTGGGTGCAGACCGCGATCTTCGCCGACCCGGGAGGGCTCGGACGCTTCCGGGACGCTGAGCTTCTGGTCAGGGCTGGAGTCGTGACGGAGACCGGAACGCCGACCAAGGCTGGCTTGCTGACGCTGGGAGTGCACCCACAGCAGTTCTTCCCTCGCTTCGTCGTCAACGTGGCGGTGCCGGCCGACGTAGGCAGCGGGACGCGCGCGGTCGAGGCCAAAGCACTTACCGGACCGATCCCGGTCATGCTCGAGTCTGCCGTCAAGTGGGCCCGAGACAACATGTCTGCCGAGATACAGGAAGACGCGGGCGGCACTGTGCGAGACGTCCCCGCGTTTCCACTCGAGGCGATTCGCGAGTTGGTCTCGAATGCACTCGTCCATCGCGATCTCGATGACTGGTCCGAGGGACTCGCGGTAGAGGTCCGTCTCGACGCCACTCGCCTCGTCGTCACCAACCCAGGAGGGCTGTATGGCATCTCGGTCGACCGTCTCGGAAGGGAGGCGACGACGTCAGCGCGGAATGCCCGACTCGTCGAGATCTGTCGCCACGCCCGGAGCACCGCAGGCGGGCGTGTCGTCGAAACGCTGGCTACCGGCATTCCGAGGATCTTGGCCTCGCTGGAGAGCGCGAGACTGCCACCGCCGATCTTCCAGGATACGGGAATCCGATTTACCGTCGTCGTCCGGCAGACGGTGCGTCACCCAGACGGCCTGACTGGTACGGCACGAACCGTGTACGGAGCACTCGTCGCCGGTTCGCGCGACGTCCATCAACTCCGGGAAGCCACCCGATTGAGTGAGCCAAACATCCGCCGCGTTTTGCGACAGTTGGCCGCGAAGGGACTCGTCGAAGTGATCGGTGGCAGGGGGCGACCGACGCTGTACCGGAGGATCAGCGGCTGAGCGGTTCCGCCTCGGCTGGCCCCTTCGAGCACCTTCCCGGCCTACGCTTGCCGGTCCTCAGCACCTGGAGCGCTGGAGGTCGTGGTAATCCGCCGGCCAGTGGTTCCCAACCAGCCATCTGTACTGCGGGCGACGACCGCTGTGACGAGCTCCCCAGAGCGAATGAATCCCCCGTCGCTCCCAACCACGAGCTCCGCGGCGACTTCCACGGTGACCGCCCGGTGACCCGTTGTGCACTTCGTGACTTCGCTGGCGCGACCCGCGGAGAGCTTCGGAGAGCGGGACGTCCGCTGTGGGCTCGATAGGCCCGCACGGTGCTCGTCGCCGGGCGCGCGATTCCGGGCGCGGGAGGCAACTCCTCCGCGAGCTCGGATCCGGCCCGTGACGCTTGCTCGACCATTCTCCCGCAGGACGCGCCTCACGCACGCCGCGTCGTCGAGCGGTTGCTCGCGCGCTGAGTGTTCGTCTTGCGCTGATGCAGGGCCACCTCGGCGGTGCGCCTGTTCGCGACGAGAAGTGTTGGGCACCCCTGTCGTTGCAGTCCCCTTCACGTGCGGGGAAGCACCTCGCCCGACGGGTCCCTGCCGAAACCATCACGCACGCGCCGGCGTCCTGCCGTGCGTCTGGGAAAGAGCGGCCGGCGCAGAGGCGACCGGAGAGATCGTCCGCCAGGTGCTCGACTTTCCAGATATCGAGCTGCTCGTCACCGATCGCCAGCACATTCCCGCCCTCGAGCGCACCGCCGAACTGCTCAGCGAGATGCTCGGAGCCGACGTCTCCACGGGCTGGCTCTTCGTAGTATCTGTGGTATGGCGAAAGAGAAGGCAACGATTACCGCGATCGGGCGAAGTTGTCAGAGGCCTGAGCGATGCTCGGGACGGCTTCCGTGTCCGCCACGATCGACGTGGCGCTCACCGAGCTGATCCGCCGCCAGCGCGTGCGGAATGACGTGAAGGCTTACGCCGAGACGCCACCCACCGCCGAAGAAGGGGCACTGGGCCTCGTTTCGCCCGGCTGGCGCGACCTCGCCGACGACACCGATTGGGACGCAGAATGGCCCGAGGAGAGCTGACCAGTCCGACGACCCGTCGTGGTGAGATCTGGCTCGCAGAGCTCGACAAGCGTCGTCCGGTCGTCATTCTCACGCGCGACCCCCTCGGTCGGCTGCTGAGCTCGGTGATCGTCGGTCCCGTCACCTCGACGGTCCGCGGACTCAGCACTGAGGTCGCCCTCTCCGCGGTCGACGGTCTGCGCACCCCTTCAGTGGTGAACCTCGACAACGTCCAGCTCGTCCACCGCACGAAGCTGGTCAGACGCGTCGGCAAAGCGAGTCCCTCCAGTTGACGGCGATCTGTGCGGCAGCCGCCGAGGCGATGGGCTGCCGCACCTGGTGAACGAAGCTCGACTCAGGTCTCGCATTCGAACTCACCCATCCGCGAGGGCGTCATAACCTGCTCGTAGCATCCGATCGCATGCAGACCGCCGGAGCCGTGCGAGTGCGCGAACTGGGGTCTCGTGGCTCCCGGGTGGGGTTGGGGCCCGGCGATCCGACCGGCGTGTCGCCGGCCGTGAAGTCCGTCCTCGGAGGAGTCTCTCGGTGGTGGGCAGAGCGCGCCACCAGGGTCGGCCTGCGAGGCGCTTGGGAAGATGTCAGCTGGGCTATCGGCCCTGCACCGGTCGCACTGCAGCCGACGACAAAAGGTGATCTGAGTGGTCCGAGCGAGATCCTCGGCGAGGCGTACATCGGCGCGCTCACCACCGAGGTCCGGGCTCGTCACGGTCGGCACTTCACCCCGCCGTCGCTGGCTCACCAGCTGTGGCTTACGGCCCGACGTGCTCTCGGGTTGCGTGGGCCCAGCATGCTCCCGGGCACCGTGCGGGATCCAGCATGTGGCGCCGGCGCCCTACTTCTCCCCGCTCTCCGCGACCACCTTCGAGCCGTTCGGCGTGACGGTCGGGACCCAACCGCCGTTCTGGCCGAGCTCCCTCAGTTGATCCAGGGCACCGACCTCGATCCGGTTGCGGTATGGCTGGCGAACGTCGCGCTGGCGGCAGAATGCCTGCCGTTCGTGGCGGCCGCGCCGGCAGCACAGCGACGGCCGCTGCCCGAGTTCGCCACCGTCGGAGACGGACTCGACGTGCCGGCGGAGCCAGCCACCGCCGTAGTGATGAACCCGCCCTACGGGCGTGTGAGGCTGGATGACGACGAGCGAGCCCGGTGGTCGCACGCGACCCTCGGCCACGCCAATCTCTACGGGTTGTTTCTCGCCGCCGGGATCGAGCAACTCGCCGACGGCGGCGCCATGGCTGCGCTGATACCCACGTCGTTCATGGCCGGCAACTACTTCCAGAACCTGCGCAGCTTCATGGTCGATTCGGCACCCCTGCGGGAGGTCACGTTCGTCGAGGCGCGCTCGGGCGTGTTCGCTGGAGTCCTCCAAGAGACCTGCCTTGCCGCCTTCGCACCCGGCGCGAACCGTTCGCTGACTCAGGTTGGAAGCCTCAACGGTCGGCGTGTCCAAGTCGCCCGAGTCCCGTCGCCGGCAAACCGCGGTCCCTGGCTGCTTCCGCGACGAAAATCAGAGGCCTCGCTCGCGGCAACCGCGTCGAAGCTGCCGAGCACCTTGGCAGCCGCCGGCTGGTCGGTGTCGACCGGCCCACTCGTGTGGAACCGCCGCAAGGCCGATCTCGGTAGCCGCCGGTCAGGCAACTGCGTCCCTGTCGTGTGGGCCGCAGACATCGACGGCGGCGTGCTCCACCAGGACCCGGCCCGCGACCTGGTTCGGTGGTTGAAGCTGACCGGCAACGACGAGCGGGTTCTGGTGCTCGACGAGCCTGCCCTGTTCGTACAGCGCACCACCGCTCCCGAGCAGTCGCGACGACTCGTTGTGGCCGAGCTGGGAGACGCCGACCTCGATCGATGGGGAGGGCGAGTCGTGGTCGAAAACCACGTCAACGTCCTGCGCCCCTGCCCGGTCTCGCAGATCTCACGTCAGCTCTTGCACGGTCTCCTGAGGTCCGACGTCATGGACCGGGTGCTCCGCTGCATCTCCGGTTCGGTGGCCGTGTCGGCCTATGAGATGGAGGCGCTTCCACTCCCGGACGCGGTGACCCTTGCCAGCTGGGAGGGGCTCCGCGGCAACGCACTCGACCAGGCGATCAGGTCCACCTACGGCGCTCGCCCGTAGATGCCGACCCTGCCGCCAGTCGTCCCTCGCCCAGTCGTTGCCGGGCGGCTGAACCTGATCTTTCCGGCGGCAGCGATCGACGCAGCCGCCTACTCGCCCATCGCAGCAGCCGCTGTCGCCGCCATGCTCTACATGGGTGCCGTGGTCGACGACGGAGGCGACATCTCGGCCGTGACCCTGGTGCGCCCGAGCATGTGCCTATGGATGTCGGACGCCGTCCTCACCCACCACACTGACCGTGACCGGCAGGGCTATGTCGAGGCCGCGCTCCAAAGCAAAAAACGTCACGAGGAGTTCGTCCAATCGCTCGGTGAGACCTTCGCTCCTTGGTACGGGGACAACTCCCGGGAGACGTTGCGCGATGAGACGTTCGCTGAATGGGAGCGGGTCGGGGCGATTCGGAGCGATCCGGCTGTTCCAACCACCAGTCCGCGTCCTCGGTGGGCGCTCACCGCCTCGTTCGCCTCGCTCTTCGACCCCGCCTTGAACGGCAAGGCACTTGGGGCTGCCGTTGAAGCGTGGGAGGAGGAGCACCTCGGGCCGGGAGCGATGGTGAAGATCCGTACCGCGGCGGCCGTGGCCAGATCGAGCGTGGCCGTCAGGATCACGTTGCCTGATGGGTCCGTTCGTCAGCTGGCCCCAGGTGCCTCCTCAGAGATTCTGCGCGGTGTCGTCGAGCAGTGGGCTGTCCAGCGGCTCGGGCAGCCGGTCGTCCTTGCCATATCCGAACCGGGCGACAAGGTCCATTTGGCCGAAGGGACGTACCTGAAGTCCCTCGGAATCACGATGCCCGCGGGCGGCGCACTCCCCGACGCCGTCATCGCCGACGTGGTCGAGCATCCGGTCAGGTTCTGGCTCGTGGAGGCGGTGGGCACCGACGGGGCCGTGACGGGCGCCAGGAAGGCAGAGCTGTTGGCTTGGGCAGCAACAAACGGCATCGCGCCCAAACACTGCGAATTCCTGTCAGCCTTCGTGTCGAGACGTTCCCCGCCGGCCCGCAAGCGTCTGCCGGATCTCGCTGATGGGACGTATGCGTGGTTCCTCGACGAGCCCAACATGGAGCTTGCGTGGAATGAGCTGGGATCGCCCGGGTAGCCGGGTCGGTGCCTTGATGGCGACCGCCTTCGAATGACGATCACTCAGCATCACCGCGCCCCCGAACTCACTCGCACCTTCGCGCGCAGCGAAACACGGCTCGCCAAAGAGACGGACAGGCCAAGCTTCCCGAGAAGATCCGAGCGGTTCAGCAGATCTGCGAAGCCGGTGGCGCGGGAAGTCCGCGGCCGTCGGTCGCCCCGCGTTGCGTCGTCAGACGCCGCAGGGCGCCACGGCCCGCGGAGTCGCCCGCACCGCACCGCCGGTCAGAGCTCCACCGTCGTGGGCCGCCGCGCCGACCCGCCGTCGCTTCGCTCGGGATCAGAAGGAGATCCCGCTCAGAGCGACCCGTCGCGGTGGGTGGGCCGCCCGTCGAGGACGGTCAGCACCACGGGCAGCTCGGCGAGATCGTCGTCGGCGACGCGCAACGGGTCGTCGGCGAACACGGTGAGGTCGGCCCGGTAGCCGACGGCGAGGCGGCCGGACTCGTGCTCCTCACCCGCCACCCACGCGGGGGTGATCGTGAGCCCCTGGAGCGCCTGCAGCGGGGTCAGGCGCTGGCCCGGCCCGTGGACGGCACCGAGCGGGTCGCGGCTGGGGCGGCGGTGGCGCGCGCCCGCCATCGTGCCGAGCGGGGGGCTGGGCGCGATCGGCCAGTCGGACCCGAGCACCAGGTTCGCACCCGCGTCGAGGACGTCGCGGCACCGCCAGGCGTGCGACGCGCGCTCGTCGCCCAACCGGCGCGACCAGTTGTCCGAGTGGTCGGCCCGCGTGTACTCGGTGCAGTGCAGCGGCTGCATCGACGCGGTCACGCCCAGACGGGCGAATCGCTCGACGGTGGTGTCGGGGATGGTCTCGATGTGCTCGACGCGGTGGCGGAGCGGCTGGTGCACCTCGCGCTCGGCTCGCTCGAGGGTGTCGAGGACGTGCCGGACGGCTGCGTCGCCGATGGCGTGCGTGGCGGTGGGGACGCCGGCGCGGTGGAAAGCCAGGACCGCGTGGGTGTACGTCTCGGGGTCCGGCCACAGGGCGCGCGTGGACTCGCCGAGGCAGTCGGGGTGCCCGAGCCAGGCCGTCCCGTTGTCGATGGTGCCGTCCATGAACAGCTTGACGCCGGCCACCGACCACAGGCGCCCGCCCGTTCCCTGGAGCTCGACCAGCGCGGCGAGGTCGTCGGCGTCCGCGCTCGGGAAGCACCACGGCGCGACGCGCAGGCGGAGCGCCAGCCGGCCTTCCCCGTCGAGGTCCCCGAAGACGGCGAGGCTGTCGCCGTTGCCGTCCATGACGTGGCCGCCGGTCAGCCCGCTCGCCGCCATGCGCGCGAGGACGTCGGCAACCATGTGCCGCAGCTCTTCGCCGCTGTGGCCGGGCGCGACCTCGCGCACGAGCGACATCGCGGCGCTCTCGAGGAGGAGGCCCGTCGGCCGGCCCTCGGCGTCGCACACGACCTCCGCGGTCTCCTCGAAGTGGCGGGGACCGTCGACGCCTGCCGCCTCGAGGACCGGTGCGCTGGCCAGCAGGGCGTGGCCGTCGAAGAGCTGGAGGAGCACGGGGAACCGCTCCATGACCGGGCCGAGCGCCGTCGCGGTGACCGGCTGGTCGCCGAACGCGTTCGGGTCGAGACCCCAGCCGCGCAGCCAGGTGCCCGGCGCCGCGTCGCGCGCCGCCGAGTCCAGCGCGTCGCGGATCGCGGGGATGCTCGTGCACTGCGAGAGGTCGATCCCGTCGGTGCGCTCCGCGCCGAACACCGGGTGGATGTGCCCGTCCACGAGCCCGGGGGTGACCACCGCCCCGTGCAGGTCGACGACCGTCGTGGAGGGCCCCGCCTCCTCCCGGCACGACCCGTCGTCACCGAGCGCGACGATGCGCCCCCCGGCGGCGGCCAACGCGGACTGGGGCAGGATCTCGCCGGTGCCCGGGTCGAGCAGGCGGCCCGAGAGCAACACGAGGTCGGCGGCGGCCATGCAGCGCTTCCTTTCCGTGCGGTCTGGAACGAACGGCGCACGCACCATAGCGTCGCCCGCGACCTGTCGCCGGGAGGCTCCCGCCCTCCGGAATCACCCGCACGACGGTCACAGCCTGGGGAAAACAGTCGCTGCTTGACGTTCGCGCGGAGGAAATCGTAATTTGCCGCCCAATGACTCGGGGGGGTCCTTGCGGGACCCGTCGGCCGGTGGGTTGACGATGGGCCGGCTCGGCCGTTGACCTGCACCCCCCGAGCAACGGCTGCATCCGTCGACGTGCGGTCCGGGGCCGGCCGTGCCGCCCGCCGCCACGTGGAGCACCTCGAGCAGACGAAGTCCACCGGGTCCGGCGCATCCGCCGACGGACAAGCCGGACAAGCCGATAAGGGGGGTCAGATGACCAGCACGAAGAGAGCGTGGGCGCTCGCGCGGCGCACGGGGAAGCCGGCGGTGCAGCGGCGCGGGCGGCCACGGCGCCACCGCGTCGTCGCGAGCGCCGCGGTCGCGCTCGTGGCGGTCGCGCTCCTGGCTGCCGCCGGGCTCGCAGGCGCCGCCGGCGGCTCCACAACCACAAGCCACCTCGTCACCACGACGCCGGCCGGCACCAAGCCCTACTCCAAGGTCGTCTGGGCGGTCTACACGACAGTGCGGACGCTCGACCCCATCTTCACGTTCACATACCCGACAAACACCGCGGTCTCGTTGATGTGCCAGTCCCTCCTCCTCCAGGCGCCGACAGGCAAGCTCGAGCCCGGCCTCGCCACGCTGTCGACCCCGAACACGACGACGCTCGTGTTCACGATCCAGGCCGGCGCGAAGTTCTGGGACGGGCACCCCGTGACCGCGACAGACGTCGTGTACAGCCTCGGGCGTGCGGCCAACCCGAGCCTCGGCGGCTTCTTCAGCGCCTACTACAGCGAGGTGAAGTCCGTCGTCGCCACCAATTCGAAGACGGTCACGATCACCCTGAAGAAGCCCACATCCTGGCTCGAGTACGAGCTGGCGGGGATGCCCGGCGTCGTGATCGAGAAGGCCTACGCCGAGAAGGCGGGGAAGAACTACGGCACGCCCGCCGGCGGCATCATGTGCACGGGCGCGTACGAGTACAAGTCCTGGACGCCGGGCGTCGGCGTGGTCGCCGTCGCCAACCCCCACTACTGGCAGCACGGCGTGAAGCCGCTGGTGAGCGAGATCGTCGTCAAGGGGGAGTCCACAAACTCGACGCTCACGAGCGCCCTGCTGACCGGCGGCATCCAAGGCACGTACACAATCGCCGGCGGCATCAGGACCCTGCGGCTGCTCGAGTCGAGCAGCGCCGTCAAGGTCTACCGGGGCCCGAGCGACGCGACGAACGGGCTCGTCGTCGGGACACTGCACGGCCCGCTCGGGAACGTGAAGGTGCGGCAGGCGCTGTCCCTCGCGCTGAACCGCAAGGGCATCATCAAGACGGTCAACGGCGGGGCGGCCCAGATACCCCGGTGGTTCACCAACGGCTCCATGTTCGGGTACGCCAAGTCGACCTTCGAGCGCGCCTACGCCAAGACCCCCCTCCTGCGCGAGACACTGGCCGAGGCCAAGAAGCTGATGAAGGGAACCGGCGACATCGGCAAGACGATCACGGTCGGGATGACGGACCAGAGCCCGGCCATCTCCGGGCTCGCCGCCGCGTTCAAGGCCGCGGGCGAGGCCATCGGGCTCAACGTGGTCTACAAGGTGCTCTCGGACGCGGACTACGGCGAGCTCTTCACCACACCGAAGCTCCGCAAGGGCGTCTCGGGATGGTTCACCATCGACTACGGCACATACTCCGC
>JASHUY010000215.1 GCA_030039755.1 Acidimicrobiales bacterium
AGCGCGTCCACGTGGGTGCCGCCGCAGAACTCGAGCGAGTGCGGCCCCGCGCGCACGACCCGCACCACGTCGCCGTACTTGTCGCCGAAGAACGCGACCGCACCCATCTGCTCGGCTTCCGACTTCGCGACCTCCATGGTGACGACCCGCTCGTCGGTCAGCACGTCCCGGTTCGCGATCTCGGCGACCGCGTCGAGCTCCTCGGCGGCGGGGGCGCCGCGATGGCTGAAGTCGAACCGCAGCCGGTCGGGCGCGACGAGGGAGCCCTGCTGACGGACGTGCTCGCCGAGGACCTCCCGGAGCGCGGCGTGCAGCAGGTGCGTCCCGGTATGGTTCCGCCGCGTCGCCTCGCGCCGCGGCCCGTCGATCGCGGCAAGCGCGTCCTGGCCCGCGTAGATCTCGCCCGAGACCGTCGCGCGGTGCGCGGTGAGCCCCGGGAGTGCGGCCACCGTGTCGTACACCTCGGCGCGGCCGGTCTCGGTGACGACGGTCCCGACGTCGCCGACCTGCCCCCCGCCCTCCGCGTAGAAGGGCGTCCGGTCCAAGAACAGCTCGAACGTCCCCGGCTGGGCCCCCGCGAGCACCCCGACGACCTGGACGGGGATCGCATAGTGCTCGGGGCTGCGGCCCACGAACATGGTGGGGCCGCTCACGTCCATGAGCTGCCGGTACGCGGGCTCGTCGGCCCCTGCGGGGGCCTTCGCCGCCTGCCGGGCGCGGCGCCGTTGCTCCGCCATGCGACCGTCGTACTCGGCCCGGTCGACCGTCACCCCGGCCTCGCGCGCGAGCTCCTCGGTGAGCTCGATGGGGAACCCGTGGGTGTCGTGGAGGCGGAACGCCGTCTCGCCGGGAAGCACGTCGGCGCCCTCGTCGCGCAGGTCCGCGAGCGCGTCCTCGAGCATGGTGAGGCCCGTCCGCAGCGTGCGGTCGAACCCCGACTCCTCGCGCTCGAGCACGTCGGTGATGATCTCGATCTCCTCGCGGACGTTCGGGTACGCCGCGCCCATGATGCGGGCCGCCGTCTCGGCGAGTGACGGCGTGACGAGGCCACGCGCCCCGGCCCGGCGCGCGGCGAGCACCGCCCGCCGGATGATGCGCCGGAGCACGTACCCGCGGCCGTCGTTCGACGGGATCACCCCGTCGCCGACGAGCATCGTCATCGCCCTCCCGTGGTCCGCCATGACCCGCAGGGGGACGTCGGTCGCCTCGTCACGGCCGTAGCGCACTCCGGTCAGCTCCTCGGCGGTCTCGACGAGCGGCGCGAGGATGTCGGTGTCGAAGACCGAGTCGGTCCCCGCCAGCACCGGCAGGATGCGGTCGAGTCCCGCGCCGGTGTCGATGTTCTTCTTGGGCAGCTCGGCCATGGACCCGTCGGCCGACCGGTTGTACTGCATGAAGACCAGGTTCCAGATCTCCACGTAGCGCTCGGCAGCGCCGTGCGCGGGGCCGCCCCCCTCGCCGTAGCGCTCACCCTTGTCGAAGTAGATCTCCGAGCACGGCCCGCACGGGCCCGTCTCGCCCATCTGCCAGAAGTTGTCCTCGCCCATCCGCTGGATCCGCTCGCCGGGCACCCCCACCGCGTCGGCCCAGATCTCGGCCGCCTCGTCGTCGCTGTAGTGGACGGTGATCCAGAGCCGGCCCGCGTCGATCCCCAGGACGTCGGTGACGAGCTCCCACGCGAAGGGGACGGCGCGCTCTTTGAAGTAGTCGCCGAAGCTGAAGTTGCCGAGCATCTCGAAGAACGTGCAGTGGCGGCGGGTGAGGCCGACGACGTCGATGTCGTTCGTCCGGAAGCACTTCTGCACCGTGGTGGCCCTGGGCCAGGGAGCCGGCTCGTCGCCGAGGAAGTACGGCTTGAACGGGACCATCCCCGCGATCGTGAAGAGCACGGTGGGGTCGTGAGGGATGAGGCTCGCGGACGGGACCACCTCGTGGTCGCGCGCGGCGAAGAACCCGGTGAAGGCTGCCCGCAGCTCGTTGGCGTCCACGGCGCCGAACACTACCGGTGCTGCCGGCGAACCCTCTCCCGTCCGGGCGCGGGCGAGGTCGGACGAGTCACCCGACCGTGCAGGCGTGCCGGCGGCACCTCGCCCATCCGACGCCACAGTTCGGCCTCGCTGCGGCGACGTTCGGCGCGTGCGACCTCGAGCGCGTCGCCGACCCTGCTCCCCATCTCCCGTGCGCGCCTCACGGTCCCGCTCGCGGCCACGGCCGGCGAGAGCGCCTCCACCGCGCGCCGGACCCGGCGGCGCACCCGCTGCTCCGCCCACAGGGTCCCACCGACGCCGAGAACGATCCCGGCGCCGAGCCAGACCGGACGGCGCATCACCTGCGGCGCCCCGCGGCTGTCCGGCGGGATACCGGGAGGGGAGGGGTGGGGGTGGCCACGTCGACGCCTGCGACGCCGCTCTCCCGGTGCCTGCCCCGTGCGGCGAGGTGCCGAGGGCGCTCCTCAGGGGCGCCGAGGCGCCTCAGGCCCCCGACGGCCCCGGCACGCCATGCGAGCACCTTCACGACGGGGTTCGCGAAGGCCCGCCGCGCCACCCGGGCCGCGTGGTCCACGGCGGCGGTCACCGCCTCGGTGTCGGCCAGGACGGCGTCCACGCGCGCGATCTCGGTCGCGGCGTGGCCGGCTGCGGCGTGCGCCTCCTCGACGAGGGGAACCGCCTCGTGGCGGAGCGCCTCGACGCCCCGCTCCAGCCTGCGGACCTGGTTCACCAGCACGAACGCGGCGACCAGGGAGACGACGGCCCCGACACAGCCGATGCCTGCGGCGACCAGCACGATCACCTCGGCGGTGCTCACGCCGCGAGCGTATCCGGCGCCCGATTCGCCCGGGTCCTGCTCCCTAGTGCATGGATTGCGTGATGCAATCGCCTCCCCGGACCACTAACGTTTGCGCGTGCAGCAAGTCTCGGGCGCGGACGCCCGGAACCGTGCCCTCTGGTCCGTGCCGCCCCGTCTCGCCGGGCTGGTCGCGCTCACCAAGCCGCGGATCATCGAGCTGCTCCTCGTCACGACGGTGCCCGCCATGTTCGTCGCGTCGCGCACGGTGCCGTCGTTCCGTCTCGTCGCGCTGACGGTGATCGGCGGCACCTTCGCCGCCGGGGGCGCGAACGCGTTCAACATGTTCTACGACCGGGACATCGACGCGGTCATGGACCGGACCCGCCGCCGCCCGATCGTCTCCGGCAAGGTGTCGCCGACCGAGGCGTTGGCGCTGTCGGTCGCGCTCGAAGTCACGGCCTTCCTCCTCCTCTGGCTCTCGGTGAACCTGCTCTCCGCCCTCCTCGCGTTCGGCGCGGCGCTCTTCTACGTCGGCGTCTACACGATGTGGCTCAAGCGTCGCTATTCGAGCAACATCGTGATCGGGGGTGCCGCCGGCGCGGCGCCGGTCCTCGTGGGGTGGAGCGCGGTGACCGACCACCTCGCCGCGCCCGCGTGGGTGATGTTCGGCATCGTGTTCGCGTGGACGCCCCCGCACTTCTGGGCGCTCGCGATCCGCCACCGCGACGACTACTCCAGGGCGTCGGTCCCGATGCTGCCGTCGATCGCGCACACCTCCCGGGTCGTGCGCGAGATCTTCGCCTACACCGTCCTCGTTGCGGCGCTCTCGGTGCTCCTCGTCTTCGTCACCCATCTCGGCTGGGTCTTCTTCGGCATCACCGTCTGCCTCGACGCAGGGTTCTTCTACTACGTGCTCGCGCTCAGCACCGAGCCGAGCCCGAAACGGGCGATGCGCGTGTTCGGGTACTCCATCACGTACCTCACGGCGCTCTTCCTCGCGATGGGTGTGGTCGCGCTTGTCAGGCACCCCTGAGCGGGCGCCGTCGACCGACGTGGTCGCGCCGGCCGCGGCGCGCCAGACCGGGGCGTCGTCCCCGGGGACGGCGAGCGCCGAGACACCTCCCCCGGGCCCCACGTCGCCGTACGCGGGCGGCCCGCCTCGCCTTCCCAAGCGGTACGTCTACATGGCGGCGTACGGCTCCCTCGCCCTCCTGCTCATGGTCGGCCTCGGGGTATTCCTCATCAACCGGTACGGGTCGACATCGACAAGCTCGTCCACATCGTCGGGAACGGTTCGCTCCTCGACAGCCGGCAAACCGTCGGGCGTGCGCGCGCCGGCGGACTCCCACGAGCTCGCGGCCCCGCTCGGCGAGTTCATGGACATCAACTCGCTGAAGGGCCTGACAGCGACAGGGTTCACGCTGACCGACGCCAAGACCGGCGCCACGGTCTCACTCTCCTCGCTGTCCGGTCACGTCGTCGTCCTCACCTTCGCCAACGCGCAGTGCAACGACGTGTGCCCCGTGCTCGCGACGGAGCTCCACGAAGCCGACTCGCGCCTCGGGCGCACCAAGGTTCCGGTCACGTTCGTGACGATCAACACCGACCCGCTCGACACGAAGACCGCCGACGTCCCGATCCTGGACGAGCCGCAGCTCGCTTCCCTCCCCAACTGGATGTTCCTCACCGGGACCATCCAGGACCTCGACCCGGTCTGGAGGGCCTACGGCGTCTCGATCACGGTGGACGAGACATCCCGCCAGGTGTCGCACAACGATCCCCTCTACTTCGTCTCCCCCGCCGGCAAGCTCGAATGGAGCGCGACCGTGTTCGGCGACGAGACAACGCACGGCCACTTCACGCTCCCCGCGGCGCAGGTCAGCCGCTACGCAAAGGGCCTCGCACAGTATGCGGACCGGCTGGCAGGCCCGGGATGAGCGGACGCCCCCGCCGCACCCTGCTCTCCCTCAAGCCGAGCGGTCCGTCGACGGGGAACCCCGGGCCCGCGCCGACCCCTCCTCCAACCCGGCGCCCTTGGTTCGTGCGCCCCTGGGTGCTCCTCCTTGCCGTCGTGGTGCTCGGCGGGGGTGCGGCGGTGCTCGTGGACCTTCCCCACCACACCACGAAGGTGGCGCGGGTGAAGGAGGCCGCAGCGGTGGTCGACTCGATCGACTCGAGCATCCACGAGTGCGCCTACGCCGTCGCCCAAGCCTTCGCGTTCTACCACGAGGACCGTGCCGGGACGCTCAGCACCTCGGAGCGCGCCCAGCTCCCGGGGCTCGTCAACGACGACGCCAAGGCCTGCTCGTTCGCGAACACATCCGTGGCGCTGCTCGGGACAGACATCTTCGGGACACTCACACTGTCGTCCACGCCGGCTGCTCGCGACCTCACAGCGATGGTCGACTCGGTGCTCGACTGGGAGGCCACCGACGCCCTGGCGGCGGTCGAAGACATCCGGTCGCTGATCGCCCACCCGGGCGACGCCGCCGCCGCGGCCGCGCTCGCCGTGCGCGAGCGGGACCTGGCCAAGGACCGCGCCGCCGCCGACGCCGACATCCAGCGCGCGCGCAGGGAGCTCGGGACATCCCACGTCCCCTACCCCGCGCTCCCGAGGCTGCCGCAGCCCTGAGCGCACGCGCGCGCACACGTTGACCCGGCGGGGAACCGGCGTGTCAGGCCCGCCCGGACCGCCGGGCCGCCCGCACCACCTTCCGCAGCTCCGCGTCGGGATCCTCCTCCGACTTGAGCCAGCCCATCACGTCCGAGAACACGACCGGCACGAAGGCGCACGCGGCGGCGAACCACACGACGCCCGTCGCGAGCTCCTGGTCCATCGACGTGCTCATGAGGCTCGCGTGGTGGAACGCCCGGTACCACGCCACGTGGGAGAAGCCGATCGCATAGACCAGGATCCAGGTGGCCCACAGGCAGGCCGCCGCGAGCACCGCCCGCCACGGCCGGGCGAGCCGTGGCGACAGGGGTGCGCACGCGACGAGCTCCAGCCAAAGCCCGACGCCGGCCGTGACGAGCGACACCGCCTCGATCCCCACCAGCCAGCTGTGCCTCGCCAGTGCGTCCACCCACGACGGGGTCCTCCAGAGGATCACGAGGAGCACGTCCACGGCGGCGAAGGCGGCGGACCTCCAGAGGTACGGGTGCCGTCGCCTGCCCGACTCCAGCGCCTCCAGGCGGCGCCACAGCGGCCCACGATCGCCGCCGCGGCCGAGCCCCCTCCACCGCCCGCCCACCACCAGCAGCGCGGGGACGGCGAAGGCGAAAATGGCGAATTGCACCGACTCGACGAACTCGTACCGGTGGGCGGCGCTCCAGATGGGCGGGAGGAACGCGAGCAGCGCGACGAGGACGGCGGCGACACGCGCCACCGCCCTGAGCCGGGTCAGCAGGGCGGGGTGGTCACCTACGTCCGCGGCCGACGCACGAAGTACAGCCACAACGTACCGACGATGAACGCGCCGAGCGGGATCGCCAACGTGAGGAACTGCGCCTCCACGTAGTTGTTCATCGTCCGTCCTCTCAGAGCCGGTAGAAGTCAGAGCTGGTAGAAGAACACCCAGAAGAGCAGGCTCACGACCACCACGAAGACCCAGAAGCTCGCGGCCGCACCCACATTAACCCGGAAGAGCGGCGGCGTGAGCCCACCGCCGTCACCCCCCTCCTCGGCGCGCGCCCGGCGCAGCCGCAAGCTACGGGCCACGAGCGTCTCGGTCCAGAAGGCGGCCGAGAACAGCAGGAAGATGTTCATCCCCGCCCAGGCGATGAACACCGACGCGTACCCGCTCCTCCCCGGATAGAAGGGCAACGACGCGAGCTGCCAGCACTGGATCGCGACCGCGGTGAGCGTCAGGGTCATGGCCACCCACCCGGCGACCTCCCAGTCGCCGAAGAGGCTCCGCCGGAACCTCGAGACGGCGAACCAGAAGGAGACGCCGCCGGCGACCGTGAAGGCCATGATGGCCGCGCCGGCCGGCGTCGGCGCCGTCATGTGGCCGGGGCGCCACAGGTCCTCGCTGTTGGACGACCGCAGGTAGAAGTAGGCGAACGCCAAGGCCGCGAAGAGGAACGCGTAGATCGCGATGAGCACCTTGCCCCCGATGTAGACGGCGGTCTCCGCGGAACGGTTCTCGTACGCGATCTCCTCGGCCGTGCCGAACGGCGTCTGCGGCGCCTGGCGCGACCAGGGGCGCTCGATCGGGACGTCGGCCATGGTGCGCTCTCCTCCCCGCTCTCAGTCTGCGTCCGCGACGACCGGCGCCGCTCGATGCCCGTTCGACGCGGCGCTCGCGAACGCCAAGTTGGCGGGTTCGAGGTCCGCGACGGGCGGCGCGTCCGCCTCACCGTAGTGGTACGGGTCCGCGTACACGACCGGGATCCGCTCGAAATTGTACGGCGGGACGGGCGTCGGCGTCTGCCACTCGAGGCCCTTGGAGCCCCACGGGTTCGCCGGGGCGCGCTTGGGATCGATCCAGATCGACCAGACGAAGTTCACGATGAAGATGATGAACGACGCGCCGAGGCAGAACGCCGAGACGGACGCGAAGTCGTTCAGCGTCGTGAGGTCGCTCGCGTACTCGAACACCCTTCTCGGCTGGTCGAACAACCCGATGAGGAACATCGGGAAGAACGTCAGGTTGAAGAAGATGAACATCGTCCAGAAGTGCCAGATCGAGAGCTTGCGGTTGAGGGTCCTGCCCGTCAGCTTGGGCGTCCAGTAGTAGACGCCCCCGAAGAAGGCGAACACGAGCCCGCCGAGGATCGTGTAGTGGAAGTGCGCGAGCACGAAGAAGCTCCCGTGCACGGTCACGTCGACGGGCACGTCCGACTGGAAGACCCCCGTGATGCCACCGATCAAGAAGTTGAAGTACATGGCGAGACAGAACAACATCGGCGGTTCGAAGCGGATCTTCGCCTTGTACAGGGTTCCGAGGCCGACCAGGTACACGAACCCCGTGGGGATCGAGATGAGCTCCGTGGTGAGCATGAAGAGCGGGCGCATGTCCGGGTTGATGCCGCTCATGAAGAGGTGGTGCTGCCAGACGAAGAACGAGAGCAGCCCGACGCCCACCATGCCCGCAGCGGCGATGCGGTACGCGAAGAGCGGCTTTCCGGTGAAGACCGGGATGATCTCCGCGACGATGCCGAAGCCCGGCAACGCCATGATGTAGACCTCGGGATGGCCGAAGAACCAGAACAGGTTCTCCCACAGGTACGAGCTCCCCCCGTGGGCGTTGACGTAGAGCTCGGTGAAGGCCGTCCGGTCGAGGATGCCGAAGTAGATCGCCACGACCAGCGTCGGGGTGGCCAGCGTCAGCAGGAAGGAGGTCGTCACCATGCCCCAGACGAAGACCGGCAGGCGTCCCCAGGTCAGCCCGGGCGCGCGATAGGCGACGATCGTGGCGAAGATGTTGAACCCGGCGAGGATCATGCCCGCGCCGACGATGCCGAAGCCCAGGAGGTAGGAGTCCATGCCGGCGGAGCCCTGGTTCTGCAGCGGCGCGTAGCCGGTCCATCCCGTCGGGAAGCCACCCAGCGCGAGCGCGGACAGGATCACGATGTAGCCCGCCGAGAAGCACCAGAAGCTCGACGCCTCGACGCGGGGAAACGCCATACGGCGTGACCCGATCATGATCGGGACCAGCCAGTTCCCGAGCGGCCCGACGACGAGCGACGAGGCCATCATCATCATCATCGTGCCGTGCTCACCGACGATCTCGATGTAGGTGCCCGGACCGTAGATGTGTGTCGTCGGGCTCAGCAGCTCGGTGCGGATCCCCATCGCGAGAAGGCCCGCGGTGAAGAAGAAGATGAGCACCATGATGAGGTACTGCATTCCCACCGTCTTGTGCTCGACGCTGTAGCGGAAGTACTTGGTCCAGTTCGGCGGGTCGTCGGCGTGCACCGGCTCGCGTCCCGCCAGCTTCGCGAGCGCGTAGTTGAACGCGCCGATCCCTGCCAGCCACCCGAGTATGCCGAAGAGCAGGCCGAGCACGATCGCGACGTCGTTCCACGCGGCTGTCACGACCCGGACGTAGCCGCTGGCGATCAAATTGCCGAGGTAGTGGCCGAACGCGTAGCCGCCGACGCCCGCGAGCACCGCCGTCCCGAGGTGCTGACCCAGCCAGGCCGGACGGCCGGTGGCGGCGCGACCGGGCGGTGGGACCGCTCCCGCGTGTGCGGCCTCGGGCTCCGCGACGTCGACGGTCATCGGCTTCTTCTCCTCTCCCTGCCGCCGGTCATGTTGTTGTGAATGTGGACGACGTTGTCTTGGGGGACGTGACTGTCTTCTTCGCAGGTGTCGCCCCGTACTTCTCGATCCTCGAGTAGGGTGCCTGCCCGCTTGTGTCCGCTGTGACGCCTGTGGTTGTGTTGGCTGTCGGGACGTACGTCCACGCGAAGGGGGGGAGGTACTTCGTGTTGTCGGCGTTCGCGCGCTCGGTGCGTGAGCCCCACGCCATGAATTGCGTCTTGGTCACGACCTTGCCGTAGTCGAACATGGCGCCGTGCCAGATGCCGCACAGCTCGTCGCAGCGGACTGTGAAGCTTCCCAGCTGGCCGCTGGTGTGGACGTACGCCACGTCGTCGACGTCCGGATTGGCGTCGGCCTTCACGCCGAGCTGGTACGCCCAGAAGTCGTGGATCACGTCGATCGACGTCACGTGGAAGGCGATCCAGGTGTCGGCAGGGATGACGAGTGTGGAGGTCTCCATGCCGCCGAACGTCGGGTAGCGGTAGGTGAACTTCCACTGCTGCGCGATCACCTGGATCGGGAGGACCTTGTCCGACGTGGGTTTCCAGATCGGGTCCGGTCCTTCGCCCCCGCCCGCACCCTGCGGGAGGATCAGCTGCACCGTGCCGAAGATGAATGCCGCGATCACGATCAGGGTGGTCGTCGTGATCCAGATCGTCTGCACCCTCACGTTCGAGCTCGCCGCAGGCCCGCCGACGGGGTCGGGGCCGCCGCGCGACGCCCGCCATTGGTAGAACGCGTAGCCGAGGTAGATGCACACCCCCGACACCACCACCCACGAGGCGAGGAACAGCACGTTGAAGTCGAACTGCGCGCCCCTTGCCTGTGTGGTCATCGTGCCGGGAGGCACGTGGGGCCCGACCACGAACCACCAGACCAGGTCGCCGGCGAGCGAGACCACGAACCACATCGCGAACAGCCGCCTGAAGTGGTGCGGCTCGCGCCGGGCGCCCGTCCCTGCGGTCGGGCCGGCGGGCGCGCGCGTCCAGCCCTGGGACTCGATGTCGTCGCTCACGCTCTCACCTCGAGAAAGCCGCCCATGTACCCGAGCGTCTGCATCGGGCCGGCGTTGCCTGCGTAGTGCCCTGCGCCGCAGGGGATGAAGCACTGGAAGCGGAAGTTCCCGCTGAAAGAGGGGGTCCTGAACGCGAACGTGGTCGTCGTGTGCTCCTGGGTCACCGGGCTGCAGGGTCCCTTTGTGCAGAAGGTCGGCTTGCTTGTGTTGTTGCCTTCGAGCGGGACGTTGATGTTGAGCGACGGGACCGTGAAGGTGTGCCCGACCCCTTGACCGTTGGGCGTGTCGTAGGAGTTGAGCACCTTGAAGGTCTTCCCGTTCAGCTTGGCGACCTGCCCGATCGTGCCGGTCACCCGGCCGAAGAACTGGTTACGGAGCGGGCTGCCCGAGTCGAACTGGTAGATCGTGACGTCGATCATCGAGTTGGCGGGCAGCTCGACCAAGGCGGTGTGCACGAACACGTGGGTCTTCGGTGTCTGGATCCGGTACGAGACCCATGTGGGGTGCGCGCCTGTGCCGACGACCCCGTCGGTCTGCATCACGAGATGCACCGGCGCACCGGGCGCCTGCGCCGTCAGGTAGCTCACGGTTCCCGGCTCGCTGCCTACGAAGTTCATCGCGACCCACACGATCATGAAGACGGCGCAAGCCAGGAGGCCGAGCACGATTGCGATGCGACCCGATCGCGACACTGCTCCCGCTTCCTCCTTCTCCGACAACCGATTGCGATCTTTTGGGTACCTTACGGCAACCCGTTTCAGTGGTCAACCATTTCGACCGACATCCAAAATTTGCAGTCCTCATGTTGAGGACCCGTACTCGATCGGCACGTCCAACCGCTGCGCGGTGCGGTGCCACGTTCCGTCGGCCGCCCGCTCCCATACCCACACGTCGCTGCCTGACACCTCGAGCGCAACGAGTTTCGGGGCGCCCGTCGCGGTGCTCGTCGTGGGGTCCTGGACGGCGCCGGGCGCCGCGGCCACCACCTGGGTCCCTGCGGGCGGCGCCCCGAGAGACCGCCACGCACGCCCCGGGCCCCCGGCCCACAGGAGATCCTCGGCGCGGAACCCTCGACCGGTGACCACGAGAAGCGACGTGCCGCCCGTCGACGCGGTCGAAAGGACCGCACCGTCGAGACGTACCGCGGAGGACGTCGCCCATCGCGCCGAGGGACTCGGGCGCCACAGCGCGACGAGCGACGCCGTGCCCGCACGACGTGCCTCGACGATCGCCGATGTCCCCGACGCGCCGCGCTGGAGGCGGAGCACGGTGAAGGTCGAGCGCGCCTCGCCCGGCTCCCGGACCGTTGTCGCGACCCACCGTCCCGACGACAGGTGGAAGAGCCCGACGACACCGGGCGCTGCGCACGCGGTGCCCAACTCGAGCGACGGCGCTTGACCCGCGCCCACGGCGTCGACCAGCGCGGTCAGCGCCTCGACCCCGCACCGGCGGCCCGCCCCGGTCGCGTCGAGCGAGCGCAGGGTGAGCAGCGGCTTCCAGGCTGTGAGGGAGCCGTCCGAGCGCACGAGCGTCCCTCCCCCTGAGCGCACGAGCGCGAACACCGCGCCGCCGGCACCGTCGGCGACTGCGCCGGCCACGGGAAGGAGCCCCGAAGAGAGGGTCCCGACCGACCAGCTCTTCCCGTCGTCGGTCGACTGGGCGACCGGCGAGTAGGTGAGGTCCTGGCTGGGCTGGAACCCGGCCGTGACGACTCCCGGCGCGCCGGTCGCACCTGGCAGCCCGCCCGCGGAGAAGCCCCCGTTGGACGCGACCCCCGGTGGCGTGACCAGTGTCCAGCGCGCCGTCCCCGCCGGACGGAAGAGCATCTGCCAGAACGTGTTCAGGGGCTGGTCGTAACGACCCATCGCGACGACGGCCCACGTCCCCGACGCGCTCGTCCAGGTCTGCTCGAGCCCTGCGGTCGCAGGCCCAGTCACCCGGGAGCCCGGCGAGGTGGCCGCCGCACCCGCGTCGCCGGGTGCGCCGCCGGAGGCCGTCGCCCACACCCCGGTGGCGGACGCGAGCGCGGCGCAGAGGACCACCGCGACGCGCCTTGCCCGTCCCGCGGCCCCGGTCCTCCTCGGTGCCCCGGGTCCCCCGGGCCCTGCGCGTGCGAGGACGGGGGCGGCCTGGCGCGTCACCGAGCGAGCACGGCGCGGATCTGGTTCGCCAGCAGCGCGGTCATCGAGGAGCCCGCGGCCGATGTTGTGCCGGGGTTCACCCCGAGCACGGCGCGTATCCGTCCACGCGCGTCGATGACGAACGCGGTCTCGGAGTGCGCGACCATCGCCCCCGCCGGCGAGATGTCCACCTCGATGCCGTACGCGTTCCACGCCCGGGTGAGCTCCTGGAGGGAGCCGGTGAGGTAGAGCCAGTTGCGCACGTCCTGGAGCCCCTCCTGGCGGTCGAAGGCGTCGACGGTGGGCACCGACCGGTAGATCGGGTTCGCCACGATGGCGACGAACTCGACCTGCGAGGCCTGCGCGCCGAGCATCCGGTCCGCCCGGTGGAAGCTCTGGGCGATCAGCGGGCAGTCCGAGGTGCACACGGGATCGAGGAAGGTGAGGGCGACCGTCTTGCCGCGCAGGCCTGCGAGCGAGACCGGCTTCCCGGACTGGTCGACCAGGCTGAACGCCGGCGCGGGCTCGTTGGTCAGGTTGGGAGAGCCGTTGACCGCCTCGGTGACGATGGGGTCCGCGTTCGGGTTCGTCGACGCGGCGGCCATCGGCACCACGCCGACGAGCCCCACGGCGACCGCCAGCGTGAACCCCGCGGCGCGCGCGAGCACCGCCGGGTCGAGGAGCTCCCAGCGCCGGGCCGCGGGAGCGGCCGCCACCGCTCGCACCGAGACGAAGACGGGCTCCTTCACCTCGCTCGGGGCCCGCAGGAGGGCGAGCACGCCACCGCCGAGAAGGAGCAGGGTCGGCACCATGGAGTTCGGGTCGGTGCCCTCCCCGCCGAGGAACCCCAGGTCCTGGAGGAGGACCCAGACCGCCAGGCAGAGCGGCACCGCGGCCGCTGCACCTGCGAGCACGATCCGCCGCCGACCGGTGCAGAGCGCGGCGCCGACGAGGGCGAGGGCGATGACGAGGAACAGGTTCACCCCCCAGCCGTGCGCGGCGTCGAAGGCGGCGAAGGCCGACAGCCACGACGACAGCACGTGGGGTTGGGAGGTCTTGGCCATTGTCGTCGCCATCGCCGAGAGCGGGGCGCTCGTGCCGCCCTGCCAGGTGCCTCGCCCCGGCCACGCCTGGAGGAGCGCCATGCCGAGGAAGAACACCCCGACGCCCGCCGTCACGAGCCGCCCGAGGCGGGGGCCGCGCCACGACCGCTCCGGGAGCGCGAGCAGACCGCCGGCCACCACGTAGATGATCGCCGCGCCGGGTGCGCCGAACGCCCATTGGAGCCCCGGGGCGAAGATGCTCCCGAACGCCTCGCCGAAGACCCACACGATGAGGCCCCACGCGACGCTCCCGGCCCCCGCGACCCGTGACCAGCGGCCCCGCGGCGCGGCCAGGAGCGCGAGACCGACCGCGATCTGGATCCACACGACGGAGGCGGCCGCTTGGACGGGATGGTTCGCCCAGATGGTCAACCCGGCGTTCACGACGTCGTGCACCCAGCCGGGTGACCCCACGGCCGCAGGGCGCACCACACCTGTGGGCATCCCGAGCGGCATCGCGCTCTGCGCCTGGAGGAGGCCGTCGAGGATCCAGACGAGACCGAACGCGATGCGGAGGAACCGCCGGCCGGCCGGCTCCGCCGCGCGCATCGCCACCGCGCCGGGGCCCGTGCCCGCGCGCGCGGCACCCGACCCCGCCACCGGCGAGTCCGCGCGCTGGAGCCTGCGGTGCTGGACGGAGAAGGCGACGTTCCAAGCGAGCGCCAGCGCGACGCCCACCGCGAGCAAGAGGAGGAACTGGTGGACGAGTGCCGTGTGGAACGCCGACACCACGAGCGGGTTGTTCACCTGTAGCGGGTGGGACATCCCTCCCATCGGTCAACGCCTCCGATCAGCTCCGGGCGGGCGGGCCATCGAGGCTGATGCTAAACGGCGGAAGGAGCCTCCCCGTCGCGCGCCGGTCTCCGCGTGCCCGACGCCCCGTTCCCGACGTCCCCGTCCCCGACGTCCCCGTTCCCGACGTCCCCGTCCCCGAGGTCTCCGTCCCCGACGTCCCCGTTTCCTCGTCGCTCGCCTCGACGCGCCGTCCCGCGCAGGCGCCAGAGCCGAGCAGCCACGTCCGTCTCCGCCCCGTGGTCGGACGGCTCGTAGTAGACGCGGCCCTCGAGGGTCGCGGGCCGGTACTGCTGGGGCACCCAACCTTCCGGCACGTCGTGCGGGTAGCGGTAGCCGACGCCGTGGCCGATGCGCTCCGCGGCGCGGTAGTGGCTGTCGCGCAGGTGCGCCGGCACGTCCGCCCGCTCGTCGCCCCGCACGTCGTCGCGGGCCCGACCGAGCGCGACGGTCACCCGGTTCGACTTCGGCGCGCACGCGAGGTAGACGACCGCGTGGGCGAGGTTCAGCGCGGCTTCCGGCAGCCCCACCATCTCCACCGCGCGCGCCGCAGCGTCGGCGACGACAAGCGCCTGGGGGTCGGCCATGCCGATGTCCTCACTGGCCAGGATGACGAGCCGCCGTGCCACGAACCGCGCGTCCTCGCCGGCCTCGAGCATCCGCGCCATCCAGTAGAGGCCCGCGTCGGGGTCCGAGCCGCGGATGGACTTGATGAACGCGCTCACCTGGTCGTAGTGCTCGTCCACGCCTTGGTGGTAGAGCCTGCCCGCGCGGGCGCGGACGACGTCGTCCACGGCGACCACGGTGAGGTCGACGGGCGCCGCGTCTGCCGAGGGCGCCGCGTCTGCCGAGGGCGCCGCGCGGGCTGCAGCGAGCGCGACGGCGACCTCGAGCGTCGTCAGCGCGGAACGCGCGTCGCCTTCGGCGGATCCCACGACCGCGGCGACCACATCGTCACCTGCGTCGGCGTGCTCCGCCGCGAGCCCGCGCCGCACCAGCTCGGCCATGTCGTCGTCGTCGATCGGTTCGAGCCGCCAGAGCGTCGCGCGGCTCATGAGCGGCGGGTTCACCTCGAAGTACGGGTTCTCGGTGGTCGCGCCCACGAAGACGACGACGCCCTCTTCGACCGCGGGCAACAGGACGTCCTGCTGCGCCTTGTTGAAGCGGTGCACCTCGTCGAGGAAGAGGATCGTGCCCCGCCCCTGCTCCCCCAGCCGCTGCCGTGCGCCGTCGATCGCCTCGCGGACGTCCTTCACGCCGGCCGTCACCGCGGAGAGCGCCACCATCTCCTTTTTCGTCGCGTCGGCGACCAGCCGCGCGAGCGTCGTCTTCCCGCTCCCCGGCGGCCCCCACAGCACGACCGAGGAGAGCCGGTCACGCTCGACCAGGATGCGAAGCGGCGCGCCGGCGCCGACGAGATGACGCTGTCCCACGACCTCGTCGAGCGTGCGCGGCCGCAGGCGCGCCGCGAGCGGCGCACGAGACCGCAACCGTTCCTCGGCGGCGGCCTCGAAGAGCCCGGTCACCTGGCGGGTACCCGGACCCCGAGCTCGGCGAGCGACGACGCGGACAGCGCCTTCGGCGCGCCGGTGAGCGGGTCCCATCCCGACTGGGTCTTCGGGAAGGCGATCACCTCGCGGATGCTCTCCTCCCCGGCCAGCACCGCGGCCAGGCGGTCGATGCCGAACGCGAAGCCCGCGTGGGGCGGCGCCCCGTAGCGGAAAGCGCCCATGAGGAACCCGAAACGGGCCTCTGCCTCTTCGTCGGAGATGCCGAGCGCCTTGAACACGCGCGCCTGGACGTCCGGGCGGTGGATCCGCACGCTCCCCGAGCCGAGCTCCCAGCCGTTCAGCACGAGGTCGTAGGCCTGCGAGCGCACCGAGAGAGGGTCGGACTCCATGCGGTCGATGTCCTCGGGGTTGGGCATCGTGAAGGGATGGTGCGCGGGCACCGGGTGACCGTCCGCCCCGATCGCCTCGAAGAGCGGGAACTCGACCACCCAGGCGTAGCGGTACGGCCCCTCCCCCACGGGCTTCCCGGCCAGCTCCACGCGCAGCTGGCCGAGGACGGTGCAGGCGGTGCGGTGCTCGTCGGCGACGGCGAGGACGAGGTCGCCGGGCCGCGCGCCGGTGACCCGCACGAGGCCGTCGCGCTCTGGGCCCGAGAGCACGCGGGCGAGCGGCGAGTCGAGGAAGAACCCTTCCTCGCTCCCCTCGCTCCCTTCGCTTCCCTCACGCGGGCCGACGCGGAACCAGGCGAGCCCTCTCGCCCCGAGCGCCTTGGCCCGCTCGACCAGCGAGTCGAGGCGCGAGCGGCTCAGCTGCGACCCGCCGGGGACCCGGAGCCCCTTCACCGCCGGCGCCGCGAAGGCGCGGACCGAGGTGCTCGCGAAGACCGCGCCGAGATCGACGAGCGCGGTCTCGATCCGCAGGTCCGGCTTGTCCGTGCCGTAGCGGTCCAGCGCCTCCGCCCACGACATCCGATCGATCTCGCGCGGGCGTGTGCCCGTCACGGCCTCCGCGGCGTCCAAGACCGCCTCGGAGACGAAGCCCAGGACGTCGTCCCGGGTGACGAACGACGCCTCCATGTCGAGCTGGGTGAACTCGAATTGTCGGTCCGCCCGCAGGTCCTCGTCCCGCAGGCACCGTGCGATCTGGTAATAGCGGTCGAATCCTCCGACCATGAGCAGCTGCTTGGCGATCTGCGGGCTCTGCGGCAGGACGTAGAAGTCGCCGCGGTGCAGCCTGCTCGGCACTGCGAACTCGCGCGCCCCTTCGGGGGTCGGTGACCAGAGGAGCGGGGTCTCGACCTCGCAGAACCCCTGGCGGTCCATCGCGCGCCGGATCGCCGAGACCGCCACCGCGCGCAGCCGCAGGTTCGCCTGCATGCGGGGGCGCCGGAGGTCGACGTAGCGGTGTCGCAGCCGGACGACCTCGTCGACGTCGGCTCGGTCCTCGACGAGGAACGGCGGCGGCTCGGCGACCGAGAGAACCTCGACCATGCAGTCGCCGATCTCCACCTCTCCGGTCGCGAGGGAGGGGTTCTCCATCCCCGCGGGGCGGCGTCGCACGACCCCGGACACCGCCACGACGTACTCGCTGCGCAGCTCCACCGACCCGTCCACGACGCACTGCACGACGCCGCTGCGGTCGCGCAGGTCGACGAACGCGAGGTGCTCGCCGTGCTCGCGGCGGCGTGCGACCCACCCGCAGAGCCGGACGTGGGACCCGACGTCGCCGGGGCCCACCTCGCCGCACAGCCCCGTCCGCATCGACGTCGCGCTTGTCATCCCCCGACCTCCCCGACCACCTCGTGCACCGCGTCGACCACCGCGTCGTGCACCGCGTCGACGACCGCGTCGAGAGTGACGGGCAGCTGGTCGCCCTCGGACCGAAGTGGTCGCAGGAGCACGGTGCCCGACGCCGCTTCCGCGGGGCCGACGATCAGGGCGACGGTCGCGCCCGAGCGGTCGGCGAGCTTCATCTGCGCCTTCATCGAGCGGCCGTCGAACGCCCTGTCGGCGCGCAGCCCCGCGTCGCGAAGACGCACGGTGATCGCACGCGCCGCATCGCCTCCGGCGACGTCGACCACGAACGCGTCGAGCGCGGGCGGGTCCGCCGGGAAGGTCCCTTCGGCGTCGCACGCGACGAGCAGCCGCTCGATCCCCATGCCGAAACCGACCCCCGGGGTGGGCTCGCCGCCGAGCATCTCCACCAACCCGTCGTAGCGGCCGCCTCCGCACAGCGCGTTCTGCGCCGCCTCGATCGCCCCCGACGCGAACTCGAAGGTCGTGCGGGTGTAGTAGTCGAACCCTCGTACGAGCCGGGGGTCGACGTCGAAGACGATGCCGAGCGACGCGAGGCCCTCTCGGACCCGGGCGAAGTGCGCGGCGCACGCGTCACAGAGGTGGTCGACGAGCTTGGGCGCCGCCGCCGTCACCGCGCGGCACTCCGGACGTTTGCAGTCGAACACTCGCATCGGGTTCGTGCGGAAGCGCTCGCGGTGCTCGTCGCACAACTCGCCACGGTGCGCGTCGAGGTACGCGGTCAACAGCTCGAGATAGGCGGGGCGGCACGTCGCGTCGCCCATGGAACCTATCCGCAGCGAGAAGTCCGTGAGCCCGAGCCTGCCGAAGAAGGTGTGCGCGACCCAGATCACCTCCACGTCGAGATCGGCGTCGGCCACGCCGAGGGCCTCGATCCCGAGCTGGTGGTGCTGGCGGTAGCGCGCGGCCTGGGGTCGCTCGTGGCGCAGCAGCGGCGCCATGTACCAGGCCTTCCACGGCAGGACCGGCCGGTGCTGCACGTACGCGCGCACCACCGACGCGGTCCCCTCCGGGCGCAGCGCGAGCATCTGGCCGTCGCGGTCTTCGAACTCGTACATCTCCTTGCCGACGACGTCGTTCTCTTCCCCGATACCTCGCCGGAACACCGACGCGTACTCGAACACGGGGCTCTGGATGAGGCCGTACCCCGCGCCCTCGACGAGCGCTCGGAAGCGTGCGACCGCATCCTCGAACCGCCACGACTCGGGCCACAGGACGTCCCTCGTGCCGGTCGGGGCGCGCGGCGTCGCCCGGTCGTCTCCTCCCTTCGCCACGGTCAGGCCTTCTTGCCCGGCAGCAGGCGGTAGGTGTCGAACACGCCGTCGAGGTGCTTGAGCGACGCCAGCACCGACTGCAGGTGCGTGGGGTCCGCGAGCTCGACCTCGAAGGTCATCCTGCTCACCCGGTCGGGCGTCGTGACGGTGCGCGCGGCCACGATGTTCAGGTGGTGCTCGGACACCACGCGGCTCACGTCGGCGAGGAGGCGCTCGCGGTCGAAGGCGAGCACCTCCACCGTCGCGAGGAAGACGCCCTCGACGCCCCGGTCCCACTCCACCTCGATCAACCGCTCCTGGGAACGCCGCGAGAGGGCCATCGCGTTCGCGCAGTCGGCACGGTGCACCGACACGCCGCGGCCCTGGGTGACGAACCCGAGGATCTGGTCGCC
>JASHUY010000216.1 GCA_030039755.1 Acidimicrobiales bacterium
GAACGCCGACTTCCAGGAGAGTCTCGCGGGCGTGCGCGAGGCCCAGACCTTCGTCCACGAGAAGGTGACGCGCGACCGTTTCCACCGCCTCGGCGGCGACTACCTCGATTCCCGCGTCCGCGCGCAACGGCTCGTGGCGACCTACTTCCCGTTCATCCAGCTCCTGGCTGGGGTTGCACAGGTCATCGTCCTGGGCGTCGGCGCGCAGCTCGTCTCCGCCGGACAGCTCAGCGCCGGTGCGCTCATCGCCTTCTTCCTCTACATCGACATGTTCTTCTCGCCGATCCAGAGCCTCTCCCAGGTCTTCGACTCCTGGCAGCAGACGCGGGTCTCCGTCGGGCGGATCTCCGAGCTGATGCAGGTCGAGACCCGGACGCCGGAACCGGCGCATCCGGACCCGGCCGGCCGGCTGCAGGGAGACGTCGCGCTCGACGGCGTCCGCTTCTCCTACCCCTCCGCCCCGAACCGTCCGGGCATCACGGCGACAGCCCCTGCGGCCCGCCCGCGCGGCCCCGCCGACCCGAAGCTCCTCGTCTCCGCCGACGCAGGAGCGCGAAAGCCGCCCGAGGCCCTCCGCGGCGTCGACCTCGAGGTCCACCCGGGAGAGACGATCGCGCTCGTCGGGGAGACCGGTGCGGGCAAGTCGACGGTCATGAAGCTCATCGCGCGCTTCTACGACCCGGACACGGGCGAGGTCTCGGTCGACGGCCATGACCTGCGCGACCTCGCGCTCGAGGACTACCGCCACCAGCTCGGTTACGTGCCCCAGGAACCGTTCCTCTTCTCGGGGACGATTCGCGACAACATCGCCTACGGCAAGCCCGACGCCGACGACGCCGAAGTGGAGCGCGCCGCCCGCGCCGTCGGCGCCCACGAGTTCGTCGAGCAGCTGCCGGGCGGCTACTACCACGCGCTCTCCGAGCGCGGGCGATCGCTGTCGGCCGGACAGCGGCAGCTGGTCGCCCTCGCCCGCGCACAGCTCGTCGACCCGGCGATCCTCCTTCTCGACGAGGCGACCTCGAACCTCGACCTGCCGACCGAGGCCAGGGTGGCGGCTGCGGTGCGCGAGGTGACGAGAGACCGGACGACGGTGCTCATCGCGCACCGGCTGCAGACTGCGCGCAACGCCGACCGCATCATGGTCCTCCACGCGGGCGAGGTCGCAGAGAGCGGCACGCACACAGAGCTCCTCGCACTCGGCGGGCGCTATGCCGCGATGTGGGAGGCCTTCGAGCTCGTCGGCGGGACGACGCACTCCGGCCGCTGACCTGGCGGTCCGGTCGCCGGTCAGCCGAGCGCGGGGAACACCTCGCTCGCGAACAGCGACAGCTGGTCGAGATCGGAGAGGTCGAGCACCTGCAGGTAGATGGTCGACGCACCGGCGTCGCCGTACTCGCGACACCGGGCGGTCACCTCGTCGGGCGTCCCCGCGAGGCCTTTCGAGCGCAATTCGGCGAGGTCCTGACCGATCGCGGCCGCACGACGCTCGACCTCTTCCACGTCGCGTCCGCAGCACAGCGTGGAAGCCGCTGAGAATCGCAGGCTCGCAGGGTCACGCCCGGCGGCGCGGCACGCCTCCCGCACCCGGTCGAACTGGTGCACGGTGTCGTCGACCGTCTGGAACGGCAGGTTGTACTCGTCCGCGAAGCGTGCGGCGAGGCGCGGGGTCCGGACCGGCCCGGCACCACCCACGATGATCGGCGGATGCGGCTGCTGGGCAGGCTTCGGAAGGGCAGGGCTGTCCGCGAGGTCGTAATGGCGACCGCTGAAGGAGAACCGCTCTCCCGAGGGCGTCAGCCAGAGCCCCCTCACGATCTCGAGTTGCTCTTCGAGGCGCTCGAACCGTTCACCGAGCGGTGGGAACGGGACCCCGTAGGCGCGGTGCTCGTCGGGGTACCACCCCGCGCCGAGCCCGAGCTCGACCCGTCCGCCGCTCATCGCGTCGACCTGGGCGACGGCGATGGCGAGGGGGCCCGGGAGCCGGAACGTCGCCGAAGTGACGAGCGTGCCGAGGCGCAGCCGGGTGGTCTCGCGCGCGAGCCCCGCCAGCGTCGCCCAGGCGTCGGTAGGCCCGGGAAGCCCGTCGCCTTCGAAGGCGAGCAGGTGGTCGGACCGGAAGAACGCGTCGAACCCGAGCGCTTCGGAATGCTGCGCAACCCTCAGAAGCTGGTCGTAGGACGCGCCTTCCTGAGGTTCTACGAAGACCCGAAAGCGCACGGGCGGACCATAGCAACTGCCGGTACGACGCCCGGGCGCGTCACGGCACGTCGGCTGTCACCCACCCTCGTCGTGCGCGCCTCGCGAGGGCGCCGAAGGGCTCGCCGGCACCGGAGGTCGGACGCGGCGCAGCGTGAGGACGCGCTCTGCGTGGCGCTCCTCTTCGAGCAGCTTCTGGCGGGCGTCGAGCAGGTCGAACTGGCTGATGAGCCCGTCGAGGTGGCGCGGGTCGGTCCGGTCGACGACCGGCAGCACCCCGAGCCCGAGGCCGGCCATGCGGTCGGCGACGCCCCGGAGGATCTCGTCGGGGTAGGCGACCGCGGTGGGTGGCATCATGACCTCGCCCACCGGCCTGTCGCCGCTCGAGCTCGAGCGTCCGGCGAGGACCGCGGACCAGGGCAGGACGCCGACGAGCGCGCCCTTCTCGTCGAGCACGGGGTACAGACGCTGGCGCCGCTCGGTCGAGCCCTCCGGCAGCGCCCCGTACAGCTCGTCGAGCGTCCGGCTCGGGTCGACGGTGTAGACGTCGGTGTCCATGACCTCCCGGACGAAGGTCGCCTCCAACGGGTCTACGGCGTACTCCCGCATGACATGGAACCCGCGCCGCGCCACCTTCTCGGTGAGGATCGAGCGCTTCAAGACGAGCACGCTCACGAGTTGCGAGACGGTCGCGACGACGAGAAGGGCGAGGAGGCTGTTCGCGTCGTGGGTGAGCTCGAACGCGAACACGATGGCCGTGAACGGCGACCGCGTGACCCCCGCCAACGAGCCCGACATGCCGATGAGCGCGAAGACCCCTACCGAGGCCCCGGGAAGCACGTGGCCGAGAACGCCGCCGATCGCGGCGCCCATCATGAGGATCGGGGCGAGGATGCCGCCGCTCGTCCCACCCCCCAAGCCGACAGCCCAGATGACCAGCTTCACGAAGAAGAGGAGCACCATCGCGTCGAGGCCCAGCTTGCCGAGCAGCTCGAGATGGATCGTGTTGTAGCCCACCCCGAGCGCCCTCGGGTCGACGAGCCCGCCGAGGCCGATGACGAGGCCGCCGATGAGCGGCCACCACATCCAGTGGAGGTGCCCGGTCAGTTTCTTGAAGAGGTCCTCGCAGCGATAGACCGCCTGGGTCATCACCCACGCCCCGAACCCGGTCGCGACGCCGATGACGGCCGCTCCGACGAGCACCACGCCACCGAGAGGAGGGTGGCCGGGGACCGGGAAGAGGGGCTGTGGCAGGACCAGTCCGTGCGAGGCCATCAGCATGCGCAGACCGTCGGCGGTCGCCGACGCGAGGCCGATCAGGACGGTCGAACGGGGCCTGAGCTCGAACGCGAGAAGCTCGACGCCGAAGAGGACCGCCGCCACAGGGGTGCCGAACACCGCGCTCATGCCGGCCGCCGCGCCGGCGACGAGCAGGGCGCGCCGCTGGGCGGCCGTCAACCGGAACAACTGGCCGACGATCGAGCCGACGGCCCCGCCGGTCAGGATGATCGGGCCTTCCGCACCGAAGGGGCCTCCGGTGCCGATGCTGATCGCAGAGGAGATCGGCTTCAGGATGGCGAGGCGCGGCTGG
>JASHUY010000217.1 GCA_030039755.1 Acidimicrobiales bacterium
CAGCAGGACCGCCGCGAGCAACCTGGCGTCGAGCGTGCCGCCGAACCTGCCGTCGGGCCCGGCGTCGTGCCTCGGGCCGTGCCCGTTGTCTCCGACGTGCCCGTTGCCTCCGGGGTGGCCGTTGCCTCCGGTGTGCCCGTTGCCTCCGGTGTGCCCGTTGCCTCCGGTGTGCCCGTTGCCTCCGGTGAGCCCGTTGCCTCCGGTGTGGCCGCCGATACCCCCGTCGGGCAGGCCGCTCCGACCGGCGCCGACGGGCGAGCCCGGCTCGAGCTCCGCCCGGGCGAACCGGTTGCGGACCAGGCCGGCGGCGCACACCACGACGCCTGCGAGCGCGCCCACGAACGCGAGCCACACACCTGCGGTGCCGAAGACGGCCGGCAACATCAGCGGACGATCTTGCCGCTCGGTCCCCGAACGCGTGTGGGGTGGGCCGCGATGTATGTGGCCGAGTGCTTCACCATGATCTGGTTCGAGACGAAGAGGTCGGAACCCGACGACGTGAAGTGGCCCACGACGACGACGGGGATGTTCGGCTGGAAGAGCTCGGGCGGGGAGCCGGCGTTGTGCACGACGATCTTGTGGCCGCCGCCGGACACTTCGAAGTCCGCGCCCTCCACGGTGCGGTGCACGCTCCCGGGGACGACGACGCCTTCCAAGCGGAAGACCGTCGTCCCGATCCGCGTCTTGTGCGCGAGCGCCTGGGAGACCGTGTCGAAGTAGTCGAGGGAGCTCCCCAGACCTTCGACGAGCAGGTAGACGACCGCCGCCGCGAGCAGCACGAAGACGACGAGCAGCCGGAGGCGGCGGCGGGGCCTCCGGCGCGCCGCCGGCGCCCGGACCGCCTCCGTGGCAGCGGTGGCGACGCTCACCGACGGGGGTCGGGAGCGGACGAGTCGTGCACCCGGACGGTCTCGTGCTCCCCCGTGGTCCCCCGCGAGGTGTCCCCCGTCGCGTCGAGCCCGCGCCCGGCGGCACGCTCGAGGCGGCGCCGGCGGGCAAGAAGCGAGAGCGCGTAGAGGGCGAGGGCGACGAGCGCGATCGCGTAACCCGCGTCGACGTACCTCACCGCCGTCCTCCCAGGGGTTCGGCGACGGGCTTCGGCAACGGCGATCCGGCCGAGCCGTCCCCGTCGGAGCCGGGCGGGCCGGCGTCACCGGTCGCGGCGGGGACGGTCGGCCCCTCGGCCCACCGCTCGGACAGCGAGACCTCGAGCTGCGCGTCCCCGATCCGGTCCGAGAGCACCTCCACGCGGTAGCGGACGAGCACCATCCAGACGAAGACGAGCGTCATCGCCAGGAACCCGAGGCCGAGCGTCCACGCCATCGACCCGTGCACCTTCAGTGTGAGCCCCGGGTTCAGCACCGTCCCGCGCTGGTGCAGCGTCTGCCACCAGTCCACGGAGAACGTGACGATCGGCACGTCGACGAACGCGAACAGCGCCGCCACCGCGCACCGTCTGGCCCGGACGTCGGGGTCCGCCGGCACCCGGCGTAGCGCGAGGTAACCGAGGAAGAGCACGAGCAGGAGCGCCGTCGAGGTGAGCCGCGCTGTCCAGGTCCACCAGACGCCCCAGGTCGGCCTGCCCCACAGCGATCCCGTGACCAGGGTGAGCGCGGTGAAGACCACCCCCACCTCGACGGCGGACGCGCCGAGCCGGTCCCAGAACAGCGATCGGGTGCGTCGCCAGAGGTAGAGAAGGCTCGAGAGCGCTGCGAGCCCGAAGGCGCAGTAGAGGGCCACCCACGCGACAGGTGGGTGCAGGTACAAGAGGCGCACGAGTGTGCCCTGGATCTGCGCAGGAGGGGTCACCCACAGCCCGAGCCAGACCGTGAGCGCGGTGGTCACCAGCGCGGCGGCGCCGGTGACGCGCGTCACCGTCCGGGCCCGGCCGCTCACGCCGTCTCCTGGAGCGGCCCGTAGAGGGCGACCCCGACGGCCAGGTACACCGCCGCGAACGGCCCGAGGATCTTGAGCCACGACGCGCCGGACGCAACGGCGCCGCTCACCGCGGCGGACCACGCGCGGGAGCCGGCGATCAGCACGGGCGCGACGATCGGGAGCACGAGGAGCGGGAGCAGCGTCTCGCGGACCCGGAGCCCCGCGGACAGCGCGCCGTAGAGGACCCCCGCGGCCGAGAGCCCGACGGTGGCGAGGACCGACGCGACGAGCGCCAGCCACCAGGTCTCCACGTGCACGTCGAAGAGCACCACGATGCCGGCACCCAGCAGCACCTGGACCGCGACGAGTTGGACGGCCACGGCTGCCGCCTTCCCCAAGAAGACCCCTGCGGGGTCGATCCCGGAGAGCCGTAGCCCGTCGCGGGTGCCTTCCCCCGATTCGATGGCCATGCTGCGCTGCGTCGCCAGCACCGTGGAGAAGAGCACGGCCAACCAGTAGAGGCCCGGCGCGGCCGTCCGCAACGCGCTCGGGCCAGGCCCGAGCGCGAAGCCGAAGAGCACGAGGACGAGCACCGCGAAGGGCAGCACCTGCCAGAGCGCCACGCGCGAGCGCAACTCGATCCGGATGTCCTTCCCCGCGACGAGGAGCGCGTCACGCCACATGGGCGTCGCCCTGTGACAGCGCGACCAGCACGCGGTCGGTCGCATCCGCGCGTCGGCCCCCGGTGCGCACCGAGGTGATCCGTCCGCCCGACATGACCGCGACACGGTCGGCGAGCGGCACCGCGAGGTCGGGCTCGTGGGAGGTGAGCACCACCGCCGCCCCGGAAGCGGCCGCCTCCTCGACGAGGGACCCGACGATGGTACGCGCGTCGGCGTCGAGCCCCGCGTGAGGCTCGTCCAGCAACCACAGCTCCGGGTCCCGCGCGACGAGCACGGCGAGCGCGGTCCTCCGCCGCTGGCCGGCCGACATCCGCACCGCGGGCGTTCTGCGGAGCCGGCCCGTGAGACCGAGCCGGTCGAGCGCAGGCCCGACCCGGTCCGTGCCGAGCCCCGCGGCGCGGACCGCGAAGCGGACGTTCTCTGCAGCGGTCAGCTCGTCGTAGAGGGCCGGGTCGTGACCGAGGAGGCCGACCCTGCGGCGGGCGAGCGTCCGCTCGGAGCGCAGGTCGCAACCGAGGACGCGGGCGTCACCCGAGACGACCGGCACGAGCCCGGCGCAGACCCGCAGGAGGCTCGTCTTCCCCGCACCGTTGGCGCCGAGGACGGCGACCACCTCGCCGGCGGCGACGTCGAGGTCGACGCCTGAGAGCGCGGGAAAACGGCCGGCCAGGGCGACCGCCGAGCGAAGGTGGACTGCGAGTTCCATGACCCGGGACGCCATGCTACGGGCGCCCGACAAGGGGGTCCAAGCGGGTGCAGACCCAGCCCGCCGTCGCCGGCGGGCGGACCTCCTACCGGGCCTCCGGACCCCGGCGTCCCGGGCGGGTCAGGTGGCCGGCGGTGTCGGAGCGGTCGCCCGGGCACGGGCTTCCGCCCAGGTGTAGGTCACCTCGCTCGGTGTGCCGCCGCAGGTCACCTCTTCGAAGGTGGTGATGCTCCCGTCTGTGAGCTTCGCGTCGATGGCGGCACCCATGAGGAGCGCCGGCGTCCTGCCTGTCAGGCATTGACGACCACAACCGGCCTGGCCCACCTGACACGCGATCGCTGTGTGCAGCAGGTTGTCCCGGTGGCCCCAGCAGCCAGGGTCGCCCTCGTGAAGGCAGGCGAGGTTCCCGCCGATCTGCGATGTGTAGAGGCCGTCGCGGTAGAGCCACCGGTACATCTGGTCGAGAGCCGAGGTGCTGCCGTCGCCCCACGTGCTTCCCCACCAGCGTTCCACCTCGAGCTCCTGGGTTGTCATGGGGTCGTGTTCGGTGTTCGCGCCCACCTGGGCGAGTGCGTCGAGCCGAGCGGTCATCTCCGCGAACGGCGGGAGCCCACGAGCGACGCGCTCGAAGTCGGTGATCGCGAAGACCTGCTCGGGCACGCTCATGGTCTCGAGCGAGCGCGGATGCACGGGCAGCGGGCGGATGCGTGTGTCCGTTCCCGCACAGTCGAGGGCGACGAGCCATGTCGGCGAGCACGGCTCGATGTTCTCGGGCGGGTTCGTCACGCTGACGCGAGCAGGTGCGGCCGAAGCCGGCCCCGACGCGAGCAGCGGGACGGCGGAGGTCGAACAGAGTGCGAGAGCTCCGAGGAGGATCCGGGCGGGGCTCCTGGACGCCCGCGTCGGGGAGACGGACCTGCGCCCTCGCGAACGACTCGTCGGAGACGAGCGCGTCGTCGGACAGGTCGGCCGGTCAGTCGCTGCCTCGCGCGGGCGCTCCCGGTACCTCCCCATCCCCGGAGCTCCCCTCCGCCGCGGACCTACCCGTTCCCACAGCCCCTCTCGGGCCACCCCGAACGTAGCATTTGGAGCCGCTCCGAGTTTCATTTTCGCTGCGAGGTTCTCCAGGTCGTCACGGCCATCGGGGCGTCCCGGCTCTAGCTCACCGTCAAGCGCTGCAGTCCGAGGTGATCGAGGATCGTCGTGAACTGGTCCGACAGCCACCCGAGGTCGCCGGCGAGCAGGATCGCTCCGAAGGCGACGAGCACGACCCCGGCGATCACCTGGACCACCGCGAGCGGCCGGCGGGCCTTGGCGTAGAAACCCGTGAGCCGGTCGAACGCGATCCCGGTGACGAGGAAGGGCACCCCCAGGCCGAGGGAGTAGGCGAAGAGGAGGACCACTCCCCCGGCGAGAGTCGAATGGGTGAAGGTCAGCGCGAGGACCGCTCCGAGCACCGGGCCGATGCAGGGGGTCCACGCGAACGCGAAGGCCATCCCCATGACGGGCGCGGCCCACACGCCGAGGGTCCCGGCCCTGACGTGGAAGCGACGCTCGCCGACGAGCCACCCCGCTCTCCCCGCGACTCGCGGGCCCAGGCGGGACCAGACGCCTGCGGGCAGGGAGCTCGCGAGCAACACCGCACCGAGGGCGACGACGAGCGCGCCGGAGGTGAGGTCGAGCGCCTGCTTGTGGTGCTCGAGGAGCGCATGGACTCCGGACGCGGTCGCGCCGAGTGCGACGAAGACGAGGGTGAAGCCGGTGACGAACAGGAGGATGCCGCGGACGAGCGGCGCCAACGGGCGACGGCGGGCAGGAACCAGGCGCGGAGCCATCGCGGCCGGTCCCGCCGCGCCGACGAGCGCGAGCTCGCGCGCGGCAACCGGATGATCGGCCGTCGTGCGCAGGTGCCTCGACGGGCTGAGCTCGGCTGCGGAAAGCCCGGACACGAGCGAGAGGTAGCCGGGTACGAGCGGCAGCACGCACGGGGAGAGGAACGACAGGATGCCGGCGCCGAATGCCGCCAGGATCCCGAGCGGGTCGGCGGTGATCGCGCCGGCGAGCACGCTCAACCCAACTGCGCCCGGACCAGGTCGAGGTCGGCCTCGACCATCATCTCGACCAGGCGCGGGAAGTCGACCCGACGTTGCCAGCCGAGCGTCTCGTGCGCCCTCGACGCGTCGCCGACGAGCAGGTCGACCTCGGCCGGCCGGAGGAACCGCTCGTCGACGACGACGTGCTGTTGCCAGTCGAGCCCGGCCGCGGCGAACGCGAGCTCGCAGAGCTCGCGCACCGAGTGCGTCTCCCCGGTGGCCACGACGTAGTCGCCCGGCTTGTCCTGGCGGAGCATCAGCCACATCGCACGGACGTAGTCCGCGGCGTAGCCCCAGTCTCGTTGGGAGTCGAGGTTGCCGAGGGAGAGCTTGTCGTCGAGCCCGCATGCGATCCGCGCCACCCCGTGGCTGACCTTGCGCGTGACGAACTCGAGGCCGCGACGCGGCGACTCGTGATTGAAGAGCATGCCCGAGGAGGCGTGCAACCCGTAGGACTCCCGGTAGTTGACCGTGATCCAATGGCCGTAAACCTTGGCTACGCCGTACGGGCTGCGCGGGTAGAAGGGGGTCGTCTCCTTCTGCGGGACCTCGTGGACCTTCCCGAACATCTCCGACGAGCTCGCCTGGTAGAAGCGGATCTCCGGGTCCACGATGCGGATCGCGTCGAGGAGCCTCGTCACCCCGAGCGCCGTGGTCTCGCCGGTGAGGACCGGCTGGCTCCAGCTCGTCTGGACGAAGGACTGTGCGGCCAGGTTGTAGACCTCGGTCGGCCGGTGGTCGCGCAGCACCGCGATGAGCGACACCTCGTCGAGCAGGTCGGCGGGGACCAGGGTGATCTGGTCCTGGACGTGGGCGATGCGCTCGAAGTTGAGGGTGCTCGAACGGCGGACCACGCCGATCACGTCGTAGCCGTGCTCGAGCAGGAGCTCGGCGAGGTAGGAGCCGTCCTGCCCGGTCACGCCGGTGATCAACGCGCGCCTGGCGGGCTGGGCTGACACCGACGCCACGGTAGTCGAGCGGGCTCCGTTCCCGGCCGGCGGCGCACAGAGCCTCCCCGTGACAGAGCCTCCCCGGTACAGAGCCTCCCCGTGACAGAGCCTCCCCGGTACAGTGCACCGATGCCGAGGGCCGTTCTCGTCTCGTTCCGGCTCGGAGGCGGGGACGGTGTCTCCATCGAGGCCGCGAAGTGGTCGTGGGCGCTCGAGCACCTCGGCTTCGAGACGGGCTCCGTCGCAGGCGACGGCACGGCCGACCGGCTCCTCCCGGGCCTCGCGATCGGCGCTGCCGCCCCGCCGTCGCGAGGAGAGGTGGAGGCGGCCCTCGCCGGTGCGGAGCTGGTGGTGGTGGAGAACCTCTGCTCGCTGCCTCTCAACCCGCAGGCCGCCGACGTCGTCGCCGCCGTGCTCGCGGGCCGCCCCGCGGTCTTGCACCACCACGACCTCCCCTGGCAGCGACCGCAGTTCGCGGGTTGGCCGCCGCCGGCCGACGACCCCGCGTGGTGCCACGTGACCAACAACGAACGCAGCCGGCGCGAGCTCTCGGCGCACGGCGTCGCGGCGACCACCGTCTACAACGCGTTCGACCCGGATCCGCCGGCCGGCCGACGCACCGAGACCCGTGCCGCGCTCGGCGTCGCGCCGGACGCGCGCCTCCTCCTGCAGCCGACGCGCGCGCTCGCGCGCAAGCGCGTCGGCGCCGCCGTCGGTCTGGCAGAGAGGCTGGGGGCGACGTACTGGCTGCTGGGCCCCGCCGAGGACGGCTACGGGCCTGAGCTCGAGCGCGTCCTCGCCGCCGCGCGCTGCCCGGTGCGACGCGGCGTGCCGCAGCTCGCGCACGGCGGCGCGGCGACCATCGCCGACGCGTACGCGGCGTGCGACGTCGTCGCGCTCACCTCGAGCGTCGAGGGGTTCGGGAACCCGTCGGTCGAGTCGGCCACGCACCGGCGCCCCCTGGTGATCGGGCCGTACCCGGTGGCAGCCGAGCTCGCCGCCTTCGGCTTCCAGTGGTTCGGAGAGGGGACCGACGACCTCTCACGTCTGGAGACGTGGCTCGATGCACCCGACCCCGCGCTCTTGGACCGCAACGCCGCCGTCGCCCGACGTCACTTCTCCCTCGCCGACCTCCCGTCGCGCCTCGAGGTGGTGCTCGCGGGTCTCGGCGGCGGCGTCCTGCCTCCGGGTGTCCCGGCCGGCCGCGAGGGCACGGCTACCGTCGTGGCGTGACGTCGACGGCGCGGCCCCGTCCGTCCCATGCGGGCGCGGCACGACCGCAAGCGAGGCCGCGCCGGCTCACCGGCGACGAGCGGCGCCGCCAACTGTTCGACGTCGCCCTGGGGCTCTTCGCCGAGCGCGGCTACGAGTCGACGACGATGGACGAGATCGCCGACGCGGCCGGCGTGACGAAGCCCCTTCTCTACCAGCACTTCTCCTCGAAACGCGCCCTCTACCTCGAGCTCGTGGACGCGGTCGCGGCGGAGCTTCTCGCGGAGATCGGCGCCGCCGCTGCAGCGGCGGCCGGACCACGACAGCAGGTCGAGGACGGCTTCGCCGCGTACTTCCGGATGCTCGTCACGCGTGAGACAGCGTTCCGCCTCCTCTACGGGAGGAGCAGCCCGACCGACCCGGAGCTCGGCGGCGCGTTGCGCAGGGTCGAGGACGCGATCGCCGAAGCGATCGACCCGCTCATCGCCGCGGGGCTCGGTCCCGACCACCGACGCTTCCTCGCGTACGCCGTCGTGGGCATGGCCGAAGGGGCGAGCCGCCACTGGTTGGAGACCCGTGGGGACGCAGGCGCGGGGAACGACGGCGCCGGCGTGCGACAGCGACGGCTCGACGAGGAGGCGCAGCACCTCGCGGGTCGGCTCGCGAACCTCGCCTGGGCGGGGCTTCGCGCCGTCCACGCGGACTGACCGGACCGACCGCCGGTCAGAGCCGGCGCGCGAGCTCCTGGCAGAGTTCCCACAGCTCCGCGGCGCACTCGGCGTAGGCCGCGTCGTCGCGACCGGCCGGGTCCGCGACGTCGTCGGCCGCGTCGAGCGGCGCGTGCTCGAGGTCGAGCGCGGCGACCCGGGCCTGAAGTGGCGCCGGACCGGTCGGGAGCTCACGCGCGAGCCGCCGGAGCACCGCGGTGCGCGCCGACGCCCCGGGGTGGAGACGCCGGACATGTCGCACGTGCCCGGCCTCCATCGCGACGACGAGGTCCACGTGACCGAGGTCCTCGTCGGAGAGCTGGCGGCTGCGGTGGGCGCCGATCGGCGGGCCGTCCGCGAGAGCCGCCGCGACGCCCGGGACCGCGCGAAGGCCGGCCAAGGTCCGCGCGCCGAGCGGGAGCCCTTCGACCGCGTGCGTGCCCGCCGTCGTGACCGACATGTCGAGACCCCGCGTCGCCCCGAGGCGCTCCAGCATGAGACCTGCCATCACCGAGCGCGCCGCGTTGCCCGTGCACACGACGAGCAACGACACACCGGTCACAGGTGCCTCCAGCTGGGCGAGGACGGGGACGGCCCCGGGACACTACGGGGCACCCAGGCGTAGCCTGACCGTCGGTGGACGGACAACCCACGCACCTCGACGCCACGGACCTGGCACTGATCCGGCTGCTCCAACGCGACGCGCGCCAGACGAACAAGGACCTCGCCGACGCGGTCGGGATCGCGCAGTCCACCTGCCTCGAGCGCATCCGCGCGTTGCGGGCGCTCGGGATCGTCAGGGGCTGGCACGCAGAGGTGGACCTCGCGGCGATCGGACGGCCGCTCCGCGCCATGATCAGCGTCCGCATCCGCCCGAAGACGACCGCCTCGGTGCGGGCGTTCCAGCAGGAGATGCTGGAGGCCCCGGAGGTGCTTGCGGTGTGGACCGTGACGGGGGCCGACGACTTCCTCGTGGAGGTGGCCACGCACGACGTCGCCCATCTGCGGGATTTCGTCCTCGACTGCGTGACGGGCCGGAGCGAGGTGGTCGACGCGCGCACCTCGCTCGTCTACGACGAGGTGCGGGTCTGGGACGTCCCGCCTGCGGAGCAGCTCACTCCCGCGGGAAGCGCGCCAGACGCTCGGCAAGTTCCGCCCGGTACGAGGCGACGCTCTTCTCCTTGACGCTCTCGTAGCCCCGTACGAGGTCCGGAAGCCGTGCGATCGCGGTCGCGGCGTCGAGGTTCTGCGGCCCGACCTCGGAGAGGATCGACCGGATCGAGAAGGCGTACTCAACGGGGAGCTCGCGCTCGGTGCGACGGACCTTCGTCCGGCCGAACGGGTCCAGCGCGGTCCCGCGAACCCGCCTCGCCGACCGGAGCGCCTTCATCGCCGGGCGCGACCAGCTCCCGAGCCGGATCTTTCGACGCAGCCCCTTCGCACGGAGCGCCGGCGGGTGCAGGAGCCAGGTGGTCCGCCCGTCGGAAGGGCCCGCGGCGGGGAACTCGAGGAGGAGCCGGGCCACCTCGTACTCGTCCTTGTACGCGAGGAGCTTGTGGTAGCCGAACGCCACCCCGGCGGTGAGGCGACCGTCGCCGCCCACGCGGCGCTCGACCTCGGCAGCCTCCGAGACCAGCGCCGCGAAACGGCGCGCCAGCGTCTCGTCCTGGTACGCGACGAGGTCGCCCGCGAGCCACTCGACGTGCGCACGCCCGGCGGCGGGCAATGACGAGAAGTCGACATGGGACACGACGCCCGCACCCGGGGCGGCCGGGGCGTCCGCCGCACTCCGCCGGGTCGACGCTCCCGGGCGGGAAGGGGGAGCCGCACCCGCGACGCCGTGCTCGACGACCCAGCGCCTCCCCGCCTCGAAGGCGGCGACGTTGGCGTCGACCGCGACCCCGTTGCGCTCGATCGCCGTGACGATCGAGCCGGCGGAGACCGGCAACTCGCCGATCTGGCTCGCGGCGCCGAGGAGCACCACGTTCGCCGCGGTCGCGGACGCGCCGGCCTCGTGCGCGACGGCGACCGCGTCGAGGAAGGTCGCCCGACCGTCGGCCGCCGCGCGGGCGAGGGTGGCCTCGAGCTCGGCAACGGGAACCTCGCGCGCCTCGAGCCCGAGGACCATGGGACCGCTCAGGCTCGTCGCCGAGGAGCCGACGACCGACGTGCGGCCCTGCGCCATGCTCGACAGCACGTTCGGCACGCCCGCCGCCACGAGATCGGCCGCGATCAGGAGGTCGACCTCCCCCTCGCCGAGGACGTTCGACCGGTCCCCCGCTCCCGGCCCGATGCGCAGGTCGGAGATGACCGGGCCCGCCTTCTGCGACAGGCCGGTCTGGTCGAGCCCCCACACCTCCACCCCCTCGAGCAACGCCGCCCACGCGAGGAGATGCGCGCAGGTCACGACGCCGGTGCCCCCGATGCCCGCGATCCGCACGGTGTGCAGCCGGTCGGGGTCGGCCACCGGCGCGGGGGGGAGCTCCCGGCCCTGCACGCGGGCTTGTGCCGCCGGTCCCGGCACGCGCCCGTCACGGCGGCCCGGGCCTGGCTTCACCAGCGTGAACGCCGGGCAGTCGCCCTTGAGGCAGGACGTGTCGAAGTTGCAGCTGTCTTCGTCGACGCGCGTCTTCGGCCCGAGCGGCGTGTCGACGGTCTGCAAGGAGAGGCAGTTCGACTTCACCTGGCAGTCACCGCAGCCTTCGCAGACCCGTTCGTTGATCACGACCCGCTCGGTCGGCACGGGCGCGAGGCCGCGCTTGCGTGCGCGTCGCAACTCCGTCGCGCACGGCTGGTCGTGCACGAGCACCGTGACGCCGTCGATCGCCGCGAGCTCCTCTTGGATGGCGACGATGTCGTCGCGCGACCGCACGGACACGCCGCGCGGCAACCGCATGCGCGTGAAGCGGCCGGAGCGCAGGGAACGCCCGAACCGGCGGGGGTCGTCCGTCGTGATGACGACCCGTCTCGCGCCTTCGAGCAGCAGCATGCGCGCGAGGTCGACGGGCGACTTCGCTGCGCCGACCACCTGCTGGCCACCGGTCATCGCGGTCGCGCCGTTCCAGAGCACCTTGTAGGTGATCGGCACGCCGGCTGCGACGGCGGCCCGCACCGCGAGCTGGCCGGAGTGGAAGAACGTGCCGTCCCCCAGGTTCTGGACGAGGTGGCGCTCGCCGACGAAGGGCTCCATGCCGATCCACTGCGCGCCTTCGCCACCCATCTGGGTGAGGCCGACACGGTGACCGACCCGGTCCTCGGGCATGTAGTGGGTGATCGTGTGGCAGCCGATCCCCTCGCCGAGGAGCGTCCCCTCGGGCACCACGGTGCTGACCGAGTGCGGGCAGCCCGGGCAGAACCACGGGACCCGCGTCGCCTCGGACGGCTGCGCGGCAGCCGGCGGCTTGAGCTCGATGCGGCGTCGCGGCTCGGGCAGCTCCTTCACGATTGTGCCCAGGCTGGCTCGGAGGACCGGCCCGAGGATCCGGGCGATCGACGCGGCGTCCAGCACGCCGTGACGCGGGACGAGGGGACGCCCGTCGAGGTCGAGCTTCCCGAGGACGGCCGGGCTGGAAGGCCGCCGCGCGATCAGGGAGAGCAGCTGGCTCTCCACCAGGTCACGTCGCTCCTCGACGACGACGACGCGCTCGACGCCCTCGGAGATGGCCCGTGCGAACCCCTGCCCGATCGGGAAGGGCATCCGCACCTCGCCGAGCGCCACCGCGTTGGCGCGCAGCGAGTCGTGGTCGAGCCCGAGGAGCCGGAGGGCCTCGACGAGCTCCGAGTAGACGATCCCCGCCGCCACGATCGAGAGGCGTGGGCGGTCGGGGACGACAAGGAGACGGTTGAGCGCGTTCGCGTCGCCGTAACGCGCGGCCGCCGCGACCCGGTCCGTGAGCACCGCCCGCTCGCGCTCGACGGTGGCGGGCGTGAGCAGGTCTCCGGACACGGGCGGTGCCACGTAGCCGTCGGTTCCCGGCGTCTCGGGGATGACGGCCGCGGGCCAGTCGCGCAGCGCGACGGTGCCTTCGGCGTCCGCGATCGCCGTCGCGAGCTTGATCCCGACCCACGCGCCCGAGTACCGGGAAAGCGCCACCGCGTGGCGACCGAGCTCGAGGATCTCCTCGAGCGAACGCGGGAACAGCACGGGCATGCCGAGATCCGCGAGCGACGCCTCCGAGGCGCTGGGGAGCGTGGAGGACTTCGCCGAGGGGTCGTCGCCGACGAGGGCGAGCGCGCCACCTGTGGCGGACGCCCCCGCGAAGCTCGCGTGCCGCAGGGCGTCCATGCTCCGGTCGAGCCCGGGTGCCTTCCCGTACCACACGCCGAGCACCCCGTCGACCCGCGACGAAGGGAGCAGGCTCGAGAGCTGGCTGCCCATGACCGCGGTCGCGCCGAGCTCCTCGTTGACCGCGGGGCGATGCACGATCTCCACGTCGAGGTGCGTCCGCAGCGCGGTCTCGAGCTCCTTGTCGAAACCGGCCAGGGGAGACCCCTGGTAGCCCGACACGAAGGCGGCCGTCCTCTTGCCGGCGGCGCGGTCCGCGCGCAACACGTCGACGAGCACCCGGATGGTCGCCTGGACGCCGGACAGGTGCACCCTCGGCGTGCCGGCGGACCAGTGGTCACCAGGGTCCACGTCCGCGCTCTGGCGGAGACGCCTGTCGGTGACCGTCACGTGTTCAGTATGGAGGTCGTTCGCTCACCTGTGAAGCGTTCCGCGCAACATTTCGGCCAGGTGCTTTGCCTTCGAAGTAGTTTCAGGGGAAAGGCCGCGCTGGAGGGGAATCCGAACGATGCGCGGCGGCTCCCGGGTGCGGGACGTCGGAAATGCCCGGTGCCCCGATCGGGCTCTTCGCCCGCGTCAGCGCGGACGGTCGAAGCCCAGATGGCGGGCGATGACCATGCGTTGCACCTCGGACGTGCCCTCACCGATCTCGAGGATCTTGGCGTCACGGTAGAAGCGGCCGACCGGCGTGTCGTTCATGAACCCGTAGCCGCCGAACACCTGTGCCGCCTCACGCGCGTTCACCACCGCGGCATCCGACGCGGTGAGCTTCGCGATCGCCGCCTCGCGCTTGAACGACCTCCCTGCGACGAGCCTTTGCGCCGCGTCGCGGTACGCGAGACGTGCCACGTGGGCCCGCGCGTCCATGTCGGCGACCTTGAATTGGAGGACCTGGGACTCGCCGAGCTTGCCGCCGAACGCCTCCCGCTCGCCGAGATAGCGGACGCACTCGTCGACGCATCCTTGCGCGAGACCCACCGAGAGCGCGGCGATGGCGATGCGACCTTCGTCGAGGATGGACAGGAACTGCGCGTAGCCGCGCCCCTCTTCGCCGAGCAGATGGTCGAGCGGCACCCGGCAGTCGTCGAACGCGAGCTCGTGGGTGTCGGACGCGCTCCAACCCACCTTGGAGTACCCGGGCGCGACGGTGAAGCCCGGCGTCTTCGACGGGACGACGATGGTGGAGATGGACGGCCGGCCGTCCCGGCGCCTCCCCGTGACGGCGGTGACGGTGACGAACACGGTGATGTCGGTTCCCGAGTTCGTGATGAACGCCTTCGACCCGTTGACGACCCACTCCTCGCCGTCGCGCACCGCGGTCGTGCGCGTGGCCAAGGCGTCGGAGCCGCCGCTCGGCTCGGTGAGGCCGAACGCGGCGATCGCTCTTCCTGCGCACAGATCGGGGAGCCAGCGGCGCCGCTGTGTCTCGTTGCCGAACCGGTAGACCGGCATCGCGCCGAGGCCGACGGCCGCCTCGAGCGTGATCGCGACCGACGAGTCGACGCGCGCGAGCTCCTCGAGCGCGAGGCAGAACGCGAGGTAGTCGCCTCCCATGCCGCCGTACTCCTCGGGGAACGGAAGCCCGAAGAGCCCCATCTGCGCCATCTTCTCGACCAGCGGGTAGGGGAACGCCTCGTTCTCGTAGTACCCGCCGATGACGGGGGCGATCTCGCCCCGTGCGAAGCGCCTGACCGTCTTCGCGAGCTCCTCGTGCTCGGCGCTCAGGCCCCCCGCCCCTGGCGCACCTGGCGCACCTGGCGCACCTGACGCACCTGGCGCACCTGACGCACCTGGCGCACCTGAGATGCCTGCAGCGCCCGGCGGGGTCGGGGTCACCCCGCACCCCCCGATGCCTGCGCCGTCCGGCCCCCTCCCGTGAGCGCCTGCACGACCCTGGACGGGCTCGGCCGGCCGAGCCGGGTCGCCATCCACGCCGAGGTCGCGGCGAGCCGCCCGAGGTCCACACCCGTCTCCACGCCCAGCCCGGCGAGTGCCCAGCACAGGTCCTCGGTCGCGAGGTTGCCGGTCGCGCTCTCGGCGAACGGGCAGCCGCCGATGCCGCCCGCCGAGGAGTCGACGGTGGTGATCCCGCACGACAACGCCGTCAGCGTGTTGGCGAGCGCTTGCCCGTAGGTGTCGTGGAAGTGCACGGCGAGCCGAGCCGCCGGGATGCCGGCGCGTGCCAGTGCGCCCAACAGGTCGACGACCTGGCCGCTCGTGGCGACGCCGATCGTGTCCCCGAGGCTCAGCTCGTCGGCACCCATCTCGAGGAGCCGATCGCAGACGGACACGACGTCCTCCTCCCGCACTGCCCCCTCCCACGGGTCGCCGAAGCACATCGACACATAGGCCCGCACGCCCATCCCGTCGGCCTTCGCCTCGGCCACGACAGGAGCGGACATCTCCAGCGCCTCCGCGCGCGAACGGTTCAGGTTCTTCCGTGCGAACGTCTCGGTCGCGCTGGCGAACACGCACACGTCGCGGACGCCGCACGAGCGCGCCCGATCGAGCCCTGCGAGGTTCGGCACCAGCGCCGGGAGCCGGAGGTCCGGGTGCTGGGCGTCTCGGGGGCCGTGGCCCGCCCGCAGCGGCGCGAGGAGCGAGAAGACCTCCTCTGCGTCGGCGAGCTGCGGCACCCAGGCGGGGTTCACGAAGCTGGTGGTCTCCACGGTCGTCAGCCCGGCGCCGGCGAGCCGGGTCACGAGCTGCGCCTTGACCGGTGCAGGGACGATCGAAGGCTCGTTCTGCAGGCCGTCGCGTGGCCCGACTTCCCAGATCCGCACGCGCGCGGGCAGACCCGGCCGGGGATGGACCGCGGGAAGAGGGAGCCGGCGCTCGGGGAGGGGCATCTCAGGCGTCCCTTCCGTCGTTCTCGCCGCTCACCGGCTCCACGCGGACCAACAGCTCGTCGAGACCGACGGACTGGCCCGGCCGGACGAGCAGCTCGGTCACCGCGCCGTCCGCCGGCGCGAGGACGGCGTGCTCCATCTTCATGGCCTCGACCGCGACGAGCGGCTGTCCGGCGCGCACCACGTCCCCGACGGCGACGTGGACGGCGGCGACCACCCCGGGCATGGGGCTCGTGACCGGGCCGGCCGCGCCCACCCTGGCCCCCTCGTGACCACGCGCCGGGGCGTTCGGGGCGAAGTGCCACGCCTCCCCCCTGCGCGAGACCCAGACGTCTCCTCGTGCGGGGTCGAGCGCGGTGCGCCACGTCGAGCGCGTGCCGTCGATCGTCACCGAGAAGCTGGACGGTCCCTCGTCGAACGGCTCGGCGCGCACCTGGAGCGGCGGGCTGCCTGCGACCTGCACCGCCGCGCCGTCGCGCACGCGCCCCCGCACCGTCACGGACACGGCTCGGCCGCCCTGGCTGAAGGTGGTCGTCCATTCCCGAGGCCCCGCGACCGACCATCCGTCCGGCACGTCCCAGGGGTCGACCAACGGTCCCCCGGGCTCGAGCCCCGCCGCCAGGCGACACGCCGCCACCACCGCAGCGTCCCGGAGCTCGAGGTCGTCAGGTGCGGCGAGCTCGCCGAGCGTGCGATCGACCAGCTCCGTGTCGAGCCGTCCTGCCACGACGTCGGGCTGCGCGAGCAATCGACGGAGGTAGCCGACATTCGTCGTGACGCCGAGGACAGCCGTCTCGGCGAGGGCGGCGCGGAGCCTGTCGAATGCCTCGGCGCGCGTGACGCCCCATGCGACGACCTTTGCGAGCATCGGGTCGTACTGCGTCCCCACCGTGGCGCCACGGACGATCGCCGAGTCCACACGCACGCCGGGCAGGCCGACGGCCTCCTCGACCAGGAGCACCGTGCCTCTCGTCGGAAGGAAGCCCCTCGAGGGGTCCTCGGCGTAGAGGCGAGCCTCGACGGCGTGGCCGCGCCAGGAGAGCTCCGCCTGTCCGAGCGGAAGAGGCTCACCCGCCGCGACGCGCAGCTGCCACTCGACGAGGTCGACGCCCGTCACGAGCTCGGTGACGGGATGCTCCACCTGCAGACGCGTGTTCATCTCCATGAAGAAATGCTCGTCAGGCCGCCCACCGGGCACGATGAACTCGACGGTGCCCGCGCCGACGTAGCCACACGCCTTCGCGGCGGCCACCGCGCTCTCGGTCATCGCCCTCCTCGTGGTCGCGCTGAGCAGCGGAGACGGCGTTTCCTCGACGATCTTCTGGTGGCGACGCTGCAGGCTGCACTCGCGCTCACCGAGGTGGACGACGTTGCCCAGCTCGTCGGCGAACACCTGGACTTCGACGTGGCGCGGGCGCTCGACCCACCGCTCGACGAAGAGGGTGTCGTCGCCGAACGCGCCTTCGGCCTCCCGGCGTGCCGCCGCGATCGCGGGGAGGAGGTCCTCGGCGGCAGCGACCCTCCGCATGCCCTTCCCCCCGCCCCCGGCAGCGGGTTTCAACAGGACGGGAAGCCCCAACTCGAGCGCGGCGCCCATGAGCGCGTCGTCGTCCATGCCGGGGAGGCCGGCGCCCGGCACGACCGGCACACCGGCAGCGGCCACGATCTCCTTGGCGCGGATCTTGTCGCCCATGGCCTCGATCGCGTCGGGCGGAGGGCCGATCCACGCCAAGCCCGCGCCGAGGACCGCGCGTGCGAACGAGGGGTCCTCCGACATGAACCCGTAGCCGGGGTGGACGGCGTCTGCGGCGGCGGCTTTCGCGGCAGCGACGACCGAGGCCACGTCGAGATAGCCGTCGACGGCGACGGCCTGGTCCGCGGCGAGGGTGTGCGGGGCGCCGGCGTCGTCGGGCGCGTAGACGGCGATCGAGCGGATGCCGAGCGAAGCCAGCGTCCGGCATACCCGCACCACGATCTCGCCGCGATTGGCGACGAGGACCGAGCCGATCGTGCCCAGGGAGCCGGTCACATCCGGAACACGCCGTAGCCGACGTCGTCGAGCGGCGCGTTCGCTGCGACGGAGAGACCGAGGGCCACGACGCGGCGGGTGTCGAGAGGGTCGACGACCCCGTCGTCCCACAGACGTGCGGTCGAGTAGTAGGGGCTCCCCTGCTCCTCGTACCGCGCGAGCAACGGGACCCTGAACGCCTGCTCCTCCTCCGCGCTCCAACTCTCCCCCCGCTCTTCGATCTGGTCTCGACGGATCGTCGCCAGCACCGACGCCGCCTGCTCCCCGCCCATCACCGAGATCCGGGCGTTCGGCCACGTCCAGAGGAACCGCGGGCCGAAGGCGCGCCCGCACATGGAGTAGTTGCCCGCACCGAAGCTGCCCCCGATCACGACGGTGAGCTTCGGGACGCGGGCGCACGCCACCGCGGTCACCATCTTCGCTCCGTGCTTGGCGATACCGCCTGCCTCGTAGTCCCGGCCCACCATGAACCCGCTGATGTTCTGGAGGAAGAGGAGGGGCACACCGCGCCGGTCGCACAGCTCGACGAAGTGCGCGCCCTTCAGGGCGGACTCGGAGAAGAGGATCCCGTTGTTCGCCAGCACTCCCACGGGGTGGCCCCAGACGTGGGCGAACCCGCAGACGAGCGTGGGCCCGTACTCCGCCTTGAACTCCAAGAAGCGTGACCCGTCGACCAGTCTCGCGATCACCTCGTGCACGTCGTAGCGAGTGCGCAGGTCCGTGGGGACGACGCCGTACAGCTCGCCAGGGTCGAGCGCCGGCTCCTCCGGGACCTCGACGTCCCAGGGCCGGGCGGGGCGGGGGGGCAGGGTCGAGACGATCTCGCGCACGATGGTGAGCGCGTGGTGGTCGTCGTCCGCAAGGTGGTCGGTCACCCCCGAACGGCGTGCGTGCAACTCGCCGCCACCCAGTTCCTCTGCGGACACGACCTCTCCCGTGGCCGCCTTCACGAGGGGCGGTCCGCCGAGGAAGATGGTGCCCTCGTTCCGCACGATGACCGCCTCGTCGCTCATCGCGGGCACGTAGGCGCCACCCGCGGTGCAGGACCCCATCACGGCCGCGATCTGCGCGACCCCTTTCTGCGACATCGTCGCCTGGTTGTAGAAGATGCGGCCGAAGTGCTCGCGGTCGGGGAACACCTCGTCCTGGCGCGGCAGGTACGCGCCGCCGGAGTCCACGAGGTAGATGCACGGGAGGCGGTTCGCGAGCGCGACCTCCTGCGCGCGCAGGTGCTTCTTCACCGTCAAGGGGTAGTACGTGCCCCCCTTCACCGTCGCGTCGTTGACGACGACGACGCACTCCCTCCCGGCGACCCGGCCGATGCCGCAGATGATCCCGGCAGCGGGCGCCTCGTCGCCGTAGCAGCCTGTCGCGGCGAGTGGCGACAGCTCGAGGAAGGGCGACCCCGGATCGAGGACGCGGCCCAGCCGCTCCCTCGGGAGGAGCTTGCCCCGCCCGACGTGCCGTCTGCGGGCCGGCTCCGGACCGCCGAGGGCGGCGCGTTCGAGCCGCGCCCGGAGGTCGGCGGCGAGGTCCCGGTTCCGCGCGACGTTCTCGGCGAACCCCTCCGAGGTCCGGTCCACCCTCGAGCGCAACGTCGGGAACCGCACCCTTGCCGCCTGGGCCATCGACAGCCATGTTAGCGATCGCTAACATTCCACGCTAGCGTTCACCCGTGGCAGCCAGGACGAGCCGTCGCAACTCCGGCCGCGGAGGCCGGAAGCAGCAGATTCTCGGGTGTGCCGCGCAGCTCTTCGCCACCCGCGGCTTCCACGGGGTGTCCGTCGACGACCTCGGCGCCGCAGCAGGCGTGACCGGGCCCGCCCTCTACCGCCACTTCCGTGCGAAGGAGGAGATCCTGACCGAGTTGCTGGTCGGTGTGAGCCGGCGCCTCCTCGAGGGGGCTCGCGGACGTGTCGAGGGAGCGGAGGACGCGCGACGGGCGCTCGCCGCGCTGATCGAGTTCCACGTCGAGTTCGCGCTGGACGAGCCCGACGTCATCACCGTCCAGGAGCGTGATCTCGCCAGCCTGCCTCCCGGTGCGAGCCGGGCGGTGCGCGCGCTCCAGCACGAGTACGTCTCGGTCTGGGCGGACGTCGTCGAGGATCTCACGGGTTGCGGCGCCGAGCGTGCGGTGGCGGCCGCGCACGCCGCGTTCGGTCTCATGAACTCGACGCCGCACTCGGCGCGGCTCCCCCGCGCGCAGATGGCGGCGCTCCTACGCGAGATGGCGGGCGCGGCGTTGTGCGCAGGGACGACCGGCGACGGCGACCCGGCGCGCGTCAGC
>JASHUY010000218.1 GCA_030039755.1 Acidimicrobiales bacterium
CCCGTCGGTCCCCCGGCGCCGGGGGCGGGGCTCGGGGCGCCGGACGCCCGCCGCGCCGCGCCGCACGTCGCCCCCGCGGACAGCTACTCGCTCCGGCTCCTCTCGACGCGCCGTCTGTACGACTCGGGCGCGGCGGTCTCCCATTCGCCCTCGCTGGTGCCGCTCGTGCGCGAGGCGACGGTGCGCGCGAACCCCTACGACCTCGACCGGCTGGGAGCGCAGGACGGCGACCCTGTGACGGTCCGCTCGTCGCGAGGGGAGCTGACGCTGCCGTGCGAGCCCGACCCGACCGTGCCGCGCGGCGTGGTGGCGATCGACTTCGCCCTCGCTTCGGAGGCCGGCGCGCGCAACGCGGCGGCGGTCCTCGTCGACGCGGGCAACGCGGTCGCCGACGTCCGACTGGAGTCTGTCCGATGACCGTGGCATCGACGCTGCACTCCCACGCACCGCTCGCGGTGCTCGCCGCCCTCACCACTCACGGCGACCCGCTCTACGCCAACGGGGTCGGCTGGTTCGTCTGGGTCGTCGTCGTGATCAAAGTGCTCGTCGCGTTCGCCGCGCTGCTCGTCGCCGTCATGCTCATGATCTGGTTCGAGCGCAAGCTGATCTCGGACATGCAGAGCCGGATCGGCCCGAACCGCGCCGGGCCCTGGGGACTCCTCCAGACGCTCGCCGACGGGACGAAGCTCTTCTTCAAGGAGGACCTGCTCCCTGCCCGGGCGGACCGCACCGTCTTCCGGCTCGCCCCCTATCTCTCGCTCGTCCCGGCCTTCCTCATCTTCACGGTCGTCCCGGTCGGCGGGATCGTGGACCTCGACGGGCACCGGTTCGAGCTGCAGGTCGCCGACCCGACGATCGGGATCCTCCTCGTGCTGGCCATGTCGTCGATCTCCGTCTACGGCGTGATGCTCGCGGGCTGGTCGTCGGGGTCGAAGTACCCGCTCCTCGGCTCGGTGCGCGCGTCCGCCCAGATGATCTCCTACGAGGCGGCCCTGGGCATCACGACGGTCACCGTCGTGATCGTGACCGGCTCGCTCTCCACGCGCGCGATCGTCCAGTCGCAGGCGCCCGCGTTCTGGGACTGGAACCTCATCCGGCTGGGGATCGTGCCGTTCCTCCTCTTCCTCACGGCGATCACCGCGGAGCTGACGCGGCCCCCGTTCGACCTCACCGAAGCCGAGCAGGAGCTCGTCGGCGGCTTCCACACCGAGTACTCGTCGATCCGCTTCGCGATCTTCTTCCTCGCGGAGTTCATGAACGTGATCACCATGTCGGCCATCGTGGTCACCCTCTTCCTCGGCGGCCCCGACGGCCCGGTGCCCCACATCCCGAGCTTCGACATCTGGTTCCCGACGGTCTGGTTCCTGGTCAAGGTCTTCCTGTTCCTTTTCCTCTACGTGTGGCTCCGTGCCGCGCTCCCGAGGCTCCGCTACGACCAGCTGATGACGCTCGGCTGGAAGTACCTCATCCCGCTCAGCCTCGGCTGGCTCCTCGCGGTCGCGGGCTTCCTCGTGGACGGCTGGTGGGGCGCGGGCGTGATCGTCGCCGCCCTCCTCCTGGCCGGCGCCCTGGTGCGCGCCTTCTCCATCGGAAAGGTGAGAGGTGAGCACCAGCCGCTGCTCGAGCCGGTGGGCGAGCGCGTGGGTCGTCCTTCGCTGCTGCAGCCCGCGGCCCTGGGCGGGGACACCCGGGGGCGCGGTGGTGGCGGGGACAGGGCCGGGGGCGGGGACGACCGGGGGCACGGCGGCGGTGGGGCCGGGGACGGCGGGGACGGCAGCGGCGGGGAGGTGGGCTGAGTGGGCGTGCTCTCCGACCTCCGAGAGGACCTCAAGTTCTTCGGCGGGTTCAAGCTGACCTTCGAGCACCTGACGCGACCACGGGTGACGGTGCAGTACCCCGAGGAGAAACAGCGCAAGCAGCCGCGCCAGCACGGCCGCCACGTGCTGAACCGGTACGAGGACGGCCTGGAGAAGTGCATCGGCTGCGAGCTGTGCGCCGGCGTCTGCCCCGCGGACTGCATCTACGTCAGGGGCCTCGACAACCCGCCCGACCATCCGGTATCGCCCGGCGAGCGGTACGGGTACGTCTACGAGATCAACTACCTGCGGTGCATCCACTGCGACCTGTGCGTCGAGGCGTGCCCGACGGAGGCGATCACCGAGTCGAAGCTGTTCGAGTTCTCCTTCACCAACCGGGCGGACGCCATCTACACCAAGGAGGAGCTGCTCGTCGGCGACGACGGCCGACCGAAGAAGCTCCCTTGGGAGGACTGGCGAGAGGGCGACGACCTTCACACGTCGGGATGGATGCGCGCGACCTCTCCGAGCGGCAGCGCCGCCTACGAGGGCGAGGTCCAGTGGTCCGCCGAGCTCGGCTACGGCGTGCGGGCGCCGGAAGGGGGTCAGTCCGGCCGCCGCGACGACGCGGCCACGGGCATCCTGCCGTTGCGTGAGGAGCTCGAGCCCCACCTGCTCGACGAGGACATCCCGCTCGAGCACCGCGGCATGCGAGGACGGCTCTGGCGGGCGCAGCTGTCCGCAGAGCGCAACCGCAAGAAGCTCGAACGGGCACGCGAGCGGCTGAAGGAGCTCCGCGGCTCGAGGGCGAGCGCTCGCGAGGCGGCCAAGGAGGCGCGCCGGTGAACGTGCTCCTCTCGGCGACCTTCCCCGACGCGATCACGTTCGCCATCTGCGCGGTCGTCGTGCTGTCGGGCGGGATCGGCGTCGTCACCTCGCGCAACCCCGTGCACGCCGCCCTGAACCTCGTGCTGACCCTGTTCGGCGTCGCGGTGCTCTTCGTCGAGCAGCACGCGTACTTCCTGGCCGCCGTGCAGGTGATCGTCTACGCGGGCGCGATCGTCGTGCTGTTCCTCTTCGTGATCATGTACCTCGGAGTCGACCGGCAAGAGAACGTGCGTTCCGAGCCGCTCAAGGGCCAGCGACCACTCGCGTTCGTCCTCATGGGGATCTCGCTGGCCGGGGTGCTCGCGCTCTCGGCGACGTCGGACTGGGTCACCGGTGCGCACAAGGTCGCCGGGGGGCTCACCGCCGGCGGCCACACCGACACGTTCCTCCTCGGGAAGTCGATCTTCACCACGTACCTGTGGGCCTTCGAGATCACCGGGGCGCTCCTCGTCATCGCCGTCGTCGGCGCCGTCGTGCTCGCGCGCCGTCCCTCGGGCGTCCACGACGACGGGGGGCCGCCGGCTCCGGGCGGCCCGAGCCTCTCGGCGCGCCCCGGCGGAGACGGTCGCGCCGAGCGCGCCGCGGCGGACGACACGACGGCGACCGCGGAAGATCCCGAGCAGGTGGAGGTGGGCCGGTGAGCATCGGGCCCGCGTGGTACCTCGCGCTCGCCGCGGTGCTGTTCGCGCTCGGCGCGATCGGCGTGATGGTCCGCCGCAACGTCCTCGTGATGTTCATGTGCATCGAGCTGATGCTGAACGCCGCCAACCTCACCCTCGTCACGTTCTCCCGCGTGCTTGGGGACATCGGCGGCGAGTCGATCGTGTTCTTCGTCCTGGTCGTGGCAGCAGCGGAGGTGGTCGTCGGGCTGGGTGTGGTCGTCGCCATCTTCCGGCGGCGCGCGGCCACCACGGCGGACGACCTCCACGAGATGCTGGGCTGAGACGTGCTGCACGCCGCCTTCTTGATGCCGCTGTTCCCCCTCGCGGGGTTCGTCGTGCTGCTCGCCTTCGGGCGCCGGATCGGCGACCCCGTCGCGGGATGGATCGGGACGATGACGGTGGCCGGCTCGTTCGTCTCGGCGTGCGTGACGCTGGCGGGGCTGGCGAACCAGCCATCCGGCGCCCGCACCCTCACCTGCTCGGACAGCTGCTCGCCCGGCTCGAGCGGGCACGCCTTCTTCACGTGGATCCCCGTCGGCGGGCTCCACGTGAAGGTCGCGATCCTGCTCGACCCGCTGTCCATGACGATGTGCATGTTCGTCACCGGCGTGAGCATGCTCATCCACCTCTACTCGATCGGGTACATGAGGGGAGACCGGGACTTCTCGAAGTTCTTCGTCTACATGAACGCCTTCGTGTTCTCGATGCTGGTCCTGGTCATGGCGAACAACCTCCTCGTGACGTTCGTCGGCTGGGAAGGCGTGGGGGTGTGCTCGTACTGGCTCGTGGCCTTCTGGTTCCACCGGGAGTCGGCGGCCTCCGCCGGGAAGAAGGCGTTCATCTACAACCGCGTCGGCGACGTGGGCTTCCTGCTCGCGATGTTCCTCGTCTTTTCGAAGACGGGGACCCTCACCTACCTGTCCGTCTTCGCGCACCGGCACCTGCTCGCCGG
>JASHUY010000219.1 GCA_030039755.1 Acidimicrobiales bacterium
GCGTACGAGCGCGAAGAAGGAGACGAAGGAGCGGCCTGAGCCCCATCGCTGTTCACACGGGGGTTCCTCTTCCGTTGCTGCGTACCTGACGTCGTTTCCCGAGCGGGACTGGCTACCTTGGAGGTGATGGGTATCCGCCGCAGAGGCGCGAGGCCCGATCCTTCGGAACGCGGGTTGCGCGCGTTGGGCGATCAGATCGAAGGTCGGGCCTGCGACGAACGGGCTGCGATGGGCGATGTGGCCGGAGGCGAGCGGCTGCGCGCACTGGGCGACGCGATCGACCGCCAGGCCGACGGCGGTGCGCACGTGCGCGGACGCAAGCGTCCGCGCAAGCGGTGGAGCACCCGCCGCAAGATCGTGACGCCGCTTGTCGCACTTCTCGTGCTCGCGCTCGTCGCCACCGGCGGGCTCTACGCCTACGCCCGCTACCGGTACGGGCAGATCGAAAAGGTGACCGTCGCCGATCTGCGACCTGTTCCGGCCGACGGCGCCTTCAACCTCCTCGTCATCGGCTCCGACTCGAGGCTGGGCGCCAAGGCGTCGACAGGGGTGGGCACGTCGACAGAGGTGAGCGGCCAGCGGAGCGACGTGGTGATGATCTGGCACGTCGTCCCCGCCACCAAGACGGTCACGATCCTCTCCATCCCGAGGGACACGATGACCCAGATGGTCGGCGAGGGTGCCGCCGAGTTCGGGCGGTTCAACCGCATCAACGCGTCGTACAACAGCGGCCCGAGCCTCCTCGTCGAGACCATCGAGGACAACTTCGGGATCCCGATCAACCACGTCGTGGAGGTGGACTTCTCCGGGTTCAAGGGCGCGGTCGACGCCCTCGGAGGCGTCTACATGGACTTTCGCTACCCCGCGCGCGATGCCTGGTCCGGGCTCGACGTGACGACCACCGGGTGCAAGCTGCTCGACGGGGTCCAAGCGCTCTCCGTCGCCCGCAGCCGCCACTACCAGTACGAGGTCGACGGTCAGTGGATCGACACACCGATCGGCGACCTCGGGCGCATCAAGCGACAGGACGCCTTCCTCCGTGCACTCGTGGAAGCGGCCAAGCGGGAGCTGAACCCCTTGAAGCTGAACGCCTTCCTGAGCTCGATCCCCCAGGGTCTCGTCGTCGACAAGACATTCTCGCTGGGCGACATGCTGCACCTGCTCTTGGACTTCCACTCGCTCACACCGAACGCGATCACCACCTACACGCTCCCGACGACCACAGTCGGGGCGGTCACACCGTGGGGTGACGTCCTCTTCGTGGACCAGCCCGCGGACCAGGAGCTGCTCGTCAAGATCTTCGGCAGCGAGCTCGTGCGCCCCGTCGCGCCGCCGCCCGGGACCACACTGCAGCCCGAGTACCCGCCGACCGTCTCGGCGTCCGGTCCGCAGGCAGGGGCCGGGGCGACGGGTGGTGGCTCGAGTGTCGCCACCGCGTCAGCTCCCGTCACCTCGCCGAACGCGGCCACGGCGTCAGCTCCGGTCACCTCGCCGAACGCGACCCCGACATTCGACCCCACCCCCTGCGGGCCCTGAACGGGTCGAGGTCCTGTTCAGTTCCCGCTTTGGACCTCGTCGAGCCCCTGCGCGAGCGCGTTCCAGCTGAGCGTCGCGCACTTGATCCGCACCGGGAACTTCACGACCCCCTGGAGCGCGGCGAGCTCCCCGATCTTGCGCACGTCCACGGGGCCGCGCCCGTCCCCGTCCCCGCGCCCGTCCTCCTCGTCGGAGCCTTCCCCGTCGCCGTCCCCGTCCGGGCCGAGCGTCGCCTCGTGGATCGACATCATCGACTTGAAGGTGCGGATGAGCTCGCGCACCTCCACCAGCGACTTCCCCTTCACCGCGGAGGACATGAGCGACGCGGACGACTGGCTGATCGAGCATCCGTTCCCTGCGAACTTGATGTCCGTCACGTGCCCGTCGTCGACGAGCACGGTGACGACGACCTCGTCACCGCACAGCGGATTGAACCCCTCCACACGGTGTGCCGGTGGGGACTCCAGCTCGCCGCGGTTGCGCGGCGAGCGGTAGTGGTCCAGGATGATCTCCCGGTAGAGGTCTTCGAGGTCCGTCACGCGAACAGCCTCCCGGCCTCGACGAGGCCCTCGATCAGCGTGTCGACGTCCTGCTCGTCGTTGTAGGGCCCGATCGAGGCCCGGGCCGTGGCGGTGACGCCGAGGACGCGCATCAGCGGTTTCGCGCAGTGGTGGCCCGGACGGACGCAGACGCCGTACTGGTCGAGCACCTGGGCGAGATCGTGCGCGTGCACGTCACGGAAACCGAGTGACAGCACGCCCCCCCGGTCGTCTCCCGCAGGGGGGCCGAACAGCGTGCAGTCGTCCCCGAGGCGCTCGGAGAGCGCGTTCACGGCGTACTCGGTGAGCTGCGCTTCGTGCGCGCGCACCCGTGTCATGCCCAGCGACTTCATGTAGTCGACGGCGGCGGCGAACCCCACTGCCTCGGCGATCGGCGGCGTCCCTGCCTCGAAGCGGTGGGGCGGCCCGGCGGGCACGAACCGGTCCAGGCGCACGTCGAGGATCATGCCGCCACCGCCGAGGAACGGCGGCATCGAGTCGAGCAGCTCCGCGCGGGCCCAGAGCGCGCCGATCCCGGTCGGGCCCAGCATCTTGTGCGCGGAGAACGCGAGGAAATCGACTCCGAGGGCCTGCACGTCGACGGGGAAGTGGGGTACGGCCTGCGCACCGTCGGCGACGACGAGCGCCCCGGCCGCGTGCGCCGCGTCCGCGATCTCGCGGAGCGGGGGGATGGTCCCGAGCACGTTCGACATCGCGGAGACGCCGACGATCTTCACGCCGTCGAGCTTGCGGTCGAGATCGCTCAGGTCGAGCCGGCCGTCACCGTCGACGGCGAGGTAGCGCAGCTCGAGTCCGGTTCCCTCGGCGAGGATGAGCCAGGGCACGAGGTTGGCGTGGTGCTCCATCTGGGTGAGGAGGACGGCGTCACCGGGCCGGAGGTTGGCCCCGCCCCACGAGTGGGCCACGAGGTTCAGCGCCTCGGTGGCGTTCTTCACGAAGACGAGCTCCCGCTCGGGATCGGCTGCCCCGACGAAACGCCCGACCGACTCGCGCGCCCCCTCGTAGAGGGCCGTGGCCTCTTCCGCGGTCGTGTAGACGCCCCGGTGCACGTTTGCGTGGGAGGTCTCGTAGTAGTGCTCCATCGCGGCGAGGACCTGGCGGGGCTGGAGCGAGCTCGACGCCGAATCGAGGTAGACGAGCGGCCTGCCGTGCACCGTCCGCGCGAGCAGCGGGAAGTCTTTGCGGACCGTCTCGACGTCGAGGGGGGCCAGGGTCGTCACCGGGTCACCGCCGCCACGGCTCGTAGCCGATCTTCTCGATCCGCTCGGCGAGCTCCGGTCCTCCGCTCTCCACGATCCTGCCGTCGACGAGGAGGTGGACGCGGTCGGGGACGAGCGCTTCGAGCAGCCGCTGGTAGTGCGTGACGACGAGCACCCCGAGCGAGGGATGGAGCTCGCGCACCGTGTGCACGCCCCTGCCGACGACCCTCAGGGCGTCGATGTCCAGGCCGGAGTCGGTCTCGTCGAGCACCGCCAGCTCGGGCTCGAGCATCGCCATCTGGAGGATCTCGTTGCGCTTCTTCTCGCCCCCCGAGAAGCCCTGGTTCAGGTACCGCTCTCCGAACGAGAGGTCCATCCCCAGCCGCTCCATCCACTCGGTCATCGCAATGCGCACCTCGAGCGCCGAGACCTCCTGGCCACGGCGGGCGGACATCGCCTGGCGCAGGAACTGCACCACGGACACGCCGTCGATCGCCTCGGGGTACTGGAAGGCGAGGAACAGGCCGGCCTTCGCCCGTGCGTCGGTCGCCCAGTGGGTGACGTCCTCGCCCTTGTACCGGACGGCGCCGTCGACCACCCTGTAGGAAGGGTGACCCATCAGCGTCGCCGCCAGCGTCGACTTGCCGGCGCCGTTCGGCCCCATCAGCGCGTGGACCTGGCCGGCCTCGACCACGAGGTCGACCCCCCGGAGGATCTCGGTCTCCTGCGTGCCGTCAGCGGGACCGTCGCGGCCTGCGGTGACGCGAAGTCCTTCGATCTCGAGGAGGGGTGCGGTCATCGGGCGAAGTCTACCGGGGGGGTCGGGATTTCTACCACATGCGTAGGAGAAATAGCGGCGAGCTGCGTGGCTCACCACCCACGGTCGATCCACTCCTGGAGGTGCGGGGACTCCGCTCCGATGGTGGTCGAGGCGCCGTGGCCGGGGAGCACCAGCGTGGAGCCGTCGAAGCGGGCGAACAGCCGCCGGTCGATCGAGCGGATGATCGTGGAGAAGTCACCGCCTGTGAAGGAGGTGTTGCCGGGGCCGCCGGGGAACAGGGTGTCGCCGCTGAGCAGGAGGGGGGTCCCCTCCACGTGGAAGCACATCGACCCGGGCGTATGGCCCGGGGTGGCGATCGTGCGGACCCTGACCCTCCCCACCTCGAGGACCGAGTCGTCCTCGAGCAGCTCGTCGTAGGAAGGGAGCATGCCGGCGTCCTGCCCGCTGACCGCGACCGAGTAGCCGGCGTCGCGCACCGCGGGCACCGCCTGGATGTGGTCCCAGTGGCCGTGGGTCTCGACCACCTGTCTGACGCCGAGACGCTGGCAGATCTCGAGCAGGACCTCGTGCTCGTTGGCGGCGTCGACGAGCAGCGCGTCGCCGGTCCTTCGGCAACGAAGCACGTAGACGTTGTTGTCCATGGGGCCGACGACGGTGCGGTGGATCTCGCACGCCGCGTCCTCCCAGATACACTCAATCTCAGGCATGCCACAAGGTTTGCACACGTGGTAGACCACCAGCCGATGGACTTCGCCTTCAGCGAGGAGCAGGAAGAGCTCCGCCGGGCGGTGCGCAGGTTCCTCGCCGACAAGTCCCCGGAACCAGAAGTCCGAAGGCTCATGGCGACGACCGAGGGATACGACCCCGCCGTCTGGGAGCAGATGGCCGCGCAGCTCGGCCTGCAGTCGCTCGCGATCCCCGAGGAGTACGGCGGCGCGGGGTTCGGCTTCGTCGAGCTCGTGGTCGTGCTCGAGGAGATGGGCTCGGCGCTCCTCTGCGCGCCCTTCTTCTCCTCTGCGGTCCTCGCGGCGCACGCGTTGACCACCTCGGGCGACGAGAAGGCGAAAGTCCGGTGGCTCCCCGGCATCGCGTCGGGCGAGACGATCGCGACGCTCGCGCTGACCGAGGACTCGGGCAGCTGGGACCTTGACGCGGTCCAGCTCGACGCGCGCCGCGACGGTGGCGGCTGGGTCCTCGACGGCCACAAGAGCTTCGTCCTCGACGGCCACGTGGCGACACTCCTCCTCGTCGTGGGGCGCACGGCGGAAGGGCTCGGGCTCTTCGCGCTGGAAGGTGACGCGCCGGGGCTCGTCCGCACGCCGTTGCTGACGATGGACCAGACCCGCAAGCAGGCGCGGCTCGAGTTCTCGCGGACGCCGGCCGAGCTCCTGGGACGCGCCGGGGAGGCGGGCCCCGGGATCGCCAAGACGCTCCAGCTCGCCGCGGTCGCGCTCGCCGCCGAGCAGGTGGGGGGTGCCCAGCACTGCCTCGACAGCTCGGTCGAGTACGCCAAGACGCGGATCCAGTTCGGCAGGCCGATCGGCAGCTTCCAGGCCGTCAAGCACAAGTGCGCCGACCTGCTCCTCGAAGTCGAGTCCGCGCGCTCCGCGGCGTACTACGCGGGGTGGGCGGCGGCGGAGGACAACGACGAGCTGCCGCTCGTCGCGAGCCTCGCCAAGTCGTACTGCTCCGAGACGTACTTCCACGCTGCCGCGGAGAACATCCAGATCCACGGCGGGATCGGCTTCACCTGGGAGCACGACGCCCACCTGTACTTCAAGCGCGCCAAGTCCTCCGAGCTTCTGTTCGGCGACCCCACGTACCACCGCGAGCTGCTGGCCCAGCGCATCGGCATCTGAGCGGTGCCGGGCCACTGGTGCGTCGTCGAAGGTGGAGCAGGGCCTCTACGCGTCTACGTGACGCCGACGGCGACCTCCGCCGCGTCGCCGAGCGGCGTCGTCGTCCTGTGCCACGAGCTCCCGCGCGAGCCCGACCGCGCGACCGATGCCGGACGCGGGTACCCGGCGCTCGCGGACCACCTCTCGGAAGCGTGCGCCTGCCCGGTCGTCGTGCCGATGCTCCGGGGCACGAGCGGCTCGGGTGGCGACTTCTCGGCGGGCGGGTGGCTCGACGATCTCGCGTCGGTCCTGCAGCAGGAACCGGCCGGGACGGGCGGCCCGACGTGGCTGATCGGCTTCGGCTTCGGGGGAGCGATCGCGCTGCGCACCGCCGCGCAGGACGGGCAAGCGCGCGGAGTGGCGTCGATCGCGGGGCCCGCCGACCTGACCGCCTGGGTCGCCAACCCCGAGCAGGTGCTCGGGAGGTGCCGGAGGAGCGGCGTCATCTCGACGCCGGGGTTTCCCGAGGACGTCGGCGCGTGGGCCGGCGAGATCGTCGCCCTCGCGCCACTGGATGCCGCCGCGCGCCTCGGCAGCCGCCCGCTGCTCGTGATCCACGGCTCGGACGACGCGGAGGTGCCCGTCGCCGCCGCGCGGGCGATCGCGGACGCAGCGACCGACGGGCCCGTGGACCTGCGGATCGTGCCGGCGGCCGGTCACTGGCTTCGGGCGGACCCTCGTGTGGTGGCGACGCTGGTCGGCTGGATCGAGCGTCACCGCTGAGTGGCCGCGGGCTCGTCCGCGGGATCGTCCGCAGTCCCGTCCGCGGGCTCGTCCGCGGTCTCGAGCACGCGGTCGATGGCGCCTCGAAGCCGCCTCGCGGCGGCTTCCGGGTCGTCGGCCTCCGTGAGCCAGCGCACCACCACGAAGTGGCGCACGCCCGCCGCCGCGAGCTCGGGCACCGTCGAGGGCGCGACGCCTCCGGTCACGAACACCGGCCGGCGGAGCGCGACGGAGCGCGCGACGGCGAGCGCCGCGTAGCCGACACCCGTGCCCGGTCGTCCCGGCTTGGTGGGCGTCTCGACGACGGGTCCCGCGGAGACGTAGTCGACCGGCTCGAGCTCCGCGAGGTC
>JASHUY010000005.1 GCA_030039755.1 Acidimicrobiales bacterium
GTACGTCACTCTTGTCTGATGCGCACGTGAGAAGACCGAGAAGCCGGTCTCGGCGTTCTCGAACACCAGTGTCCCAGACCACTTGGGCAGTGACTCCCAGGTCGCTCCTCCGTCGGTCGTGCGCAGGTGCAAGCCGGGGGCGTCCGATGACATGTTCTCTGCGCTGACCCATCCCACTGAGGCGCTTACGAACTGCATCCAGACGCCGGGGTCGGCCCCACCGGTGAGCTTGCGGAGCAGTCGCCAGGTTCGCCCGCCGTCCGACGTCTTGAACAGGTACGGGCCCGCGCCGGCCGCTGGATTCTCGTCGACCAGATAGCCGACTGTCGGCGTGGGGAAGGCGACCGTCGGGACGACCCAGGCGTCCGACAGCGGCCCAAGTGTCGTCGGTGGAGTCGGCACCGTGATGGGGCTGAACGTCGAGAAATTGTGGGTGACGTACATGTCGGTGCTTCGATGGGCCGTCCCTGTGCTCACGACCTCCACGACTCCCGTGAGCGGCGACGCGGAGCTGTAGAGAAGTTGCACTCGGAACGACGAGCTACGAGTTGTCACATGGGCGGTCGAAGTCACAGATGTCGAGCGCGTCGGTGTCGACGCCGTGGTCGATGCGGCACTGTGCCCTGGGCCGGAGATGGGCTCGCTCGCTGCTGCCGTCAGCGACCCGGCGGCGGCCAGGAGAGCAACCGAGCCGATGAGTGCCACCACGGCGGTGCCGTACTTCACCCGAGCGATGCTAGGACCGCCGCGGCTCGAGGGAGGGGCCCCCACCAGCGCAGTCCCTCGCCCAGGGCGGCAACCCCTATCGCCGGTTCGGCGCGCAACAGCTTGGCGCGCAACAACTCTCGAAGGGGTTCCGGTTAGGGACCGTGAGCGAGCTGCTCAGTCACCCGATGTGACCCAGCCCCAACTTTCACCGGGAACCGTCAATGTTTGCGGCGGCCCGGTCGCGGTCGTAAACGAAAGGGTCCGAAAGACCAAGTTCCCGTCGATGTAGCCCGGGTTTGAAAGGAGGACCTTCACCTGTGCCGACGTAAACGTCCCGTCGGCACAGTTCGGGATGCAACTGTTGATGTACTGCTCCGCCAATCCGTATGCGGCGGTCGCACTCCACTTCGCCCACGTGATGTCCTGCAGGTGATCAGCGCTCGTCGCGCAGCCGATGAAGATGAGCTCAGGCCGGAAACCAGAGCCGAGGTCGTTCTCGCCGCATGGAGGGGTTCCCGGCAGGGCTGCAGTTGTGGCGGGTTGCTCCGTGGTCGTCCGCGGCGGGGGGACGGTCGTGGTCGATGACGCTGCTGCCGGGCTTTGACCCGATCCCGCAGCGGTGCTGGCAGCAGTCATCGCGCTCACCGCGGTGAGCGCCACCAGTCCCATGACAAGCGAAGCCGCGGCACGGTAGCTCACGGAAGGAGAGTACACATCGTCACCGCCGGAACATCGTCGGCCGACGCCCCTATCCGCTGCGCCGCAAGTGGTGTGCGCCTAGCACCGAACGCCGGTCGGGAGACACCGACGAACAGGGAAGAGCCGGTGCCACAAGCGCGCCTCAGCGAGAGGTGGGGTCATCCCACGAGTGCTTGTTGCCCTGAGCGGGAGTCATGTAGAGGAAGGTCACTCCGTTGGGCGCGTCGTTCGAATGCCAGTGTCCCTGAGGGACCACGACCAACTGTCCCGGCGTCAGCTTTGATGCCGTCCGCCGCTCTTGGCCCACGATCGTCAGCGTCGACTCCCCAGCCAGAACGAAGAGAAGCTCGTCACCGGCGGAGTGGTGCTCCCAAGGCGGCCTCCCGCGAAAGGCGGCAACACCACAGACACATTCGTGAAATGGGAACTGGCCGATGGGGCTGTCCGGTTCGCGGCCGAGCGATGCCAGATCGACTTGCGTCATCGCTCGGACCGCCTGAGGACTGAGATCGTGAAGGATCATCAGCAGCCTCCTATCGCTATTCATTCCATCGGCGAACCCGGCCATCAGCGGGGGCTCTCTGGTTCTCTAGCGGGATTCTCGCGCAGTCAATTCGACTGGGCAGTGGGGCAACGACACGCGCCTCGCCCCACCACCCCCTAATCCCACACGCCGAAGTCAGCAAGATCGTCTCCAACCGCCGGTCGGCAGTCACTGTCCCGCGGCGGCACCCCGGGGCTCGGGCGGCCAGTACCTGGGAGCTTGGTTGCGCCACGTCGACCCGACGGGTACCAGTGGGTTGACACCGGCCGACCGTTTCGACGCGTGAGTCGAACCCAGACCCTCCTCCATCGGACGCGGCGTCGATGCTGACCCCTCGCACCGGGCCGAGGGTTCCCGCGCACCAGGTGACGACCCGTCACCTCTGCGGTGCATACCCGCTCCTCACCGAAGCTGGCCTCGGGCACAGAGGCGTGCTCGTTGGCAGGGACATGCTCGGAGGATCCTTCGTCCACGACCCCTTCGAACTCTATGCACAGGGACTGATAAGCAACCCGAACATGGTCGTCTTCGGGCAGATCGGAAGGGGGAAGAGCGCGTTCGTCAAGACGTACCTCTGGCGCCAGGCGGTCTTTGGACGTCGAGCCTGGGTGGTGGACCCGAAGGGCGAGTACCGAGCGCTCGCCGCCGCGTGGGGTACGCGCCCGGTTGCGTTGCGCCCGGGCGGTTCGGTCCGGTTGAACCCGCTCGACCCAGGGCCGGCCGGAGAGGAGCTCGACGAAGACATCGCGCACGCTGCCAGCGGTGGCGCCCATGGGGATCCGACCCAGGCCGGGCCACAGTCACAGGCGCGCGTTCACCGTCGTCAGGCGGAGGTCCTCGCATCGTTGGCGTCGGCGTGCCTCGGCAGACAGCTCCTTCCGCGCGAGCGCACCGCAACGGACCTCGCGCTCGCCGACGTGTCCCTCGCCCGCGGCGTGCCGATCCTTCCGCATGTCGTCGACGCGTTGCTCGACCCGAGCGCAGAGTCCGCAGCGAGCGTCCGTACGGACCGGACGACGCTGCTAGAGGATGGCCGCGACGTCGCGCTCGAGCTCCGCAGGCTCGTGCACGGCGACCTTCGCGGCATGTTCGACGGGCCGACGACCCCGGGGCTCGATCTCACCGGGACGTTCGTCGCCCTCGACCTCTCCGCGCTCTACAACTCGCCGGCGCTCGGCGTGCTGATGGCGTGCGCGACGGCCTGGCTGCAGGCGACGCTTGCGAGACAGGCGGCGGCGGTCGGTGACGCGCACGTGTTCGTGGTCGTCGACGAAGCGTGGGCCGTGCTCGCGAATCTCGGTGTCGCGCGCTGGCTTCAGGCGTCGTGGAAGCTCTCGAGGGCGTACGGCGTGGCCAACGTCGCGGTACTGCACCGGGTGTCGGACCTGCAGGCGGTGGGAGCGGCCGGATCCGAGCAGGTTGGGCTCGCGAGCGGGCTCCTCGCGGATTCGGAGACCCGCGTCGTCTACGGGCAGGCACCCGGCGAGGTGGGCGCCGCACGTGAGCTCCTCTCGCTCTCCGAGACCGAAGCCGACGTGGTGCCGCAACTCCGACGCGGCGTCGCGCTCTGGAAGGTCGGCAGGCGGTCGTTCCTCGTTCAGCACGTCGTCGGACGCGGCGAACGGGCGATCGTCGACACGGATGCAGCGATGGCCCAACACGCGCCCGAGCGGGCTGGGGACGACGAGCGACGACTCGCGGATGAAGGCATCACCGACCGGGCCCGGGCGGAACTCGTCCCTGCGTGACCGAGCACCTGAGCCTGCTCATTGCCGTCTGCGCGGTCGGTGCAGCCCTGATGTCCGGTCGTCTGGGGCACCACCGGAGGGCACCGCAACCCGGGCGGGCTCCCGGCCAGGGCCGCCCTGGTCCCGGAAGCCCACCGGTACCGGGGCGAGGAAGCGCGCTCCGCGCGTCCTTCGGAATGGGGAACGTCGCCCAACCGGTGGATGGTGCGCGTTGGGCGCGTCACATCGACCTCCGGTCTCTCGTTTGCGCGGAGGTCCCGCGTGGCCGGCTGGTGATCGGCGAGGAGGTGGGCCGCGCGCTGCGGCGCCGGGTCCTCGCGGCGGAACCGGCGCAGTCCGTCGCGGTCATCGGTCCGACCCAGAGCGGGAAGACGACGGCCCTCGCGATCCCGGCGATCCTCGGATGGGACGGGCCCGTCCTCGCCGCGAGCGTGAAGACCGACCTCGTGCGGGACACCGTGGAATGGCGCCGGCGATGCGGGACGGTCTGGTGCTTCGACCCTGCCGCGACGACCGGGCTGCCGCGCAGCGCCTGGTCGCCGGTGTCGGCGGCCCGGACGTGGTCGCGCGCTCGCAGGGTGGCCGCCGATCTCACCGAAGTGACGCGCAGTGAGGGCACGACTGCAGACGGCGAGTTCTGGTACGCGACGGCGGCCAAGTTGCTCGCCCCGCTGCTTTTCGCCGCTGCGTCAGCGAACCGCACGATTCACGACGTCGTGCGATGGGTCGATACCCAGGAGACCGAGGAGGTGCTCGATATCCTCCACGCGGCGGGCGTGCCCGAGGCGCTGCAGGCGGCGCGGGCGACGTGGCTGCGCGACGAGCGACAGCGATCGGCGGTGTACACGACCGCGGAGACGATCCTGGAGCCGTTCGCCGAGCCGGAGATCGCGTACGACTCCGGAAGTCCGCACGACACTCCGCCGTACGGGGTCCCGGCCGCTGGCCATCTCTCGTGGCGGGCGGGGACGTTCGGCCCGGTTGCCGCCGGTGAGATCGATCCCGAGGCGCTGCTCCGCGGGAAGAGCACGCTCTACATCTGTGCGCCCGCGCACGATCAGCAGCGGTTGCGGTCCTTGTTCGCCGCGTTGGTCGCGCAGGTGATCCACGCCGCATTCTCCGCATCGGCACGCGCCGGCCGGCCATTGGACCCCCCACTCCTCGTAGTGCTCGACGAGGCCGCGAACATCGCCCCGTTGAAGGAGCTCGACGGGCTCGCCGCGACCTGCGCCGGCCATGGGGTCCAGCTGGTCACCGTCTGGCAGGACCTCGCACAGGTCCGGGCCCGGTACGGCGAGCGCGCAGCGACCGTCGTGAACAACCACCGAGCGAAGCTCTTCCTGCCGGGCATCGCCGACCCGGGGACCCTGGACTTCGCGAGCCATCTCGCGGGAGATCAAGACCTCGCGACGCCGTCGGTCACGCGCGGCGCCCGAGGCGAGCGGACGGTCACGACCTCTTCACAGGTGCGCCGTCTCCTACCGCCCGACACCCTTCGCAGGCTCCCGAAGGGCAGCGCAGTCCTGCTCTACGGCGCCTTGCCTCCGGCTCGTGTGCGCCTCCGTCCATGGTTCTCCGATCCGGAGCTCGCCGTGCGCGGCGGTACCGGCCGGCCCACCGATGAACGCTCGGCCACCCGTGAGGGCATTCGTCGCCGAAGGTTCAGGTCGGGACCCCGGAATTAGGTGCGGGCGGAGTTACAGTCGGTGCAATGACGACCGGGAACGACGTGCGGCCACCGGACCAGCCACACACGCTCGCAATCGACATCGGGGGCACCGGGCTCAAGGCGTCCGTGCTGGACGCGTCGGGCACCATGGTGGCCCCGCGGGTCCGCATCGCCACGACGTACCCACTCCCGCCCACGGGAGACGGCAGCTTGTTGACAAAGCTGGGGAGGCTCGTCGCGAAGCTGCCACCGGCGGATCGCGTGTCCGCGGGCTTCCCAGGCATGGTTCGAAACGGCGTGGTGCTCAGCGCGCCGCATTTCGTCACCAAGGGCGGACCCGGCACCGACGTCGATCCGGCCCTCCAGGCGGCCTGGAACTGCTTCGACCTCGCGGGAGGACTGCGGACGATGACGGGCAAGCCGACCCGCGTCGCCAACGACGCGGACGTGCAGGGTCTGGCGGTCGTAGCCGGCAAGGGTCTCGAGGTCGTGGTCACGCTCGGAACCGGCTTCGGCACGGCGGTGTTCCTGGATGGCGACCTCATGCCCCATCTCGAGATCGCGCACCAGCCTTTCCGGAAGGGCGAGACCTACAACGACCAGCTGGGCGAACGGACCCGCAAGGAGATCGGCGACGAGCGCTGGAACCGGCGAGTCGGCAAGGCCGTGCTGAATCTCGACGGTATCTTCTTCTTCGACCATCTCTTCGTCGGCGGCGGCAACGCCCGACGCGTCGACGTTGCAGGACTCGGAGATGTCGGCAGGAGGGTGACGGTCGTCGACAACGCCGCGGGGATCCTCGGAGGGATCAAGCTGTGGGAAGGCCACCACCTGGGTGTGTGAGGAGGGTTGTCCGTCGGGGGCAGCAAGGACTACTACGGCTGCGCCCCCGGTCGAGGGACCGCGGACGCCCAGGTAGAGTGGAGCGCCGGAAGTGAGCACGCGCTCGTAGCTCAACGGACTAGAGCATCTGACTACGGATCAGAAGGTTGGGGGTTCGAATCCCTCCGAGCGCGCCGAAAATCTTCACAGGACTTGCAGTATCCAGTTCGCACAAGTCTCCGGGCACGGCGTTCTTCTTGCGATCCTCTGCGGCCAGCGCGGCACGCACATGAAGGCGGAGCTCCACTCGGAGAGCCCACCGACTCGAGCTCAGGTCGGGGCTCCCGTATCGCCCCCGTCGCCCGAATGATCCCCCTCCCTCTGCTCAGGTGGCAGCGGCCGAACGACCGTTGGCGAGCCGCGTCCGTGGGACCCTCGCCTTGGTCAGGACCGCCGCAGGGACCCCTGCTTCTCGCCAGATCGAATAGTCGATGCCGCGGCGTTCACCATATCGGCGCGCCACGCGCACGAAGTCCCGTTCGAGCGCACCGTGATCAGAAGCGGGTACCAGTTTCGCGCGTGCGGCTTCGAGATCGCGGCGCTCTTTGAGAAGGTTGAGCTTGTCCAGGCCGCGAGCTCCACGCAGGCGCTCGCTGACCTGTGCGATCTGCTTGCTGAGCGATTCCGGCGTTCGGCGACGACCCGGGCGCTTGGGGCCGGTGTCGATAACTTCGAGGTACGCGCGCACAACCCTCGCCTCCTCGCGGCCACGCGCCAGCTGCGCCTTGTGCTCAGCGCTGAGGCCGCGCGGTCCTCTGCGTCCCGCCGGAGTCTTCACGACAGCTTTACTCGCACGTTTCGCAGGGACTCGCTTGGCCGCAGCCCTCTTTTTCGTCGCCGTCTTCTTTGCTGATCCTGCTTTTCGACCTTGTGGCATGGGATCAGCGTATGGATACGCGGCGCGCTTTGCCAACTCGACGAGCCTTGCGACGTTGCTGCCCGCACTCAATCAGTGAGCTCCGACGCGTCTCAGCGGACGACGCGGTCTGTTTGGAGAGCGGTCTGCGATCCGTGTCCGACGATCGTGGTGCGCGCGTCGCTGAGTGTCTGCTCGGACCCGTGAGCAGGCCGACAGCGGTCGCGGACGGCGTCAACGCTCGCTGCACAACGGAACGGAGAGCCGCGGTTGTCAGGACGCCCAGAGACGCCGTGTTCGAGCCGCCGCGCAGAAGGTGGGGCGGGTGCTGCGGCAAGAAGCTGAGAGGCGGTGTTTCGCGCGAGCCAGCTTCAGTTCGTCCGGACGGAGCGTCTTCGATGCCGGGACCTGCGTGGTCGTTCGCCCTGGTCATGGGGCCGTGCCACAGGTTGGGCAGACAATTTAAATACTAAAGACATGAACTTGACAAATATGACTAAAGTAATGTCCAATGACAGCCATGACCAGATACCGTCATGTCAGGAGGGCAGGCGTCCTCGCAACCGCCCTCGTCGTGGTCGTCGGCTTGACCGTGACCTTTGTTGTCGGGCTCGACGCGTCGGGGGCGAAAGCGGCCGTAGGGGGAACCTCGAACGGCAAGACGACGAGGAGCGACGGAGGGACAGTGTCTCTCGTCGCCTATTCGACGCCCAAGCCTGCGTACACAGCGCTGATCAAGGCCTTCCAGGCGACTCCCGCCGGGCACGGCGTCACGTTCACCCAGGCGTACGGGCCGTCCGGGACGGAGGCGACAGCCGTCATCGAGGGGTTGCACGCCACAATCGTGAACCTCTCGCTCGAGCCGGACATGGAAAAGCTCGTCAAGGCCGGGCTCGTCTCTCCGACATGGGACAAGGGTCCGACCGACGGCATGGTCACGGACTCGGTGGTCGCGTTCATCGTGCGCAAGGGAAACCCGAAGCACATCACGACCTGGGCCGATCTCCTGAAGCAGGGCGTGGGGATCATCACGCCGAACCCGTTCAGCTCGGGGAGCGCACGGTGGAACCTCCTGGCGGCCTACGGAGCGGAACTTGCCCTCGGGAAGTCGAAGACGCAGGCGGTCGCCTACCTGCAGGCGCTCCTCAAGCACGCGGTCGCCCAGCCGACCAGCGCATCGAACGCACTCGAGACCTTCCTTGCAGGGGAAGGGACAGTGGTGCTGGACTACGAGGACGACGCGCTGTACGCACAGCGTAAGGGCGAAGCGGTCACAGTCATCGTGCCCGCTCAGAACATCCTCATCCAGAATCCGATCGCCGTGACGACGAAGGCGTCCGACCCGACCGCCGCCAAGGCGTTCTTGTCCTACCTCGAGTCTCCCGCTGGCCAGACGGTCTGGGGGGAGCAGGGTTACCGTCCCGTGCTCGCCTCCGTGGCGAAGAAGTTCCACTTCCCGCAACCGGCGTCGCTCTTCTCGATCACGACTCTCGGTGGGTGGACAAAAGTGACCAAGACCTTCTTCACACCGACCTCGGGAATCGTGGCCAAGATCGAGGAAGGACTAGGAGTCTCCACTGCGAAGAGCTGAAGACTTCGTACCCTCCATCCGCAGCCCCCGTGGCCCATGGTCGCGGGGGCTGCGGTCGCGTTTGCTGCACGTGGGTGGACGCGCCTCGGGCCCTTCGCTCGCGGTCACCTACCTCTGCCTTCTCGTCCTCCTGCCTCTGGCTGCAGTCGTGGGAAACGCGTTCGGCAACGGGTGGAGCGGCTTTGTGGGTGCCATCACCGAGCCCGAGGGTGTCGCGGCGATCGAGCTGACCGTGCTCTGCTCTCTCGGAGTGGCGATCGTGAACTCGATCGCCGGCCTCGCGATCGCGTGGGTGCTCGTAAGGGACGAGTTCGTCGGCAAACGGGTCGTCAGCGCGCTCATCGATCTGCCGTTCGCCCTTCCCACGATCGTTGCGGGGCTGACGCTGCTCAGTCTCTACGGGCCCCAGAGCCCATTCGGGGTCAACGTCGCGGATACCCAGATCGGCATCTGCGTCGCGCTCGCATTCGTCACTCTGCCGTTCTGCGTGCGGTCCGTCCAGCCCGTGCTCGCAGAGCTCGACAAGGAGTCTGAAGAAGCAGCGGCGTCGCTGGGTGCCTCACCGCCAGTCGTGGTGCGGCGAGTCGTCATGCCCTCGGTGGCACCTGCCATGCTCGCAGGAGCAGGCCTTGCGTTCGCCCGGGCCCTCGGCGAGTTCGGGTCGGTCGTGCTGATCTCGGGCAACCTGCCGTTCAAGACCGAGGTTGCCTCGTCCTGGATCTACAGCTTGTCCCAGTCGGGGCAGCTCTCCGCGGCTGCTGCGGTGTCGACCGTCCTCGTCGCCGCGGCACTGGTGATCCTTCTCGCGATCGGTCTCCTGCGTCGTCGCTTCGATCTCGACGGGGCGCGATGAGACGGCTGCATCTCTTGCGAGTCGCGGTCCTCGTGTACGTCGCGCTCCTGGTGGTGCTACCCGTCGGATCGGTCTTCTTCCGGGCGTTCGAGCACGGCATCGGTGTCGCGTGGGATTCGGTCACCACATCTGACGGGGTCCACGCCCTGTGGTTGACGCTGCTCACCGTATTGATTGCCGTGCCGGCGGACACCATTTTCGGGGTCGGCGTCGCGCTCATCGTCTCGCGCCACCGCTTCCCGGGGTCCTTCCTGCTGGACGCGCTGGTCGACATCCCGCTCGCCATCTCGCCGGTCATCGTGGGGCTCTCTCTCGTCCTCGTGTACGGGCAGACCGGCTGGTTCGGCCGTGCCCTGGCAGGTTGGGGAATCCAGGTGATCTTCTCCCTGCCCGGGATTATCATGGCGTCGGCGGTCGTTGCGCTCCCGTACGTGGCACGAGAGGTACTTCCGGTGCTCGAGGAGATCGGAACCGAGCAGGAGGAGGCCGCCACCACGCTCGGCGCCGGAAAATGGGCGGTCTTCCGGAGGATCACGCTGCCGTCGATCCGGGGCGGGCTCGCGTATGGTGTGACCCTGACGACTGCGCGGGTCCTCGGCGAGTTCGGTGCGGTCGCCATCGTGTCCGGCAACATCGAGGGGAAGACCCAGACCTTGACGCTCTTCATCCAAGACAGCGTCGATAACCTGAATCCCGCCAGCGCCTATGCGGGCGCGGTCATTCTGGCCGTGATCGCGGTACTGATCCTCGGTGCGCTCCAGCACAGCCGCGGCGAAAGGAGGTTGTCGTGGCGATCGTCATCCGTAACATCTCGAAACGTTTTGGATCCACCGTTGCTCTCGACGATGTGAGCCTCGACGTGCCTCGGGGCTCGCTCATCGCACTCCTCGGGCCGAGTGGCGGTGGGAAGTCCACGCTTCTGCGCGTGGTGGCAGGGTTGGAAGTGCCCGATGCCGGCACCATCGAAGTGGACGGGCGTGACATGACGAATGTCCCGGTGCGTGAGCGGGGCGTCGGCTTCTGCTTCCAGCATTACGCTCCATTTCGCCATCTGACGGTCCGTCGCAACGTGGCGTTCGGACTCGAGGTCCGCAAGCTTCCGAAGCCGCAGATCAGGCGGAAGGTCGACGAGCTGCTCGAGCTGGTGAAGATCGCGCACGTCGCCGACCGCTACCCGTCGCAGCTCTCGGGTGGGCAGCGCCAACGGATGGCGCTGGCTCGGGCGCTCGCGATCGAGCCCAAGGTGCTGCTCCTCGACGAGCCGTTCGGCGCCCTCGACGCCCAGGTCCGCCAACAGCTTCGCACGTGGCTGAGAGAGCTCCACGAGAAGATCTCCGTCACCACCTTGTTGGTGACCCACGACCAGGAGGAGGCGCTGGAGATTGCCGATGGCATCGCCATCATCAACAACGGTGGGCTCGAGCAGGTGGGCACGCCGTCCGAGCTCTATGACAATCCTGCCAACGCGTTCGTCCTGGAATTTCTCGGCCCGGCCACGTATCTCGACGGCGAAGCGGTCCGTCCTCACGACCTCGCCCTGCACAGCTTCAACGACCCACCGGCGAACGGACGTGCCGCGCGTGTGAAGCGGGTGACGCACCTCGGTTTCGAAGTGCGCGTCGCAGTTCGCTTCGAGAGCGGCGACGAGGCGTGGGTGCAGCTCAGCCGTGGTCAGGCGAGGAAGCTCCGTGTCGAGCCCGGGGACGACGTCTGGGTAAGCCGGGTCACCCCGTCCGTGCCCTCTTCGCCGGCTGGCGACGAAGGGCGCGAGCAGACGACCGTCGACGGTGAGGGGCGCGCGCAGACGACCGTTGGAGCCCCGATTTGATGTGACGCCGGCTGTTACTGGCGTCAATGGAATGTGGGCGCGCGTGTGACTCCGGGGATTCCGAGTCCTTGCACGCGGCAAGCGTCGGCCGAGGTCCACCGAGTGGACGACGCCCTCCTGGGAAGCTCTTCTCCCCAACTTCTTAGGATTTCTTAGTCGAAGTTGCGAACTGCTCTTATCCGATCGGGCTGTAATCGGGTCAGCAGACCGGCAGCAGAGCAGACCGGCAGCAGAGATGGAGGCGGAGATGTCCGAAGTCCCCCCCGACGCGCAGGGTGGCGAGCCCGCGGACGAGGCTTCAAACGAGGTGGCGCAAGACGAGAACGCCCGCGTCGAAGGAGCCGGGTCTGGCCGAGGGCAACCCCAGCCGGAGAGCACTGCGTTCCCCGAATGGTGGCGTATCGAACCGGCGCCGCCAGCCTTCACCCCGCAAGGGACCCCTCCTACCGGCACGCCTCCCGCCGGCACGCCTCCTACCGGCATGCCTCCCGCCGGCACGCCACCTTGGGGTACGCCACCTTGGGTTACGCCACCCTGGGGCACCCCTCCCGCCGGCACGCCCTGGGGCACCCCTCCCCCCGGCACGCCTTGGGGAACGCCACCCTGGGGCACCCCACCACCTGGAGCCCCCGTTTCCGGCGGCATCGTTCCTCCTGGTCCCACGCCACCATTCGGAACCCCGCCGGCAAGTGCCAGCCCTCCGGCAACCGGTTGGGGGCCTTCGTGGGCAGGTGCGCCCCAGTGGTACGGCTGGGGACCGGGGTGGCCCGGCGGTCCCCAGCAGCCGTCACCCGGTCCCTCCACCCCTTCGACTCCCCGGCGCAAGCCCCTTCCCTGGGTGATCATCGGCGCGGTTCTCGCGGCGATCGCGATGATCGGACTCGGGGTCGGGATCGGCTTCAGCGTCTGGGGCGGTGGGAGCGCGCCTGCGGTCGCCCGGCGCGGTGTGACAGTGACACCGTTCCCGCGTGTTTCCCCGTTCACCGGCCGAGGGGGCTTCCTCGGCGTCGTAATCTCGACGACACCGTCCACAACGAAGCCCGGCGCGCACGTCGTGGACGTGGTCCCGTCGTCGCCCGCAGCCAAAGCCGGCATCGTCAAGGGTGATTCGATCACCGGATTCGACACACGGACGGTTGCATCGGCGCGCACACTCGAGAACGACGTTCCCGAGGTTGCGCCGGGCACCCATGTGAAGGTGGGGTGGGTCACCGCTACCGGGAAGCACGAATCGGCGACCGTGACCCTCGCCAGCCGTACAACAGGACCGACATCGAGCTCGGTGGGCTAGCAGGGGCTAGCAGCCGGGCACGGCGGCGACGCCGTGGTGGGTCGCGGCGATGGCGGCGACCGATTCGTGCCTCGCGACGTTCAGGCGGCGAGGAAGCCGCCGGACTGGTGACGCCAGAGGCGGCCGTAGACACCGTCCTCGCCCAGGGACAGCAGTTCGCGATGGGACCCTTGCTCGACGATCTCGCCGCCGTCGATGACGACGATCCTGTCCAGCCGAGCGATCGTCGCGAGACGGTGCGCCACCACCAGCGCGGTCGCTCCCGACATCAGCCGCCAAAGCGCGTCTTGAACGAGGGCCTCAGACTCAGAGTCCAGAGCCGAGGTGGCTTCGTCGAGGATCAGGATCGGCGCGGACTTTGCCATGGCCTGCGCGATGGCGACGCGCTGGCGCTGGCCACCGGACAGCTTGAGGCCGCGCTCCCCGACGACGGTGTGGTAGCCCTCGGGTAGCCGCCGCACGAATTCGTCGACGTGTGCCGCGCGGCCGACTTCGCGTACGAGATCCATGTCAGGAACGGCCATCTCTTCGAGCCCGTAGCAGATGTTCTCCGCGATGGTGCGGTGGAGCATCTGGGGGTCCTGCGGGACGAAGGAGATGTGCCGACGGAGCGAAGACTGCGTCACCTTGGCGATGTCCTCGCCGTCGATCGTGATGGCACCCGCATCGAGGTCCATGAACCGGAGCAGGAGCTTCGTGAGCGTGGTCTTTCCCGAGCCCGACGAGCCGACCAGGCCGACGTGCTCGCCGGCGTCGATGGCGAGTGTGAGGTCCTCGAAGAGGGGGGGACGGCCCGGATAGCTGAACCGCACGTGCGAAATCTCCACCCGCCCCTCCGGCACGACCAACTCTCGAGCACCGGGGGCGTCGACGATCTCGGGAGACGTGGCGGCGATCCCGGCGAACTTCGCGCAACGACCGAGGCCGCGTGACGACGTCCGGATGTGCTCGAAGGACTCCTCCATCGAAGCGACTACCGACGTCGCGTAGAAGAGGATGAGGTAGATCGTGCCCGCCGCGGCCGAATGACGCAGCGCGAGAAGAACTCCCACCAGTACGGCGAGCCAGCTGAAGAGCCCGAGCGAGCCTTCCATCTGCAGGCGCGTGGCGGCGAAGATGCGCCTGGCATCCAGGTCGGCCTTGACGGTCTCGCCGACGAGCGCTTCGACGTGCCTGCCCTCGAGAGGCTCTGCGGACTGGGTGCGAATGGTGGTGAGGTTCGAGATCGTGTCCGCGAGCACGCCCGTCGCGCGGCTGTGGATGTCGGAGAACCGCTTTCCAGCCGCGACGACGAGCGACATGCGGCGCCTGAGCACGAGGCAGAAGACGATGAGCAAGCCGGCCATCACGAGCGCGACGGGCCACGCGACGACCGCCAGCACGATGACGGCGGAGAGCACGGTGACGGCGATCCGCAGGAACCCCCAATTCAAGGTGTCGAGCAGATCGACGAACGCCCAGGAGAAGGTCTCCAGGGTGGAGATGACCTCCCCGGCGGGGCGGTCCGAGTGCCAACGGTGGCTCAGGCTGATCAAGTGCTCGTATCCGCGCACCAGCGCGTGGGCGAACGCCCCAAGCGACGCGCCCCACTCCACCCACCCGGCCCAACGCCACATCAGGGTGCCGGCAACGAGCGTGAGCCCGTACGCGATGATCAGGGGCTCGAAGGTCGCCCCGAAGGACGCGTGTGGCGGCAGCTGGGCCACCCGCGTGAGCAACGCGGCGAAGATCAGTGGTCCGGCGACGGACTGCACCATCGTCGCCGCGATGGTGAGGATCCACCCGGCCACCATGCCTCTCTTGTGCGGGCCGACCTGGCGCCAGCAGAACGCCAAGGTGTCTCGGGTCGATGAGGCAGGGAAGAGCGAGTCTGCGCTCATTGGTGAGCTCCGTTGTGAAGTCGTAGAAGTCGGAAGGTCTGGAGGAACTTCGGTTTGAAGGGGCTCAGAGGTCGACCAGGCGTCGAGTCTCTGTGGGCGTCGGCCTCGCGGTGGCCGACCGATCGAAAGGGCAGGCCCAAGTCGCGTGAGCAGTCCGCGTCTGCGCCGGAAAATCGACTTCCATGCGCCGATCGACGACCAGCAGCCCTGAAGGGGCCGCGAGGTCGTTGGGCGAGACGAGCGACGACGTCAGCGCATGCGAGTCGGGCGCACCATGGCTTCGGAACCGCCGAAGTGAACCGATCCACCCGTCAGATCGAGGAACGTCAGTCGCACGGGCCCACAAGACGTGTACCTGTGGAGTACGCATGTCATCGTGGTCACCTCACCCTCTGCGGCAGCCGAGCCCTTCAGCTTACAGGATCCGCCGTTATGAGTAAAGAGGTGCGCGTTGACTCACCAAAAACCTCCGCGTAGCCCGATTCGTTGACTCACGTCGCGATGCCCGCCTGAAAGGCCATCCGCGAGCTGGGCAACGGGGGCGGCTACGCCCCGGCGATGGAGCTTTCGGTGGGAGAACGCAAGGCAGTGACTCAGAAGTTGGCGACGGCCTACCGGCGCGGGTCCCGGGCGGAGAAGTCCCG
>JASHUY010000032.1 GCA_030039755.1 Acidimicrobiales bacterium
GGCGAAGACTGTCTGATCTGCGACGCCGAGGGCACGCCCGTCGGGATCGGCGGCATCATGGGTGGCGAGTCGAGCGAGATCTCCGACATGACCACGCGGGTGCTGCTGGAAGCCGCGTTCTTCTCGCCGATGGCCATCGCCCGCACGTCGAAGCGGCTGGGGCTGCGCACCGAGGCGTCCACCCGATTCGAACGGGGTTGCGACCCCTGGGGCATCGACCGCGCGGTGGACCGCTTCTGCGAGCTCGTCGGCGCGCCGACCGCGACCGGCACGCTCGACGTCCGAGGGGCTGTGCCCGGGCCGGAGCGGATCGTCGTGCCCTCCCGGCGCGTGCAGGCGGTGCTCGGCGTCGAGATCGGCGCCGACGAGGCTGCGTCGCTCATCGAGCCGCTCGGCTTCGGCGCGGAGCCGGTCGAGGGGGGGCTCGTCGTCACCGTGCCGACGAACCGCCCCGACGTCCGCCCCGCGCTGCACGGGGTGGACGACGTCATCGAGGAGATCGCACGGACCTACGGCTACTCCCGGATACCGCGCCACCAGCCGTCGTGGCCCGAGCGCGGCGGTCTCACGGCGTACCAACTGGACCGGCGGGTGGTCGCGGACGCGCTCTGTGGGGTTGGGGCGCTCGAGGCGTGGACGGCGAGCCTGGTCGACGACGCCGACCACGTGACGATGGGGCTGAGCGGCCCGGCGGTCGAGGTGTCGAACCCCATCGTGAAGGAAGAAGCGTGGCTCCGCCGCTCGATGCTCCCCGGCCTCGTGCGCGCACTCGTCTGGAACGTGAACCGCCGCCAGGGCGCGGTCCGGCTCTTCGAGATCGGCGTCGTGTTCTCACATCCGGACGACGCGGGGGAGGAGGGCCGCAGGGGCGGGGGAGGCCCGACGGCGCCGGGTGGTGCGGGGGTCCGGACGGCGCGGGGTGACGTGGGGTTCCGGACGGCCCGGGGTGGTGCGGGGGGGTCGCAGTCGGCGGTGCTCCCGGGAGAGCGCGAGCTCCTGTCGGCGGTGTTCGCGACCGAGGGCGACGACGCGCGGAGCGCGCTCGCTGCGTGGCGGGTGCTCGTCGACGCGCTCCGGCTCGAGCCGGTCGACCTCGTCGCCGACGGGCTGGTGCCGGGCGTCCATCCCACGCGGGCCGCGCGCCTCGTCGTGGCGCACGGCGGTGCGTCCGGTACGCCCGATGAGTTGGACGCGTCCGATGCGATCGGCACCGTAGGGGAGGTGGACCCCGCGGTGGCGGCGGCCTTCGGCTACGCACCGGAGAACGGCCGGATCGGCTGGCTCGAGGTCGACCTGGGCCGGCTGCTCGACCCGGCAGTGACGCCGAGGCGGCCCGCGGTGGCGCGTGCGTTGAGCCGCTTCCCCTCCTCGGACGTGGACGTCGCCCTCGTCGTCGCCGACGACGTGCCGGCCGGCCGGGTCGAGGGCGCGTTGGTGCGCGGCGCCGGGGCCGGGGCCGGCTACGGGGACGGTGCGGGTGGTGCGGATCGTGCGCCGAGTGCGGGCGGTGCGCCGAGTGCGGATCGTGCGCCGAGTGCGGGCGGTGCGCTGCTCGAGTCGGTCACCTTGTTCGACGTCTACCGCGGGCCGGGCGTACCCGACGGCCACCGAAGCCTCGCGTACCGTCTGCGGTTCTCCGCGCCCGACCGGACGCTCACCGACGAAGAAGTCGGGCGCCTCCGCCAGCGGGCGATCGACGCCGCTGTCGCAGGGACGGGTGCGGTGCTGCGCTGAGTGCATAATGCCGCTCCCGACCGGTCGCCCGTAAGCTCGGGCCTCCGGGCGTGCTCCCACCCCGGGTCACGTCAGAAGGCCCGACCGAGGCCCTCCGCGTCGTTGCCGGCCAGCCATTCGTCGAAGGTCGGCCCTTCGATGCGGGCGTCCTCGCCTGGCAGGAGTGCGCCAGGCGGCACCCCCCAGTCGACAGGAACTACCTCCAGGCCGAGATCGAACCGTCGCGTGAACTGGCGTGCGAGGTCGAGAAGGTTCGCCTCGTTCGGCCCGCAGACGTCCGCGGCACGTCCATTCGCTGGCGTCTCTTCCGCCGCGTCGACCAGGATCTGTCCGACGGTCCTCGCGGCGACGGTGCGCACACGGAAATCGGGTACCTGCGCCGACGGGCCGTTGCGGGTCCGGTCGAGCAACTGTGCGGTGATCTCGTGGAACTGGGTGGCCCGCAGGATGGTGGCCGGCACCGGGCCAGAGAGAGCAGCTCGCTCCTGGGCGACCTTTGCCGGGTAGTAGCCCGTCGGCACGCGGTCTATCCCTACGATCGACAGCACGACGAGGTGACGCACGCCCGCTGTCGCGCCGAGTCGGGAGAGGTTCGTCGTCGACGCGACGAAGAAGTCGGTCACCTCTTGCGTCTCGGTGTTCCAGAAGTTGGTGGTGTCCACGACGACGTCCGCTCCGGACAGCGCATCCGCCAGTCCCTTTCCGCTCCGGGTGTCCACCCCCGTCGAGCGTGCGAGCACCACAGTCTCGTGACCGGCCAGTCTGGCGGCTTCCACGACGTGGTGCCCGACGACTCCCGTCCCTCCGGCTACCGCGATTCGCATCTGTCTACCTCCTTCGGTTCGCTCCCGCGAGCGGATAAGGCTCCCGGTACGTTCTCTGTGCCGGTGCGGTATTCGTCGCGCGCGAGGGCCATGCCTCACCAGTCCGATCTCGTTGCGCCGCACGCCTGGATGCCGTGGAACCTCCCGGCGTCGAGGAGGGTGTCGAAGAGGTACTGCCCAGAGGAACGCTCGCAGTGCAACAGGTAGGAGCGCTCGCCGCCCAGATCGTCGCGAACGATGTCGGTCGTGACCGACGCGACTGTGCTGCGGAGCGAGGCGCCGTCGGGTACCACCCTGTCGGCGAAGTTGATGGCACACTGCTTTGAGAGCACGCCGCGAACGGCGTCAGACCCCGTGAGCCGCATCAGTGCGCGTCCGTGCGTGAGATCTACGACACTGATGAGTCCGCTGGCGTCCACGAGGCGCCTCTCGAGTTCCTCGACCAGCGCGGACCCCTGACCTTGAGGTCCGAGCACGAGCCACTCGCCTGGTCCGGAGCCGATCACGAGCTGGTGCGCGGAGGACCTCCGGGCCGCGCGGCCAAGTCCGGTGCCGAGCCGATCCGCCGCGGTACCCGACCGAAGCGCCCGCACCTGGACCTTTGCGAGGAACGACAGGTCGCACAGCCGGAGCGCGCCGCGGGGGGGACCTGCGGCCCGCTCCCACCCGTCGACGACGGTCGACCCGCCGACGGGCCGGATGGGGCTGCGGGCGACCGGTACCGCGACGTCAGCCACGGAGGTGGACCCCCTCGGGATCGAAGTGGGCGAGGTGTTGCGTGACCCGAGCGCGGATGCGGCGCGCGTCAGGCAGCAGGACGGTGACGCCCGTGCCGGCGAAGGCCAGTTCCGAGTCGAGAAAGCCGAGGCAGATGCTGCGACGGAGCGTCGGCGAATGCCGGCTGGACGTGACGCGCCCGACGATCCGGTTCCCTTCGACGAGGAGGCTCGACTCAGGAGGGACGATCGCAGGGTCCTCGGGCTGGAGCCCGACGAGGCGCGGATACTCCTCGCGCTCCTGCCAGACGAGTTCGGGCTTCCCGGCGAAGTCGACCTTGTCCAGCTTCACCAGCCAATCGAGGCCCGCGCCGAACGCCTTCGTGAGCCCGTCCGTGTCCTGCCCGACGATGAGATGCCCCTTCTCCAGGCGCATGATCCGCTGAGCCTCGACGCCGAAGGCGCACACACCGAGGTCCTCCCCCTCTATCAGGAGAGCCTCCCAGACGTGGAGGCCGTAGCTCGCGGGGACGTGGACCTCGTAGCTGAGCTCCCCGGTGAAGCCGATCCTCCACATCCAGCACCCGGGAACGTCGGCGACGGTCCCGCTCCTGACGTGCATGTACGGAAAGGCGTCGCCCGCGAGGTCGACGTCCGAGCAGACCCGCGCGAGTAAGTCGCGTGAGCGCGGTCCGGCGATGTTGACCGAGGCGAATGCGGTGCTGACCGGGGTGACGTGGACCCGCCAATCGGGGTGCTCGGTCTGCAGCCAACCCTCCACCCATTCCCACACCGTCGCCGCCCCCGACGAGGTCGTCGACATGACGTAGTGTTCCTCGCCGAGGCGTCCGGTCACGCCGTCGTCGAGAACGACGCCGTCCTCCGCGCACATCACGCCGTACCGGACGCCGCCGATGGCGAGCTTGGACCACTTGTTGACGTAGAGCAGATTGAGCAGGTCGGGTACGTCCGGACCGCGCAGGTCCAGCTTGCCCAGAGGCGTCACGTCGATGATCCCGACCCGCTCGCGCACCGTTAGGACTTCGGACTCAGGGTCGCCGTAGTGGTCGGGGCGCACCCACTGGCCAGCGACGAGGGACCTCGCCCCGTGTGCCTCGTGCCAGGGTTGCATTGGTGAGCGGCGCACCGGTTCGAGGATCCTTCCGCCCAACGCTCCCAAGCTGATCGGGGCGTAGGGCGGACGCCACACCGTGGTCCCCGTCTCTTCGATGGTCCGGCCGGTCACCTCCGACAGCACCGCCACCGCGTTGACCGTCTCCAGCTTGCCCTGGGAGGGTCCCATCGTGGCGGTCGTGTACCGCTTCATCAGCTCGATCGAGTCGTAGCCCTCCCGAGCCGCGGCGACGAGATCCTTGGAGGAGACGTCCTCGGAGAAGTCGACCATCCCGTGGGTGCGACCCCGGAACAGCGCCGGATGCTCATCGAGCCGCAGAGCGGGGGAGTGGCTGGCTGCGGCAGGGTCGGCGACGCCGGCGGCCCGCGCCGCAGCCGTCGCGCCGACGACGCGCGCGTGGGCGACCAGCTCGCCTAGGGACCCGTCTCCGGCGATGCCGCCCGCGACCAGCACGGTGTCCGGGAGCCCCCCGCCCGGCAGGAACCGGGCCGCCCTCGGCTCGTACACCGGCTTGTCGCCGGCCATGTTGAGCAACGAGGTGGGGGCAGTCCAGCCGACGGCGGTGACCAGCACGTCGCAGTCGATCTTGGTGCCATCGCCCAGCACGACCGCGGACAGCGCGCCGTTGCGACCGCCGGTTGCCCGCACCACGTCCCCGCCGCGGCGCGCATCGACGACCTCGGCCACCTCCACGCCGACCCGCTCCAGGTCGGACACCGCCTCGTCGCCGTCGGCGTTGGCGGTGAACACCACCGCGCGTTCCCCCGGCTTCACCGCCCAGAGGTTGATCAACCTGCGGGCGGCGGTCGAAAGGAGCACGCCGGGGCGGTCATTGCCCTCGAACACGTAGGGCCGCTCGACGAGACCGGGTGCTACCACCAGGACGCCGGCCCGCGCTTTGACGAGACGCTCCCGCACCGGCGAGCCGGCCGGCCCGAACCCGCCCCCCGGCAGCTCGGGGTCGCGGCGCTGCATGACGGCGACCCAGTTGTCGTCGTACCGGCCGGTGACGACGGAGTTGGTGAGCACCTCGATGCCCGGGTGGCCGGCGACCGCGGCCCGGAGCTCGGCCAGCGCCGAGCGGCTTGCCTGGCCGCCCCACCGGAGATGGCCCCCCAGCTCGTACTCCTCCTCGACGAGAAGCACCTCGGCGCCGCGCTCCGCGGCCGACAGCGCGGCCGCTATGCCGGCGGGCCCTCCTCCGGCGACGAGCACGTCGGGGTGGGCATACCGTTTGTCGTAGTAACCGCGGTCTGAGTCGACGGAGACCTTGCCGCCACTGGCAAAGCGTTTGAGCACCTGCTCGTACACTGGCCACAGTCGCTCAGGCCTCATGAAGGTCTTGTAGTAGAAGCCAGGGCCGAGGAACCGGCCGACCAGCTGATTGACTGACTTCACGTCGTATCGGAGGGACGGCCATCCGTTCTGGGCCCTTATGACCATCCCGGGTTCGACGCGTCGGTGCGCGCCCCGAACGTTGGGCTCGTCGCCGACCTGGAAGGTGCAGCCCGGGTCGAGGAAGCTCGCGGTGAGCACGCCGCGGGGCCGGTGGTACTTGAAGCTCCGAGAGAAAACGGTGACGTTGGAGGCGAGCAACGCCGAGACGATGGTGTCCCCCTTGAATGCCTGATAGCTCCTGGTGTTCCACGTGAAGGTGAGTGGGGAACACCGGTCGATCACCTCGCCGACCTGTCCGGGCAGGCGGCGGATGCCGACGGCGGTGTCGAAGGTCGCGCTCATGTTCCCGCCGGCTCGGATCTGCGGATCTCGTTGGTGAACGTGTGTCGCTCCACCTTGATGTAGCGGCGGCAGCCTGCTCGGTGGTACCACCGTTCGCGCACCCAGCCCTCTGGGTTCACGCGGTCGTAGAGGTACGCGCGCCACTCCTCGCGGCTCGCGGCGCCGACCGCCGGCCGTCGCTTGGACTCGCCCTTATTGACGAACTCGTCGCAATTTCTCAGCCCGCAGAACGGGCAGGGGATACGGATCATCGCTTGCTCCTCGAGCTCCTCGCTCAGTGCCCTACCGACGCTGCGCCCTTTTCACCGACCAGACGCCCCTCAGCGAACCGCGCGAGGTCAAACGGCGCGATCAGGTCGGGCGTGTTGCCGGTCGCGATCAGCTCTGCCATCGCCTCGCCGGCCACCGGACCGGCCTTGAACCCGTACGTCCCCCAGCCGACGTCGACGAGGAATCCCTTCACCGGAGTCACACCCATGATCGGCGAGAAGTCGGGCGTCATGTCGCAGAGCCCCGACCACTGCCGCAGCAGGCGGACGTGACTGATCGACGGCATCAACTCTAGAACGTGTGCGGCGAGCTCCTCGGTGAACTCCAGCGAGCCTCGCATTGAGTACGACGCGTACGGGTCCGTGCTGGCGCCGAAGACGAGCTCGCCCCGGTCGGTCTGTGACACGTAGACGTGTAGCGTTCCGGAGACCACCACGGCATCGAGGAACACCTTGACCGGCTCAGTCACCGCCGCCTGCAGCGGGTGGGTGATCACCGGCATCCCCACCCCGACCATGTCGGATAGCAGGGTTGCGTGGCCGGCGGTGCAGTTGACGACGATCGGCGTCGAGATCGTTCCTCGGTTGGTCCGCACCCCTCTGACCTTCCCGTCCTCGACGTCGATGCCGACCACCTCGGTGTTCTGGTGGATCTCGGCGCCTAGCGCGTCAGCGCCGCGGGCATAGCCCCAGTTGACCGCGTCGTGGCGGATCGTGCCGCCGGGCGGGTGGTAGAGGGCACCTAGGACCGGATAGCGGGTTTCGGTCGAGGTGTCGAGGAACGGGACGAGCTTCTTGATCTCGTCCGGCCCGATCATCAAGGAGTCGATGCCCTCGAGCTTGTTGACCTCGGCTCGCCAGGCCATAGTCCTGAGGGAAGCGTCCGAGTGGGCGAGCGTGAGGTGCCCGCGCTGGGAGAACATCACGTTGAAGTTGAGGTCGGCCGAGAGGTGCTCGTACAAGTGGACCGACCGGTCGTAGAAGCGAACACCCTCGGGCGTCAGGTAGTTGGAGCGAACGATGGCGGTATTGCGCCCGGAGTTTCCTCCGCCGACG
>JASHUY010000220.1 GCA_030039755.1 Acidimicrobiales bacterium
GAGGGGTGGACGAGGTGTACGCGATCGGCGGCGCGCAGGCGATCGCGGCCATGGCCTACGGGACCGAGTCGGTGCGCCGCGTGGACGTGGTCGTGGGCCCTGGCAACCGTTACGTCGCGGAGGCCAAGCGCCAGCTGAACGGCGTCGTCGGGGTGGCCTCCGCGTTCGCCGGCCCGTCGGAGGTGGTGGTGGTCGCCTCGCCCGACACGCCCGCGGAGTTCGCGGCGATCGACCTCGCGGTGCAGGCCGAGCACGGCCCCGACGGGCTCGCCTGGCTCCTCACGTGGTCCGAGCAGAAGGCCGACGAGGTGGAGGCCGCGCTCGAGCGCGTGGTCGCGGCGTCACCGCGTCGCGAGGACCTCGCCGCCACGCTCGGCGACGGGGGCTACACGTGCATCGTCGACGGTGCCGAGCACGCGGTCGCCGTGGCCAACGTGATCGCGCCGGAGCACCTGGAGCTGCTCTTCGACGGGGCGGAGGACCTTCTCGGCGCGGTGCGCGCGGCCGGGGCGGTGTTCTGCGGACCCTGGTCGCCGGCCAGCCTCGGCGACTACGTCGCGGGCCCGAACCACGTGCTGCCGACGAACCGGACCGCGCGCTTCGCGTCCGCGCTCCGGGCCGACGAATTCCGCCGGCACATCCACGCGGTGATCGCGCAACCCGGCGCGATCGAGACACTCGGTCCCGCCGTCGAGACGCTGGCGGAGACCGAGGGTCTTCCCGCGCACGCGGCGTCGATCACCCTGCGCCTGGCCGCGCTCGGAAGGGGCGGCCCGTGAGCGCGCTCGTCCCCTTACGCGCACAACTCGCGTCGCTCGGCTCGTACCAGTCGTTGCAGGCCGAAGCCGAGGTGCGGTTGAACACCAACGAGTCGCCGTACCCACCGCCCGTCACGTGGCAGCGGGCGCTCGCCGAGGCCGTCGGCGACGTGGACTTCCACCGCTACCCGGACCGCGACGCGTCAGGGCTCTCCCGCGCGGTCGCAGCGCTGCACGGCGTCGGCGCCGGGGAGGTCTTCTGCGCCAACGGCTCGAACGAAGTGCTCCAGTGCCTGCTCCTCGCGTTCGGGGGGCCCGGGCGGCGTGCGCTCGTCTTCGAACCGACCTACGCGCTCCACGCGCACATCGCGGGATTGACGGGCATGGAGGTCGTGACCGAGACGCGCGGCGCCGACCTCAGGATCGACCCCGACCGGTGGCCCGGCGCCATCGAACGCGCCGACCCCGACGTGGTGTTCCTCTGCTCGCCCAACAACCCGACGGGACGCACCGAGGACCCCGACGCGGTCGCGGCCGTCGTCGAGGCCGCTCCGGGGCTCGTGGTCGTCGACGAGGCCTACGGCCAGTTCTCGAGCTGGTCGGCGCTCACGCTCCGGGGGGCTCACGACGGCGGCCCAGAGCCCGCCGGCGACGGTGGCGAGCCCGCCGGCGGCCCGCAGCCCGCGGGCGGGGGCGCCGAGGGTCTCGTCGTCGTCCGCACGTTCTCCAAGACCTGGGCGATGGCGGGCGCGCGGCTCGGGTACCTCGTGGCGGACCCTCAGGTGGTTGCCGGGTGCCGTGCCGCAGCTCTGCCGTACCACCTGTCCGCCCAGACCCAGCTGGCCGGCGTGCTGGCGCTGCGGCACGAGAACGAGATGACCGAGCGCGTGCGGAAGGTCGCCGACGCGCGTGCCCAGCTCGCGCAGGGTCTCGGCGAGCTCGACGTCGAGACGTGGCCGTCGGACGCGAACTTCGTGCTGTTCCGTCCGCGCGCAAAGGACGCGCGCGACGTGTGGTCCGCGCTGCTGGCCGACGGCGTGCTCGTGCGCGACTTCTCCACGCGCGAGGGCCTCGAGGGATGCCTGCGCGTCACCGTGGGCACGCCGAAGGAGAACGAGCGGTTTCTCGAGGCGCTCGCGGGAGCGTTGCGATGAGCAGCTCCGAGACGGTACCGGCGTCACCGCCAGTGCCCGCGCCCGCGCGGACGGAGGGCGCCCGGCGCGCGGATCGCCGCCGCTCGACGAAAGAGACGGTGGTCGAGGTGGTGCTCGACGTGGACGGCTCGGGCCGCGCGGACGTGACGACGGGGCTCCCCTTCTTCGACCACATGCTCTCCCAACTCGCGGCGCACGGCGGCTTCGACCTCACCGTCCGCGCGGACGGGGACCTCCACGTCGACGCCCACCACACCGTCGAGGACGTCGGCATCGTGATCGGCGGGTGCCTCGCCGAGGCGCTCGGCGACAAGGCGGGCGTACGACGGTTCGCGTCGAGCCTGCTGCCCCTGGACGAGGCGCTCGTGGAGGTGGCGCTCGACCTGTCCGGCCGCGCGTACCTCGCGTACGACGTGCCCTTCGCGCCCGACACCCCGGGCCTCGGCTCGCCCCCATTCGACCCCCAGCTCGCCGAGGAGTTCTGGCGGGCGTGCACGGTCGCCGCGGGCATCACGCTCCACGTCCGCCGCCGAGAAGGCCGCAACACGCACCACGTGGTGGAAGCGGTGTTCAAGGGCGTGGCTCGCGCGCTGCGCGACGCGGTCAGGGTGGAGGGCCGGAACGTGCCGTCCACCAAGGGGACCCTCTGACCGGCGCACCGTGAGCACCCCTCGAAGGGCCATCGCGGTCCTCGACTACGGCATCGGCAACTTGCGCTCGGCCGAGCGCGCGCTCACCCGGGTGGGCGCGTCGGCGCGGCTCGTGACCGACCCCGCCGACGTCGAGGGCGCCGCCGGCGTGGTGCTGCCGGGCGTCGGCGCGTTCGGCCCGTGCGCCGACGCGCTCGCGCGCTCCGGTCTCCGCGACGCCGCCGTGCGCGCGATCGACGCGGGCGTGCCGTTCCTCGGTATCTGCGTCGGCTTCCAGCTGCTCTACGACGGCTCCGAGGAGGCGCCGGGGCGGTCGGGACTGGGAGTGCTCCGCGGGACCGTCCGCCGCCTGCCGCCGTCGGTGAAGACCCCGCAGATGCAGTGGAACGCGCTGGCGTCCCTCCGTCCGTCGGGGCTGCTGGCGGGCCTCGGCGCAGAGGCGTGGGTCTACTTCGTCCACTCCTACGCGCCCGGGATCGGACCCGAGACGGTGGCGACGTGCGACTACGGCGGCCCGATCGCGGCGGCGGCGGAGACCGGCGCGGTGTGGGGCACGCAGTTCCACCCTGAGAAGTCCGGTGTCACGGGGCTCGCGATGCTCGCGAACTTCGTGGCCCGTTGCGCCGCGTGATGGAGCTCTTCGCCGCCGTGGACGTGATGGACGGCCGCGCGGTCCGGCTCGTGAAGGGGGAGTTCGGCGCGTCCCGGAGCTTCGGGGACCCGCTCGAGGTGGCCGGCGGGTTCCTCGCCGCGGGCGCGTCGTGGCTCCACGTGGTCGATCTCGACGCCGCGCGCACCGGTGAGCCGGTCAACCGCGCGGTCGTGCTCTCGGTGGCTGCCGCCGCGCGCCGCGCCGGTGCGCGCGTGGAAGTCGGAGGTGGCGTGCGCGACGAAGAGGGCGTCGAAGCCCTCCTCGCTGAAGGCGTCGACCGCGTCGTGCTCGGCACCGCCGCGATCGCACATCCCGACCTCGCCGCACGTCACGCCGTGCGGCATCCGGGACGGATCGTCGCGGGGCTCGACTACCGGCGCGCGCCGGGAGGGGCCCTCGAGCTCGCGCTCCGTGGCTGGACCGACCGGGCGTCGGTGGACCCTTCCGACCTGCTGGCCGCATGGGCCGGCGTACCGCTCGCTTCGGTGGTCGTGACGGCCATCGACCGCGACGGGACGCTCGAGGGGCCCGACACCGAGGGCCTGTCGCGGGTCCTGGACGGGACCGACCTCGACGTGGTCGCGTCCGGCGGGGTGGGGGGCGCCGCCCATCTCTCGGTGCTCGCCGGCCTGCGCTCGCCCGCGAGGGGGCGGTCGCTGGCGGGCGTGGTGGTGGGGCGCGCGTTGGTGGACGGCTCGATGAGCGTGAAGGAGGCGATGGCCGCGTGCACAGCGTCCGGGTGATCCCCTGCCTGGACGTGACCGGCGGTCGCGTCGTGAAGGGCGTGCGCTTCGTCGACCTCGTGGACGCCGGAGACCCCGTGGAGCTCGCCGCGCGCTACGACGCCGAGGGGGCGGACGAGCTTACCTTCCTGGACATCACCGCGTCGTCGGAGGGGCGGGACGTCATGCTCTCCGTCGTCGCGCGTACCGCAGAACAGGTCTTCATCCCCTTCACCGTCGGTGGCGGCGTGCGCGGGCGTGACGACGCGCGCCGCCTTCTTCGCGCGGGTGCCGACAAGGTCGCCGTGAACACCGCCGCGCTCGAACGGCCGGAGCTGGTCGCGGAGCTCGCTGGCGAGCTCGGCGCGCAGTGCGTCGTCGTCGCCATCGACGCGCGGCGACGGGAGGGCGACGCGCGCGCGGGGTGGGAGGTGTGCACGCACGGTGGCCGCAGGCCGGTGGGGACCGACGCCGTGGAGTGGGCGGAGCGGGCGGTCGGACTCGGCGCGGGGGAGATCCTCCTCACCTCGATGGACCGCGACGGCACCCGCGACGGCTATGACCTCGATCTGACGCGTAGGGTCGTCGACGCAGTGAACGTCCCCGTCGTGGCGTCGGGCGGCGTCGGGACGCTCGACCACCTGGCGGCCGGCGCTGCGGCCGGAGCCGACGCGGTGCTCGCCGCGTCGATCTTCCACCGCCGGGAGCACACGATCGCCGAGGCGAAGGCCCATCTCGCTGCACGCGGGCTTTCGGTGCGTCCGGTCTGACCTCTCGAGGCCGATCCCGCCCGGCGCTGCGCCGAGCGGGAAGCGGGGCCGATCGCGTGCCGGTCAGGAGACCTCGGGATGCCAGCGTCGACGCCGGGACCGGCGCCACAGGACGACGCACACGACGGCGACGATGATCCACGGGACCCGAAAGAGCGTCCACCACGGGCCCCACCAGAACGGCCCGTGCGAGAACGCGAGCAGCACGAAGATCAGGCCGAGGACGACCCAGAGCCCGGTCCGGCGACGCCGCGGTGGATGAGACGGGGGGGAGGGCGGCGCTGCCGGATCGAGCGGCGGGAGGTCGGTCATGAGCCCGGCGAGGTCGGCGCCGGTCTTCGCGCCCATTGCTCGATCGAGCCGGTCCTTCAGCTCCGCGTCGTCGAGGCGACCGGCCGAGTAGTGCTGGGAGAGGGCCTCAGCCGCCTGGTTGCGCTCGACGTCTCCGATGCGGAGCGTGGGGTCGGGTGCGACCGGGCGCCGCCGGTAGTCAGCTTGCCCGCACATCGTGGCCTCCCCCGTCCTGGTCTCCATCGGACCCCTGGAACGCGCGCACGTGCGCCGGCCAATCATGCGGCGACCGCACGTCCCGGATCAGGTGCTCGGCGATGCTGGTGTCCGTCTCCTCCTCGGGCACGAGCAGCCAGGCCGCGAGGTAGAGCGGCAGGCCGATCCCCCCGATGAGGGCGAGCACTGCGACAACGATGCGCACGAGGACCACGTCGACGTCGAAATAGTCGGCCAGGCCCGCGCACACGCCGGCGATCATCCGGCCCTCGGTCGCCCTGCGCAGGGATCGGGTCGGTTCTGCGGTGTGAGTGGTCGGTTGCATGCCTCGATCCTGCGCCCGGGGGGTCGAGGGCGCCATCGGGGATGCACCGCTCCCGACCCCGAGACGCCGCGGGTCGGGTCAGGGAGCCCCCCGATGCCCGGGGCGCACCCAGGGCGCGATCATTGGTCCATCGCAGAACCCCTGGATCGGACGTCGCCACCGTTGCCCGCGCAGGGGAGCCCACCGCCCCCCCGGATGCCGCCGCCCCCCGCGCCGCCCGCGCCCCCCCTACCGCCCCCACCCGGTGCGGTGACGCCCGCGCCTGGGCAACCTCCGGGCACATTCCTTCCACCCTGGTCGACCGTGTTCGGGCGTGGGCGTCGGGGACGCAGGGCGTCGTACGGCCGCCACCCCCGTCCCGACTGCTTCCGCGGCCGGTGGGAGCGCTCGCCAGACGACCGGATCCTCGGGGGCGTCGCGGGCGGCATCTCGAAGCGCCTGGGGATCGACGTCACCCTGGTCCGCATCGCCTTCGCGGTGCTCACCGTCTTCGGGGGGTGCGGGCTCGCCTTGTACCTGGGCGCCTGGCTGCTCATGCCGTTGCAGGGACACGACGAGAGCATCGGGACCAGGGTCCTGAAGGACCGCCAGGGGATGGTGCTCGCGCTCGCGTTCCTTCCTGCTCTCATCCTCCTCTACGTGATCGGCAACGCGCTCCGGATCGGTCCGCTGACCTCCGCGGCGTGGCCGCTGTTCCTCTGCGCGGCCGGCGGCGTGCTGCTGTGGCGCAACGTGGACAGCGAAGAGCGCGAGTGGCTCCGTCGAGCCCCGGTCCGGGTCGGCATGGAATCGGGGTCGAGCCGACGCGCGCTCCTCTTGCGCATCGTCGTCGGTGCCGCGCTGCTCGTCGGTGGCGTCGCGGTGCTCGCGGTGCACCACCGCCACGCCCTCCCGTTGGAGCGGATGGTCGCAGGGGTCGCGGTGCTTCTCGCGGGGGTGGTCGTTCTCTTCGGACCCTGGTGGATCCGCATCGCCCGCGACCTGATGGCGGAGCGGCAGGCCCGTGTGCGTGCCGAGGAGCGTGCGGACATGGCCGCCCGCGTGCACGACTCCGTGCTGCAGACGCTCGCGCTCATCCAGCGTGCGTCCGACGACCCCCATCGCATCGTGCAGCTCGCCCGGAGCCAGGAACGGGAGCTCCGTGCGTGGCTGTTCGACGGGGAGATCCCGGGGGCGGTCGGCGCCGAAGTGACGACGCTCGCGGCGGCAGTGCGGGCAATTGCCGCGGAGGTCGAGGTCGCGCACCGGATCGTCGTCGACGTGGTCGTCGTCGGGGACTGCCCGCTCGACGACCGGTTGCGCGGGCTCCTCGACGCCGCGCGCGAAGCGACGGTGAACGCCGCGAAGTGGTCGGGGGCCTCGTCGATCTCGCTGTTTGCAGAGGTCGAGCGCGACAAGGTATCGGTGTTCGTGCGCGACCGGGGGAAGGGTTTCGAGCTGGACGATGTCGCACCTGACCGTCGCGGCATCGCGCAGTCGATCCAGGCGCGGATGCTCCGCAACGGCGGGTGTGCCGTGATCCGGAGCGCCCTCGGGGAAGGAACCGAGGTCGAGCTCACTGCGCCCCGGGACGGATCGCGGTGAGCACTCTCGTCGAGTCGTCCCGCGAGCACGGACCGCGCCCGCGGGTCTTCCTCGTGGACGACCACCACCTCTTCCGTGCAGGGGTGCGCGCCGAGCTGGGCGACGCGGTGGAGGTCGTCGGCGAAGCGGACGAGGTCGCGGCCGCCGTGGAGATGATCGTCGAGCGCCGTCCCGACGTCGTCCTTCTCGACGTGCACCTACCCCGTGGTGGTGGTCAGACGGTGATCGAAGAGGCGCGGCAGCTCGCGCCGGAGGTCCGGTTCCTCGCGCTGTCCGTCTCCGACGCGCCGGAGGACGTGATCTCGGTCATCAGGGCCGGTGCTCGGGGCTATGTGACGAAGACGATCTCCGGAGGTGAGCTGGTCGAGGCGATTCGACGAGTGGCCGGAGGTGATGCCGTCTTCTCGCCGCGGCTCGCAGGGTTCGTCCTCGACGCCTTCGCGGCCATGCCGCCCGAGTCTGCGCCCGTGTCCGTCGACCCCGAGCTGGACCAGCTCTCGTCACGAGAGCGCGAGGTGCTCCGATTGATCGCCCGTGGCTACACCTACAAGGAGGTCGCACGGGAGCTCTCGATCTCGGTGAAGACCGTGGAGACCCATGTCTCTGCGGTGCTCCGGAAGCTGCAGCTGACCACCCGTCACCAGCTCGCGTACTGGGCCACGGAACGCAGGCTCGTGTAGCGGGCGGGGTTGGGGGGGCTCATGTGGTTGTTGTGGCCCCGGAAGTGGTGCCAGGGTCGCCGCTGCACCGTGCGCTCTGGGGAGTTGACCCTGCCGCCTCGACGGTTGCTCCTCCCGCCGTCGAGCCGGGTGTGGTCGCCGTCGAGCCGGGTGTGGTCGTCGTCGAGACCGGCGTCGTTGTCGTGGAGCCCGGTGTCGTCGTCGCGTTGGCAGCACAGGGACCGCCAGGGCCGGGGCCTGGGCCGGCTGAGAAGGAGAGCGTCGTCGTGGTCGTCCCCGTCGCCGAGGTGAGCTGCGCCGAGGTCGCGTTCGCTGTCCCTGGCCACCACGCGACGAACCACCCGTCGTTCGTGGTGGCCTGCACGACCCCGCCACCGCTGCGCCCGAGCGTCACCGTCGCGACTGTCTTGGGCACTTGACCCTGCACGAGGGTATAGCGGCCCTGCCCCGAGGCGTCGGCGTGGAGCTCCGTCACCGGTGCGAGCCCGCTGCCGAGCGCGCCGCCGACGAGCATGCTCACGTCTCCTGAGCCCCCCTCCCTGGATGCGACGCCGACCAGCGACGAGGTCTCCTCCCCTGTCGCCGAGCGCTTTCCCTGCCACACCGATGTGAATGTCGCTGACACGAGGCACGTCGCCTCGGCCTCGCCTGTCGAGCCGTCATAGGCGACGAGCGTGTACGGCCCGCGCACGTCCGTCACCACGGGGCTCCACGAGACCGCGTTGGTCGATGTCGAGCCGGGCTGCTGCTGTCCGAGACGGGAGCTGCAGGTCGCCTGTGCGGTCGAGATCGAGTTGGCTGTACCTGTCCCCGGGGAGGCTTTCCAGCCGGCGAAGGCGGTTGGGGCTCCGACGACCGAGACAACCGCCGCGACGGTCGCACTGGACGCGACCACGCCGGCGATCGCACCCGCGGTGAGACGTGGGGTCACCCGGTGGACGCGGGGGTGGTAGTCGGCCGCCCGGACACGGGTGACCGCGGAGGCGGTCACGTCCTCCGCCCGATCGCGCAGGACGTGTGCGAGGTCACGCTCGAGTTGCTGCATTGTCATCTCTGCTCGCTTTCGTTCGTTGGGTTGTGGCGTCCGTTTGTGTGCGTCCCCACGGCGACGCGTTCGGCTGCGGACAGCTCGGACCGGGGGACTACGTCGTAGTGCTCGCGCATGCGCTCGAGGGCGCGTGAGGCGGTGCTCTTCACGGTGCCGACCGAGCAGTCGAGGACCTCTGCCGCTTGCTCCTCGGTCATGTCGGCGAAATAGCGCAGGACGAGGACGGCACGCTGGCGGGGCGCGAGGTGGCCAAGCGCGTCGACGAGCTCGTGGCGGAGGTCGACGGCCTCGAGCGATGTGCCGACCGCGACGTCCGGCGTGCCGGCTCCCTCGACGCCGTGGTGATCAAGCTCGTCGCGCCGCCGGCGGTTCCGGGAGACGTCGTCGATCGCGAGGTTGACGAGCACGCGACGGGTGTAGGCGTCACGTCGCTCCATCCTCCGGACGCGCGGCCACCGGCGCGCTACCCGGAGCAAGCATTCCTGGACTACGTCCTCGGCCGCGGAAAGGTCCCAGACGACGAGGTACGCGAGGTGGAGGAGGTCAGCGGCCGCCGAGGTGACGAAGCGGTCGAACTCCTCACGGACCTGATCGGCAGACGTCCTGCGGACCACGTGACGTCCGGAAAGGGTCATCGTATTGTCCAACCCCTCCGGGGCTCCGAAAGGTTGCCCGCGGCGTGAGAAACCCTCGGTGGTTTGCGAACCACGGCGTGGAATGTCCAGATTCGAGTCCTGCCGGGCACCGACCGACCGAGTCCGCTATCAGCCACTTCGCGACGTCGGACCTTCCACGACGCGAACCACGACGCGGTGGATCTCCTCTCACAGTCCCAAGTCTGGGCCCTCGTGCCGTCGCAAGCGCTCTTCGGCCCGGGACCTCCCCTTGGCTGGGAACAGCTCCTGGAGGAGGAATTGAGTTCGAGGTGGATTGATCGCCGCGGGGTACGCCTCCTCAACGAGATCCATGCCATCTTCGGCGGTTTCAAAACCGCACATCTTGTAGAGCGCTCTGATGTCGTCCGTGTCGCGTTCTACTCGCGCAGCGAGGAGCTTCATTGCAAGGAGAAACCGGGGGGAGGCAGCAGCAACACTCAGGTGGGGGCCTTCGTAGACGCCGACTCGGTCGGGATCGTCACCCGGAAGGAACGCCTTGGCGGAGTCGTTCAACCAGTCAGCCTCGAGGCCCAGACGGT